>NZ_JARESO010000001.1:0-461781 GCF_046030175.1 Paraburkholderia sp. RL17-373-BIF-A
GGCAGCGCTGCGCGCTTCGGTTGCTGGGGTGACAGCTCGGCTGTGGCTTGTGGTTGAAGCTGCTCGAGCTCCACTTCAATGGCGGCCAGATCCGTGTCGATCGCTTCATCCAGCAGGTTCATCTGATCGCTGCTGAGCTGTTCGCTGCGTCGGCCGAACTGCTGGCGCCTGAGGATCGATATCTCGTGGGTCAACTGGTCGATACGGGTCTGCCGGTAACGCAGTTCCCGTTCCTTCTCGCCGACTTCCCGGGTCTTCTCATCAATCTCCCGGTCTCTGTCCTCGACCTGGGCAATCAGCTGCGCGGCGAGCGCGCGCAACTGTTCCGGGCTGAGGGCGTTGAGATCGGCGGGCAGGTCCATGCGGACGAGTCTGCCAGAACCTCGGAGAGCGCGAAAGCGCAACCGTTTACGTCATTGCGGGCGTCATACGACACGGATCACGCCGTCAGGACCGATGCGTTGCCACGGCAAACCCACCACCAGACCGGCGAGTTGCTCCTGCGTCAGCGCGTGATGCTTCGGCTCGCTACCAGGGTAAGGCCAGACAAACTGTCCCTCGTTCAGCCGTCGCGCTGCCAGCCAGATTCCAATCCCGTCGTGAACCAGCACCTTCAGACGGTTGGCCCGCCGGTTGGCGAACAGATAAGCATGATGTGGATGCGCGGCGCCGAATACGGTTATCACCCGGCCCAGTGCCGTATCAAAGCCGGCCCGCATGTCCAGCGGCTCGACCGCCAGCCACACCTGATCAATGCGGATCACGCGAGCCACTCACGCAGCCAGGCGGCGCTCTGATGTCGGCCAGCTAACCGTGATCGACTGGTGCGCGCGACGCACCTCGACGCGGATCTCGGCCGGGCGAACGTTCATCGTGTCGAGCGGTACCGGCACGAATGCCGGCGCCTCTGCGGACTGCACAGCCACTTCGCTGGACGCGACCGCCACCCGGGCGCTCCCTTCGGCCTGTTCCACCCAACGTCGGAGCAGATTTGCGTTCAACTTGTGGTGCAGGGCGATGGCCGCGAGCGACACTCCCGGGCCCTGACAAGCCGCAACAACCTGAGCCTTAAACTCCACGCTGAAGCGGCGACGCCGCCGCCTTCCAATTGGCGCTTCTTCGATAGTGTTCACGTGTCCACCTATTTTAAGTGGATACGATGCTCCCAAGACCCTCAGCCCAACTCAAGACGGGATGACCGGGCGCTTACCTCGACTCCTCCCATCCCTTCACAACAGCCCAACCTGAAGCATAAAAATAGCTGTTTCAACAGATATAAAGGCTGTCCTAAAAACAGCATTCATCACTTCCTCAAGCCCCTTCCTGCGCCCACCGGGCTGTATCCCTCCGTCTTAACATCCATCCCAAAATACTGTATAAATATACAGTAAAAACTCGTCACCTCATGCTTGCTCGATGCCGGGCAGGGCGGAGCATTCCCTATTCAAGAGCGTGTCTATGGCAGCAGCGATTCAGCTTGCGACGACCGCGCTGTCGTCTAAATTACGGCGTCAGGTGTGGCAGGGCAATGAGCTTGCCGAGGCGGACTCGCGTGTAATTTCCAGCGGCTATGCCACGCTGGATCAGTTGTTGCCGGGACAAGGCTGGTCGGCTGGCGGTCTGACAGAGTTGTTGGTTGAGCATGGTGGAGTGGGTGAAGTACGGCTGCTAGCTCATGCGCTGCGTCATCTGACGAAGCAAGCCGGGCGGCATGTCATGCTCGTGGCGCCTCCGTATCAGCCATGCGCTGCCGCATTGAGAGCTTGGGGTGTCGATGTCGAGCGAGTCTTATGGGTGCGCTCGAGTGAAGACCAGGCCCTGTGGGCCGCTGCTCAGGCCTTGAAGCAGGATGGCATCGGCGCGGTCCTGGTTTGGCTGCCGAATGCGCGTGCCGACAAGGTCCGACGCCTGCAAGTGGCGGCTCAGGAGTCGGCATCGCTGGCATTTTTGATCCGGCCTGTCGAGGCCGCCACGCAATCTTCCCCAGCGCCATTGCGAATGATCTGCGAGCCGCTTTTGCCGGCCAATGCGCAGACGATCAACCGTCGTCAATGGCTGCAGGAGATTGGTTTGTCGATCGACATCTTCAAGCGTCGCGGGCCGCCGCTAGCCGAGCCTCTTCGTCTCGTTTTGCCTTTACAAAGCGTCTTGTTGCCGGAAGACGGAGTCGACCGTCATCAAGGGCCAGAGATCAAACATGCTGTGGATCGCAGTCACATTGCCACTCTTGTCGCTGGAAGCGGTGAAGCCTCTCGCGCCGCTCCAGGATGGTTCGCTCGCGAAGCCGAATCGGCGTGAGTCGCGCGACGAGACAAGCCAACTTCACGATGCCGAAGACATCGGTGGAGGGCGTTGTTACGCCCTAGCCGATCACGCGCACATCCTGATGCCGGATCTCGACGCGCTGCGTGCCGGCGTGCATGCGGGTCATTCGCGTTCGTACGCCTTGGCGTTGGCACCGGGGCTTGAACTGCTTGCCGCCGATGCCGCCCGCGAAACTCAGGCATTCGAAGCCATAGCGCTTGCCTTGCTGACATACACGCCGAAAGTGTCGCTTGCCGACGCGCACACCCTGTTGCTGGAAGTCGGCTCGGGTTTGAGATTGTTCGGCGGCTTGCGCGCGTTGTTGTCGCGGGTGTCTGCCACGGTGGCGGAATTCGGCTATACGGCGCGCATCGCCTGTGCGCCGACCGCCTGGGGAGCGTGGCTGTTGGCGCAGGCGCGCGCCGTTCGGCAGGGCCATCGCTGGCACGTGGTCAAGGAGACGTCGCTTGCGCGCGTCCTCGATGGCTTATCCGTCTCGCTGCTGCCGGTCACGCAGGCGCATCGCGATGCGTTTTCGCACGTCGGCTGTACGACGCTGGCCGATTTGCGTCAATTGCCACGTTCGGGTGTCGTGCGACGTTTCGGCAGCGGCATTCTGGATCTGCTGGCGCAGGCGTATGGCACGCGCCCGGATCCACGCGAATCGTTTCGCGCGCCGGCGTCGTTTCATGCGCAACTGGAGTTGCCCTCGCGGGTCGATAACGCGGATGCATTGCTGTTCGCCGCGCGTCGGCTGATCGTGCAGTTGGCCGGCTGGCTGAGCGCGCATCATGCAGCGCTCAGCGGTTATACGTTGCTGCTCGAGCATGAATTGGCGTCCCGTCATGCACAGAAGACATCGAGCCTGAAGGTCGCATGGGCCATACCGTCGCGTGATGCCGAGCATCTGATCTGGTTGTTGCGGGAAAAGTTGAATCAGACCGTGCTGGCGGCACCGGTCATCGAATTGAAGCTGGTCGCTGAGCAGATCGGTGAATATGCCGGGCAGTCGGACACCTTGTTTCCCATGCCCGAATCGGATGGCGATTCGATTGCGCGTCTGCTGGAGCGCCTGAGCGCTCGATTAGGGCCGGAGAATGTGCTGCAGATGTCGGTGCAGGACGATCATCGTCCCGAGCGGGCAATGCGCGTCGAAGCCTACCAGGCGCAAGCGTTTTCGCGCAAGAAGCGTTCGCCTGCGAAGTCCCGGTCGAAGATCAAAGCGGACAAAACCTGGCTGACCGATGAGTTGCGGCACGCTGCCGCGGAGGAAGGGCGCGAAGACAGTGAGGCGCTCGCCTACGCGATCGAGGCGGCTGAGGCGACCCAGGCACCCCAACGCCCATCCAAAACAAACGACGCCAAAAACACCAGCACATCCGCACCGCAACCCGGCAACGCACAGGCATCCCTTGACCTACCTGACAGCGCATTACCTTCCCAGCCTCGCCCGGTCTGGATGCTCGACAAACCGCTGCGCCTGATGATGCGCGACCAGCGGCCGATCTATCGCCGGCCGCTGAAAATGCTCACGCGTACCGAACGGATCGAAGCAGGGTGGTGGGACGGCAACCGTGTCGAGCGGGATTACTACGTTGCAGCCGACGACCGCGGGCACATGTTCTGGGTATACCGCGAACGCCTCAGCGGCGAGTGGTATTTGCAGGGTTTGTTCGGCTGACCATCATGCCTCTAATCCAGCCATCATTCCTCGCGCAGCCGCCGCTCGCCACCCAGTTGCCGGCGTATGCGGAATTGCATTGCCTGACTAATTTCTCTTTTCTGCGTGGCGCGTCGCATCCTCATGAACTCGTCGAGCAGGCGATGTCGCGCGGCTACAGCGCGCTCGCCATCACCGATGAATGCTCATTGGCAGGCGTCGTGCGCGCCCACACGGCGTTGAGGGAAATCAAAGCGGAGCGGGACCGTCAGCAGAAAGAGCGCGAGGAAAAGGCCAAGGCTGCGCAACCGGAAGCGCCTTTGGAAGACGCGACAAAAACCGGAACGTTGCAACAGGAAACCGTGGAAGCCTCGGAAACCGAGGCACTAAAACCCCTCCCTCAACTGATCATCGGCAGCGAACTCAATCTGACCGACGAAACCGGCGAGCCTTTCTGCACCCTGGTCGCGCTAGCAACCAACCGCAACGGTTACGGCAACCTTTCCGAGCTGATTACGCTAGCCCGCTCGCGTGCGGACAAAGGCAGTTATCGCCTCGGTCCGTCCGACTTCACCGATTCCTTGCCCCATCTGGCACATCTGAAGACGTTGCCCGATTGCGTCCTGATGCTCGTGCCGCAGCGCGCGGCGACGCTCTCGCATACGCTGCGTTGCGCGCATTGGCTCGCATCGTTCGCTGCACAACGGGCATGGATCGCGCTCGAACTCTGGCAAACGGGCAGCGATGATCTTCAGATCGACGCCCTGCGCATGATTTCAAAAGCGAGTGGTTTGCCGCTGGTCGCGGCGGGCGGCGTTCTCATGCATGCCCGATCGCGCAAGCCTTTGCAGGACACAATGACAGCCATCGGCCTCGTTACGCCGCTATCGCAATGCGGCCACGCGCTCGAGGCGAATGCGGAGCGGCACATGCGTACGCGCGTGCGGTTCGGCAAACTGTATCCGCGCGATACGCTGGAAGAAACGCTGCGTATCGCCGCGCTATGCCGCTTCTCGCTCGACGAACTCAAGTACGAGTATCCCGAAGAACTGGTGCCCGCCGGCGAGTCGCCGTCGAGTTATCTGCGCAAGCTGGTCATGGCCGGTGCGATGGAGCGCTGGCCCAAAGGCATGGACCTGAAGCGAATCGGTCAGATCGAAAAGGAGTTGGGGCTGATCGCCGATCTGAAATACGAAAAGTATTTTCTGACGGTGCACGATATCGTGAGTTTCGCGCGCTCCAGAAACATTCTCTGCCAGGGGCGAGGTTCAGCGGCGAATTCGATCGTCTGTTATTGCCTGCACGTGACGGAAATCGATCCGGTGCATATGAACATGCTGATCGAGCGTTTCATCTCTCGCGCGCGCAACGAGCCGCCTGATATCGACGTCGACTTTGAGCATCAGCGGCGCGAAGAGGTCATTCAATATATCTACACGAAGTACGGCCGTCATCGGGCGGCCCTGACTGCATCGCTGATTACGTATCACGCGCGTAGTGCGCTGAAAGACGTCGGCAAGGCGCTGGGTCTCGAGGCGTCGTTGATCGAGCGGATCAGCAAGTCGCAACAATGGTGGGACGGCACGGATGCAGTCGCCAAATATCTGGCCGAAGCGGGCTTCGATGCCAACTCGCACATCACGCGGAACCTGATTCGTTTGACCCAGGAGTTGCGCAGCTTTCCGCGTCATCTGTCGCAACACGTCGGCGGTTTTGTGATCGCGAAAGACAAGCTGTCGCGACTCGTGCCGATCGAGAACGCGACGATGAAAGACCGCAGCGTAATCGAATGGGACAAGGACGATATCGACGCGCTCAAGCTGCTGAAAGTCGACGTGCTGGCGCTCGGCATGTTGTCGGCGATTAGGCGCGCGCTGGAATTCGTCGCATTGAGGCGCGGTTTTCCGACGTTCAGGGTGCAGGATATTCCGCGCGAGGATCGCGCCGTCTACGAAATGTGCGGCCATGCCGATACGATCGGCGTATTCCAGATCGAATCGCGTGCGCAGCAAAGCATGCTGCCGCGCCTGAAGCCCAACAAGTACTACGATCTCGTGATCGAAGTGGCGATCGTGCGGCCCGGGCCGATTCAGGGCGGCATGGTGCATCCCTATCTGCGCCGCAAGCAGGGGCTCGAACCGGTTGACTACGCGAAGGATGAGTTGCGTCCCGTACTCGAACGTACGCTCGGCGTGCCGATTTTCCAGGAACAGGTCATGCATCTGGCGATGGTTGCGGCGAAATATACCGGTGAGCAGGCCGATCAGTTGCGGCGCGCGATGGCCGCATGGCGGCGCAGCGGCAACCTGGCGAAGTATCAGAAGGATTTGAGCGACCGCATGTCGGCGCGCGGTTATGAACAGGAGTTCATCGACCGTATCTGCAAACAGATCGAAGGCTTCGGCGAGTATGGTTTTCCGGAGAGCCATGCGGCGAGCTTTGCGTTGCTCGTTTATCTCAGCGCGTGGTTGAAGCGCTATGAACCGGCTGCTTTTCTGGCAGGTTTGTTGAACAGTCAGCCGTTGGGGTTTTATTCGCCGTCGCAACTCGTTCAGGATGCGAAGCGTCACGGCGTCAAGGTATTGCCGCCCGACGTGACCCTGAGCGATTGGGAGTCGACATTCGAAAGACGCGGTCATGAAGGACAGCGGATCTCAGCGGACGAAACCTGTTTGCATCGTCAACAGGCCGTACTATCCGCGCAGCAATTGCGCGATCTTTCGCTGCGGCGCCTGACGGTGAGCAGGACGGTCCGGCGCGCGGCACAGCGGTTGACTGCCCGCGTGTTTCAATCGTCGGATACCTATGGCGCTCGCGGTCCCGCCGTGCGCATCGGCATGCATCTGATCAAGGGGCTGGCACAAGGGGCCGCCGAACGCATCATGGCGGCACGCGACGAGGCGCAGTTTACCGATGTCGACGATCTGGCACGCCGTGCGGCCTTGACGCGGCGCGATCTCGAAGCGCTTGCCGCGGCGAACGCGCTGGTCAGTATCGCGGGACATCGGCGCGAAGCATGGTGGGCCGTGACGGCGCAGCACACGGTGCCCAAACTGCTGCGCGACGCACCGATCGCCGAAGCGCCGCTGCTCTTGCCGCAGGCAGCCGAAAGCCGCGAAATCGTCGACGACTATGCGAGCCTCGGCCTCACGCTCAATCGCCATCCGCTCGCGTTGTTGCGCGCACGCCTTGCTCACCATCGTTTTCGCACGGCCGCCGAACTCGCCGCGTGCCAGCACGGCACGCTGGCGCGAGCGTGCGGCATCGTCACCGTGCGGCAGCGGCCGGGCACGGCAAACGGCACGGTGTTCGTTTCCATCGAAGACGAGACCGGGTCGATCAATGTGATCGTCTGGCCGTCGCTAGTGGAAAAGCAGCGCAAGGTTTTGCTGGGCTCGTCGTTGCTCGCGGTCTACGGCGTTTTGCAGCGCGACGACGGCGTGGCGACCGGCGGCGACAATGCCGGAAATGGCGTGAGCGCAAACCAGGCAGGCAAAGCGAAACGGAAAAACAAAGGCGAGGTGATCCATCTCGTCGCCCATCGCCTCGAGGACCACAGCGAATGGCTGGGTGAACTGGCCACGGCGAGCCGCGATTTTCATTGAGGGCGGCTTGCGGCTGTTAAACCCGCACGACCGCCATCAGGCTGTCGTGCCGGCGCATCGCATTCATGGCAACACGGGTGACCCGCCGTGGCCAGCCCTATCTACCCGACGAGACGTTCTACGCCTACGCAGCACCTCGCCACGGAAACACGGCTAACACTTGCCGGATCGCCGCATCGAACGGTGTGCGGCGGCCGATCCCGAGCGCCTCGAGCCGGCTCGAAGCCAGGTGGCAGTTATGCGGGCGCGGCGTCGCATCGGTCGGCGTGTGTTGCGGCGTCAGATGCGCGCCGACTTGCAACGCTTCGGCAAGGCGCACGGCGATTTCGTACTTGTTCATCGGTTCGTCGCCGGACCATTGCACGATGCCGCGGATCGCGTCGCCCCGCGCATGCCGTTCGAGCATTTGCCGGATCACGAAAGCGACGTCCGGCGTGAAGGTGGGATAACGGATCGCCCATGCATCCATGACGGCGGGTTTGCCATCGGGCGCGGCCGACGCGGCGATCGCCGGCACGAGACTCGTCACGGCAGACTCCGCCCAACTGACGATCGGCCCGTACAGCAACGGCAAACGCAGCACGCAGCCGAGGTCGGTCGATTCAGTCAACGCACGCTCGCCTTCGAGCTTGCTGCGCCCATAGGCATTGAGTGGCGCGGGCGCGGAATCGTGCTGGTAGGGCGGGTGCGTGCCGTCGAACACGTAATCGGTGGAGATCGACAGCGTCCATGCGCCGCGCCGGTTCGCCGCCGCGGCAAGGGTGCGCACCGCGTCGACGTTCAGCGCGCGGGCCAGTGCGGGATCATGCTCGCACACGTCCGGCCGACGCTCCGCCGCGGCAATCACGAGCGCGTCCGGCGCTTCGCGCTCGACGAACTGCTCGACTGCCTGCGCGTCGCGAATATCCAGCGCGACCGTGCCCGGCGCCAGCCGGCTGAAAGCTGTGGCGACGACTTGCCAGCCGGTCTGCTGCGCCAGTTCGTCGACGAGCGCGCGGCCAAGCAGCCCTGAGGCACCAATGACGGCAACTTTGAACATGACGTGAGCTCGCTCACCGGGCGGCGCCGGACGCGCCGTTTGTCGTGGCGTTTGTTGCGCCATTCGCGATGCCCGTCACCGTGTATCCGGCCTCGTCGATGGCGGCCTTCAGCGTCTCAGCCGGTTGCGCCGATTCGACCGCCACTCGCCCGGATGCCAGATCGACGTGGACTTTCGCGGCTTCATCGTGTTCGCGGATTGCGTTCGTAATCGCCGCCACACAGTGCTGGCAGCTCATGCCTTCTACCTGGAATTCGATTGTCATCGGGATTGCCTCGGGAAAATGGATAGTGCGATGGTTGAATTATGCCTGCCGATCCGCAATTGAGTGGTACACCTTCCCATCATGGGAAGGTGTACGATCGACGTACATAGACTGGGGGAAAGAGCCATGAATATCGGTGAAGCAGCCCGCGCGTCGGGCGTCACGGCGAAAATGATTCGCTACTACGAAAGCGTTGACTTGCTGGCGGCGAAATCGCGCACGAGCGCCGGTTACCGCGTATACGGCCCGCAAGAGGTGCATTCGTTGCGCTTCATTCGCCAGGCGCGCCGGCTCGGCTTTCTGGTCGAAGACATTCGACGGCTGCTGGCACTGTGGCACGACCGCTCGCGCGCCAGTGCCGAAGTGAAGACGATTGCGTTGGAACACGTTGCGGAACTGGATCGCCGCATCGCTGAACTGACCGACATGCGCGACACACTGGCGCACCTGGCCGACCATTGTCACGGCGACGACCGCCCCGATTGTCCGATCATCGAGCGACTCGCGGATACCGATCTGGTCTCAGGACAGGGTTGTCATCCAATTTGAGATGGTCTTTTTGGCGTTCGGCGCAACCTAGCAGCTGGGTTAGTTGCGACCTAATTGACATTTGCACCAATATCGTGCGTTAAAATATGGGGCGGTATTGATTGTCGCCAAAAATCCGTCTCAATTTAAGCCAAATCAACTAGTTACGTGCACCGTACTCGTGCACCATTCCAAAACGGAATGCACGTCATGCGGGCATTTCACTAGTCAGACTGCGCTATAAGGCTATAATCCGGGTTAACCCTTTTACGGGAAATCCCTGATGCCCAATCCACCGGGGATTCAATCTGATCCTTGGAGAACATCATGTTTGCATACGTACTTGAAAAGCTGAGCACCTGGTTTGAAACCGCTGAACGCACCCGCCGCGAAGCCTATCTGGCGTCGTCGTCGGATATCGTCCAGCTCGAACAGCGCATCCGCTCGCTCGAAACCAACGGCTACTCGCTGTAAGTTTCAACACCATCAAGTTTGACCCGGCAGCGCTTGTCGCGCAGCCACGGCAGCAAAAGCGTCAAGCCCCGTCCATGCGGGGCTTTGTCACATCTGCACGTCGAAAATTTCAATCCGACGGCGTCTGCGGGCTATTTGTGGCGAATATCGACTAGCCTCGCGGCGACCGTCGCGGTATGGTAAAGCGTTTTCTGCGAAATCCGGCTTTCCCACACTCAACCGGTCCGCCCATGTCACCTGTCCGCCCGCTCAAATCCCTCCTGGCCGTGACCATTGCAGCCTCGCTGACCACGGTTTTTGCCATGTCGAGCGCTTGTGCTGCGTCGACCAGTGCGCGCAAGCCGGTGATTCTCGACTCGCAGAACGGCATCAACGACGGCCAGAGCGGCACCGTGCTGCAGACCGCGCCGCTTTCGCATCAGCCGATCGTCGAAGCGCAGCCGATCGCGACGCCGGCCGAACTGGCGCCGAATTCGACAATCCCGATCGTCGTTGCGCCTTATATCCAGTTGCCTGCGGGCGGAGGCATGCCGCTGCCGCAACCGCAGCCTCGTCCAGTGCCTCGGCCGCAATAAGTGCTCGCGACGCGGCCGTTCCCGCCAGCTCTGTTCCATATCCGTTGATCCTTCGGGTGCGCGGCTAATCCCACCGCCTCGTGGACGCCTGCGCGAGCACGCCCGCGATGAACGCGGCCCGCCTTACACGCCGACGACGGCAGCGCGTGATTGCTGGGCGTGAGCACAGGCACGGGATCGGACATATGTGCCGACTCGCTGCGTGCGCCATTGGGGTTTGGGCGCATGGCGCGTGCGAAACCGTCCGACGACAATCATCGCGCGGTCTCTCGCTAGCGACGCGGGCCACACATCAAGCCCGGCGCCACCGTATCGAACGAAAAACAGAATAAGGAGACATCGAATGCCGACTCACTGGATGCGGCAAGCCGCCGGCGCCTGCGTCACGCTGCTTGCACTGGCCGCGCTGCCTAGCGCCGCGCTCGCCAAAGACACACCGGAAAAGCCCACGCTGACGATGGCAGTCGGTGGTCTGCCGGGCCTCTACTATCTGCCGGTGCTCGCTGCGCAACAGTTGGGCTACTTCAAGGACGAAGGCCTCGACGTCACGCTCGAGGATTTCGCGGGCGGATCGAAGGCGCTGGAAGCGGTGGTAGGCGGCAGCGCCGACGTGGGTGCCGGCGCATTCGAGCACACGCTGTTCATGCAGGAGAAAGGGCAGCACTACCGGGCGTTCGTGTTGATGGGACGCGCGCCGCAGATCGTCGTTGCCGTGTTGAAGTCGAAGGCGGACCAGCTCAAGACTTTGGCGGACTTCAAAGGCGCGAAAGTCGGCGTGAGCGCGCCGGGATCGTCGACGGATCTCGTGCTCACCGTGGCTTTGCGCAAAGCCGGCGTGCAGCGCAACGAGATTTCGGCGATCGGCGTGGGCAGCGGCGCCTCCGTGCTCGCCGCGGTAAGCGGCGGCCAGATCGACGCGCTCTCCAACGTCGATCCGATGATGACCAAACTGACGCGCAGTGGCGCGATCAAGGTGCTGGTCGATACGCGCACGGTAAAGGGCACGCAAGAGGTATTCGGCGGGACGATGCCGGCGGCGACGCTCTATGCCTCGGACAATTTCATCCAGAAGTATCCGAAGACGACGCAGGCGCTGGCCAATGCAATCGTGCGCGCGGATCACTGGCTGCAGACCGCAAGCGATGCCGATCTGCTGAAGATGGTGCCGCCGGCTTATCTGCTCAACGACTCGGCGCTGTATGTGGAGGCCTTCCACAACGTGCGCGACGCCTATTCTCCGGACGGCTTGATGCCCGCGGACGGTCCGGCGACGTCATTGCGCGCGTTGTCTTCGTTCGATAGCCGGCTCGATCCGAAAAAGATCGACCTGAACGCGACCTATACCAACGACTTCGCGCGGAAGGCTGACGCGCAACTCAAGTAGGCGGCGGCCCGGACTGACTGAGGAGCCGGACCGGCTGCGCGCGTCGTGCGCGCGTGGCCGGTGACAACGTTAGGACGGCTCGACGAACCGCGTAAGCTCGGAGGCCACAAAAACTCGTAGCCGACAAAAGCTCAGAGCCGAAAAAGCTCGCTTCCCACCACAAGAAGCTCAGTCGCCGCGATACTCCACCTTGAACTGCGCGGCCTTGTCCTCGCCAAGCGTCTTGACGAGCCAGGGCATCTGGTCCTTCAACGTTTTTGCCAGAGTATACGGCGGGTTCAGAATGAACATGCCGCTGCCGAAAAGTCCAAAACCATCTTCTGGCGGATTGCTGACAGTCAGACTCACGTGCAGCCAGTTCCGGTCCTGCAGCTTCTTCAGTTGATCGGGGAAGCGCTGCGACTCAGGGCGTCTCACCTGCGGATACCAGACCGCATACGTACCGGTCGGAAACCGCTTCAGGCTTTCTTCGACGCAGCGCAGTGTGCGCGTGTAGTCGCGCTTGTCCTCATACGACGGATCGAGCAGCACCAGCGCGCGGCGTGGGGCCGGCGGCAACAAGGCAAGAATGCCGTCGAAGCCGTCCCCCGCATAGAGCATGGCGCGGCGGCCCGCGTCGCGGAAATTGTGGCGCAGCACGTCGATTTCGGTGGTGTGCAGCTCGAACAGACGCATGCGGTCCTGTTCGCGCATCTGCCGCCACGCGATATACGGCGAGCCGGGATAGAAGCGCAGCTGGCCGTCCGGATTGAGCGCGCTCACTTCGTCGACGTAGTCGGCGAACATCGGCGGCAGATCGTTGCGTCCCCACAGTTTGCCGATGCCGGTCTGGAACTCGCCGGTTTTGGTCGCGTAACCTTCCTTCAGCGAGTAGACGCCGGCGCCCGCATGCGTGTCGATATACCAGTAGGACTTGTCCTTCTGACCGAGGTAGCGCAGGAGCTGCAACACGACGGCGTGTTTCAGAACGTCGGCGTGATTGCCTGCATGAAAGGCGTGGCGGTAGCTGAGCATGATGAGGAGACGCTGAAAGAGGGCGTGCCGCTCCAGGGCGGATTCGGCGATGCGGCTGCAATGTGGCTGCACAACGCGGACATATAGCGCCGGTGTGCAGCGCGGTCGCGTATTGTACGCGACGCCGCGTCGCGCCCCGCGCATTGCAGCGAGCTCCACGCGTAACACAGCCGCGCTACCGCCACGGCAATGTTACGCGGTCGCGCGAGTCCGGTCAGTCGTGGGCGTCGCCGATAATTTCCTCGATTCGGGTTTTGATCTCCGGTGTGATCCGCTCGGCCACCTCGGCGGACTTCATGTTCTCGCCGATCTGTTCAACCCGCGACGCACCTGTGATCACCGTACTCACATTGGGATTCTTCAGAATCCAGCCAATGGCGAGCTGACCGACGGTGCAGCCCAACTCATCCGCCACTTCGCCGAGCTTGCCGACCACGTTGTTCTTGCCGGCGTCGGTGACCTGCTTGCGCAGCCAGTCGTAGCCCTGCAATTGCGCGCGGCTGTCGGCCGGCACGCCGTCGCGGTATTTGCCGGTCAGCAGGCCGGATGCAAGCGGGCTCCAGGTGGTCAGCCCGAGGCCGATATCCTCGTAAAGCCGCTTGTATTCCTGCTCGACGCGGTTGCGATGGAACAGGTTGTACTGCGGCTGCTCCATGACCGGCTTGTGCAGATGATGCCGTTCCGCGATGTCGTAAGCAGCGCGGATTTCATCGGCGCTCCATTCGGACGTGCCCCAGTACAGCGCCTTGCCGCGAGTGATCATGTCGCTCATGGCCCAGACGGTTTCCTCCACCGGCGTGTTCGGGTCGGGACGATGACAGAACACCAGATCGACATAGTCGAGCTGCAGCCGTTTGAGCGACGCGTCGATCGCGTTCAGCAGATATTTGCGGTTCAGCGTGTGGTACTGGTTCGGCGCTTCCGCGAGTCCCCAGAAGAATTTCGTCGACACCACGTAGCTCACGCGCGGCCACGCCAGCTCCTTGAGCGCCTGGCCCATGATCTCTTCGGACTTGCCGCCGGCATAGACCTCGGCGTTGTCGAAGAAGTTGACTCCCGCGTCGCGCGCGGCCGCGAGCGATTCGCGCGCCGCGTGGGTGTCCACCTGATTGCCGTAGGTGACCCACGAGCCGATGGACAGCTCGCTGACTTGCAGGCCGGAACGGCCCAGACGTCGATAATTCATGCATTGCTCCTTGTTGGTGATGCCACCGGAATCCCGCCGAAAACGTCCAGTTTAAAGAGATACGCTTCGATGTGCTTTTAACCGATGGAGTTCACACGGTTCATGCACAATAGCAGCGTTGGCCGCAGTGCAGCATTCGGCCGAACGGCCTATGCCGTTTGGCTGACTTCACGCCGCCCGCGGCCCGTGGTCTCATTGCTCATCAACTGCATGGAGGTTCTAGATGTCGTCAACGAACACGAATCTGAATGGCAAGGTTGCGGTGGTTACTGGCGCCGCAAGCGGCATCGGCAAGCAGATTGCGCTGACTCTTTCCGCGGCGGGCGCGGCTGTCGCGATCGCCGACCTGAATCAGGACGGAGCGAACGCCGTTGCTGAAGAAATCAAGAAGGGCGGCGGCAAGGCAATCGGCGTGGCGATGGACGTCACGAACGAAGACGCCGTCAATCAAGGCATCGACAAAGTGGCCGCGGAACTCGGTTCGGTCGATATTCTCATTTCCAACGCCGGCATCCAGATCGTTAACCCGATCGAAAACTATTCGTTTTCAGACTGGAAAAAAATGCAGGCGATCCACGTGGACGGCGCCTTCCTGACCACCAAGGCCGCGCTCAAGCACATGTACAAGGACGATCGCGGCGGCATCGTGATCTACATGGGCTCGGTCCACTCGCACGAAGCGTCGCCGCTCAAATCGGCCTATGTGACGGCCAAGCACGCGCTGCTGGGTCTCGCGCGTGTGCTGGCTAAAGAAGGCGCAAAGCACAACGTGCGCTCGCATGTCGTGTGTCCTGGTTTCGTGCGCACGCCGCTCGTCGACAAGCAGATTCCCGAACAGGCCAAGGAACTGGGCATCAGCGAGGAAGACGTGGTGAAGCGCGTCATGCTGGGCGGCACGGTCGACGGTGTCTTCACCACGGTGGAAGACGTCGCGCAAACGGTGCTGTTCCTGTCCACCTTCCCGACGGCGGCGCTGACCGGCCAGTCCTTTATTGTGAGCCACGGCTGGTATATGCAATAAGGAGGTGCCTATGGCGCAACGCAATCTCAAGCGGGCGCGCGTCGGCGCGCCCGGCGACGGGGAAGGCGAGGGCGCCGGTCCGGCGCCCGCCGCGCATCCCGGCCGGCACCTCCATTTGCCCAACTACGAAACCGTTGCCTTGATGCTGCAAGGCGGCGGCGCATTGGGCGCCTATCAGGCTGGCGTCTTTCAGGGACTTTACGAAGCCGGCATCGAGCCGAACTGGCTGGCCGGCATTTCGATCGGCGCGTTGAATACGGCGATCATTGCCGGCAATCCGCCCGAAAAGCGGGTCGAACGGCTGTTGCAATTCTGGGAGACGATCTGCCAGCCGGCCTTCGGGCCGCCGTTGCCCGCGTTTATCGAACACGCCCTCTTCAATTCCAGCGATGCCGTGCGTAAGGCCTTTACGGCAACGCAGGCAATCGGCGCCATCGTCGAAGGGCAAAAGGGCTTTTTCGTACCGCGCTTTCCGCCGCCGTTGCCCACCGTGTCCGGGCCGCCGCAACTGGCCAGCTACTACGACACCACGCCGTTGAAGGCCACGCTCGAAGCGTTCTGCGATTTCGATCGGATCAATTCGAAGGAAATGCGCGTCTCAGTGGGGGCGGTCAATTGCGGCACGGGGAATTTCGCGTACTTCGATAACACGCATACGACGCTCAGGCCCGAGCATTTCATGGCGTCAGGCGCGTTGCCGCCCGGCTTCGCGGCGGTCGAGATCGACGGCCAGTACTACTGGGATGGTGGCTTGATGTCGAACACGCCGCTCTACGAAGTGATCCAGTCCACGCCGCGTCGTGACACGCTCGCCTTCCAGGTCGATCTCTGGAGCGCGATCGGGCCGGTGCCGGACAACATCACCGACGTGCAAGGGCGCGTGAAGGACATCCAGTATTCGAGCCGCACGCGTCTCGTGACCGATATGCTGCAACGGTCGCAGCGGTTCCGGCACGTGTTGCGCGAGGTGCTGGATCGCGTGCCGTCCGATCAGCGTGACGATCCGTGGTGCAAGCTTGCCGAAGATCTGTCGTGTTCGAAGCGCTACAACGTGATCCATCTTATCTACCGGCACAAGGAGTACGAAGGGCACTACAAGGACTTCCAGTTCGGTCTGTCGACAATGCGAGAACATTGGCAAAGCGGTTTGGAAGATATCCGCCATTCGCTTGCGCAACCGGATTGGCTCGACATGCCGGATAACGATGCGGGTTTTGTTACGCACGATATCCATCGGGATTCGCGCTGAAAGAGCCACGGGTCCGAGTGGCGCATGACTGAATGAAGTGGGTCGCGGCAATTGTGGCAGTCCTTGCTTGTGTCGAAAGCGGCCTTGCTCGAGCAACAGGCAACAAGCAAGTTGCAAACGCAATCAGGCCGCAAACAAAAACGGCGCCCTAAAAAGGGCGCCGTTTTCACAAGCATTTCCAGCGGAGCGGGTGCAATGAATGCCCGCGCCCGCCAATACCTTACTTCAACACGTGAGCGACCGCGTTAGCCACTACGTCGAGGTTGCGCGTATTCAGCGCAGCCACGCAGATGCGACCGGTGCTCACGGCGTAGATGCCGAACTCTTCGCGCAGACGGTCCACTTGCGGTGCCGTCAGACCCGAGTACGAGAACATGCCGCGCTGCGCGTTCACGAAGCTGAAGTCGCGATCCACGCCGCTCGCCTTCAGACGCTCGACCAGACCGTTGCGCATGGCGCGGATACGGTCACGCATTTCGGCCAGTTCGGTTTCCCACGTGGCGCGCAGTTCCGGCGACGCGAGCACTGCCGCGACCACCGAGCCGCCATGCGTCGGCGGGTTCGAGTAGTTCGTGCGGATCACGCGCTTGAGTTGCGACAGCACGCGAGCGGCTTCTTCCTTGCTTGCCGTGATGATCGACAGCGCGCCGACGCGCTCGCCGTACAGCGAGAACGACTTCGAGAACGACGACGACACGAACACGTTCAGTTCCGATGCAGCGAAGAGACGCACTGCCGCAGCGTCCGCTTCGATGTTGTCGCCGAACCCTTGATACGCGATGTCGAGGAACGGCACCAGATTGCGCGCCTTGACCACTTCGACAACCTGCTTCCATTGCTCGACGCTCAGGTCCACGCCGGTCGGGTTGTGGCAGCACGCGTGCAGCACGACGACAGTGCCGGCGGCGTAGCTGTTCAGCGCGCTCAACATGGCGTCGAAATTCACGCCGTGCGTGTGCGCATCGTAGTACGGGTACGACACGACTTCGAAGCCTGCGCTTTCGAACAGCGCGCGGTGGTTTTCCCAGCTCGGATCGCTGATCGCGACCTTGGTGTTCGGGTTCAGGCGCTTCAGGAAGTCCGCGCCGATTTTCAGCGCGCCGGTGCCGCCCAATGCTTGCGCCGTCACGACGCGGCCCGCTGCGATCAGCGGCGAGTCGTTGCCGAGCAGCAGTTTCTGCACGGCGGCGTCGTAAGCGGCAATGCCTTCGATCGGCAGATACCCGCGCGGCAGCGCGGCTTCGACGCGAGCCTTTTCGGCGTCGCGCACGGCGCGCAGCAGCGGAATCTTGCCTTCTTCGTTGAAGTACACGCCGACGCCAAGGTTGACCTTGGTGGTGCGCGCATCGGCGTTGAAGGCTTCGTTCAGGCCCAGAATCGGGTCGCGGGGAGCAAGTTCGACGGCGGAGAACAGAGACATGATGGGTGGGCAGCAGTAGTGAGAAGAGGGCGGCTTCGATCGCGGACGGCCGGCCCAGCGACGTCCGACGCAAAACGCGGACGGGCGGCGGACAACGGCGAGCGAGCGCAACTTCGCATTGTAACGAATTCGCGACCGTTTTTCGGACGCCAACGCCGTTCGTAGAGTTTTTTTGCTTGAAAAACAGGCACTCCGGCGCCACCTGGCAATAGCGGCGCTGCCTGGCAGGCGGCGCGGAGAAGCCAAGCGAGCGGCACGCAACCAAGCGTGGCCAAGGCTTGTAGTGAGCGTCGGCTGCCATGACCAGAAGCCGCGAGAAGCCGCGCGGCTGCTCCAAAGGGCCGTACCATCGCGTCGGACCCTACCCACGCGAGCGGCCCCAAACCCTACGCAGACCCGCTCGGTCTTCGATTCCCGCAACCCGTTAGAATAGTTCTTTGCCCAAGGCCCGGTGCCGCCCCCCATGTCCGAACAACATCTGACTGAAGCCGAAGAGACGCTCGACGAATCCAAATTCGTCAGGTTCGAAGGCTCGCCGTTTCAGCTCTACCAGCCGTATCCGCCCGCCGGCGATCAGCCCACGGCGATCGACACGCTCGTCGAAGGCGTCGAGGACGGCCTCGCGTTCCAGACGCTGCTCGGCGTGACCGGTTCCGGCAAGACCTTCACGATGGCCAACACGATCGCGCGGCTCGGCCGCCCGGCCATCGTGTTCGCGCCGAACAAGACGCTCGCCGCGCAGCTCTATTCGGAGTTCCGTGAGTTCTTCCCGCGCAACGCGGTCGAGTACTTCGTCTCGTACTACGACTACTACCAGCCGGAAGCGTACGTGCCGCAACGCGATCTGTTCATCGAGAAGGACTCGTCGATCAATGAACATATCGAGCAGATGCGGCTGTCGGCCACCAAGAGCCTGATGGAGCGGCGCGACGTGGTGATCGTGGCGACCGTGTCGGCCATTTACGGTATCGGCAATCCATCCGAATACCACCAGATGATTCTGACGCTGCGCACCGGCGACAAGCTCGGTCAGCGCGACATCATCGCGCGGCTGATCGCCATGCAATACAACCGCAACGAAGCCGACTTCCAGCGCGGCTCGTTCCGCGTGCGTGGTGACACGATCGATATTTTCCCGGCGGAGCACGCCGAGATGGCGGTGCGCGTCGAACTGTTCGACGACGAAGTCGAAACGCTGCAACTGTTCGATCCGCTCACCGGCCGCGTGCGTCAGAAGATTCCGCGTTTCACGGTGTATCCGTCGTCGCATTATGTGACGCCGCGCGATACCGTGGTGCGCGCGGTCGAAACGATCAAGAACGAACTGCGCGAGAGGCTCGAATTCTTCTATAGCGGCGGAAAGCTGGTTGAAGCGCAGCGGCTCGAACAGCGCACGCGCTTCGATCTGGAAATGTTGCAGGAGCTGGGCTTCTGCAAAGGCATCGAAAACTATTCGCGGCACTTCTCCGGCGCCGCGCCCGGCGAGCCGCCGCCTACGCTGGTCGACTACCTGCCGTCGGACGCGATCATGATGCTCGACGAATCACACGTGCTGATCGGCCAGTTGAACGGCATGTACAACGGCGACCGTGCGCGTAAGGAGAATCTGGTCGATTACGGCTTCCGTCTGCCGTCGGCGCTCGACAACCGGCCGCTCAAGTTCAACGAGTTCGAACGCAAAATGCGCCAGGTGGTGTTCGTGTCGGCCACGCCGGCCGACTACGAGCAGAAGACGGCAGGGCAGGTGGCGGAGCAACTGGTGCGTCCGACTGGCCTCGTCGATCCGGAAATCGAGGTGCGGCCGGCGCGCAGCCAGGTCGACGACGTGCTCGGCGAGATCAACGAGCGCGTCAAGGTGGGCGACCGCGTGCTGGTCACGGTGCTGACCAAGCGCATGGCCGAGCAGTTGACGGAGTTTCTGGCTGATCACGGCGTCAAGGTGCGCTATCTACACAGCGACATCGACACGGTGGAGCGCGTCGAAATCATCCGCGATCTGCGTCTCGGCACCTTCGACGTTCTGGTGGGGATCAACCTGTTGCGCGAAGGGCTGGATATTCCGGAAGTGTCGCTGGTCGCGATTCTCGATGCGGACAAGGAAGGTTTTCTGCGCGCTGAGCGCTCGCTGATCCAGACCATCGGACGGGCGGCGCGGAATGTGAACGGCAAAGCGATTCTCTACGCGGACAAGGTCACCGACTCGATGCGTCGCGCGATCGACGAAACCGAGCGGCGGCGTAACAAGCAGATCGCCTTCAACCTCGAGAACGGCATTACGCCGCGCGGGGTGGTCAAGCGCATTCGCGACATTATCGACGGCGTGTACAACGTCGACGATGCTCGCGCCGAACTGAAGGAACAGCAGGCGCGCGCGAAATTCGAGGACATGTCCGAGAAGCAGCTTGCCAAGGAACTCAAGCGCCTCGAAAAGCAGATGATGGAGCACGCCAAGAACCTCGAGTTCGAGAAGGCCGCGCAGACCCGCGACCAACTCGCGTTGCTGCGCCAGCGCGTGTTCGGCGCGAACGTCGGCGACCACGTGTCGGGCGTCGACTAGTCGTCCTTCCGCCTCGGGGCGCGGCAACGTGCCGCGCCCTGTCGATCAATGCCGGGCACTCGCCCGGCCTCGCATCATTCCATTCCAGCACTTTCTTAAGACCGCCTTAAGACCCTGCTGCCACAAGGCTTTGCGTGCGTTCTGATTTGTTCTCCCTTGCGATCGATGATAAACTCGACCAATATTGAGAATGGTTCGCATTAACGTTCGTACTGCCGCCTGGCTGGCGATCGATCGCGGTGCTCAACGCCCGCGACCGCTGCATCGAGGTATGCGCGACGCACTGTTCCAATGGGTTCGATTCCAGTCTGATAAAAACAAGGAGTTTCAATGCGGATTTCTTCATTTGTGCGCGGTGGCGCAGCAGCGCTGGCCGCAGTGGCGGCTTTCTCGGCAGCGGCGGCGGAATATCCGATCGGCAAGCAGCAGATTCATGGCGGCATGGAAATCAACGCGGTCTATCTGCAGCCGATCACGATGGAACCCGAAGGCATGATGCGCAAAGCCTCGGATTCGGACATCCACCTCGAAGCGGACATTCACGCGGTCAAGAACAACCCGACCGGTTTCGCCGAAGGCGACTGGATGCCGTATCTGCAAGTGCACTATGAACTGACGAAAGCCGGTTCGACCCAGACGCAGAAGGGCGACCTGATGGCGATGGTCGCCAACGACGGTCCGCACTATGGCGACAACGTCAAGCTGCAAGGCCCGGGCAAATATCACCTGAAGATGATCGTCGAGGCGCCGATGCAAACGGGCCATATGGCTTTCGGCCGCCACGTCGACAAGGAAACCGGCGTGGGTCCGTGGTTCAAGCCGATCACACTCGAATACGACTTCACCTTCGCCGGAATCGGCAAGAAGGGCGGCTACTGATCGCCGCGCGTGAGTGAATGACCGAATGAGCTGAGCGAGCCAATGCAGCAGGCGGCGCGTCGGCGGTTGAATGCCAACGCGCCGCGTTTTCCGGAAGGGCTAATGAGAATCAACCGAAAGATCGCGATCTTCGCCGCCACGGCTTTGCTGGCGGGCGCGGCCCACGCAGCCGACCTGCCGACCTTCAAGCTGGAAATGAACGACGGCAAGCTGAACCCGGCCCGCATCGAAGTGCCGGCGGGGCAGCGTATCAAGATCGAAGTGCGCAACACCGGCAAAGGCGCGGCCGAATTCGAAAGTGTGCAGTTGCGCAAAGAAAAGGTGTTGGCGCCGGGCGCGGATTCGTTCGTCGTGATCGCGCCGCTCGAGCCGGGCGAATACAAGTTTTTCGACGATTTCCACCAGCAGGCGCAGGGCGTCATCGTCGCGAAGTAGTGGCTTGGGACGCGAGCGCCGGCCGTCATCAGGTCCGCGTTCGCTGGAAGCAGAAGCAGGTAGAGGGAGAGCTTGATGGGTCAGATTCTATTCATCGTATGGCGGGAAAGTGTCGAGGCGTTGCTGGTCGTCGGCATCCTGTACGCGTGGCTGAAAAATGGCGACGACGACGCGCGCCGCGGTTTGCCGTACCTGTGGGGCGGCGTGGCGGCTGGCGTGATAGCGGCGGTGGCGCTCGGCGCCGCGCTGGTCGGCTTCACCGAAGTGCTCTCCGGTGACGCGCAGGATTATTTCCAGACCGCGATGGTGCTGGTCGCCTGCGTGCTGATCGTGCAAATGGTGCTGTGGATGAAGCGGCACGGCCGCACGCTCAAGCGCGACATGGAACAGTCGCTGCAAAAGAGCCAGCGCGATTCGAACTGGTGGGGCGTCGCATTGCTGGTGGCGTTGGCCATTGCGCGTGAAGGCAGCGAGACGGTGATCTTTCTGTACGGGCTCGGCTTCGGCCAGTCGGGTCACGTGGACGCCAGCCAGACGCTCGCGGTCGTGATCGGCCTGGCGCTCGCATTCCTGACCTTCTACGTGCTGCAACTGGGCGGCAAGATCTTCTCGTGGCGGCTCTTTTTCCGCATCACGGAAATCATGCTGCTGTTTCTCGGCGCGGGTCTGTTCCAGACCGGTGTCGACAAGCTGATCGACAAGGAAATCCTGCCGACGATCGTCGACCAGATGTGGAATTCATCGGCGATCCTCGATGATTCGAGCACCTTCGGTTCGCTGGTCGCCACGCTCACCGGCTATCGCGCTCACCCGGCGCTGATGAATCTGATCGCCTATGTGGCGTATTGGGCGGTCGTCTATCTGCTGGTGCGCCGCGCGAATCGCAAGCCGGCGCCGCAAGCCGCCGGGCGCACGGCATGAGCACGGTCATGACCCGTCCGGGGCGCCTCGCGGCGGCCGGGCAGTGGATGCAACGTCACGGTGCCGCGATTCGCGGCATTCAGTGGGTCGTGGTGGCGGTGTACGCGTTTCTGATTCTGGTGCCGGCCGTGATGCCGCTGCCAGACGACACGGCGCACCTGTGGAACAACCTGACGCTCGCCGCGCAGTTCGTGTTCTGGGGTATCTGGTGGCCGTTCGTCTTGCTCTCGATGGTCATGCTCGGCCGCGTCTGGTGTGGCGTGCTGTGCCCCGAAGGCGCGCTCGCCGAATTCGCCAGCAAATACGGGCGAGGCTGGGCGATTCCACGCTGGATGCGCTGGGGCGGCTGGCCGTTCGTCGCGTTCGGCATCACCACCATCTACGGACAGATGGTGAGCGTCTACCAGTATCCGAAGGCCGTGCTGCTGGTGTTGGGCGGCTCGACTTTCGCGGCGATGATCATCGGCTTGCTATACGGACGTGAGAAGCGTGTCTGGTGCAAGTATCTGTGCCCCGTCAACGGGGTTTTTTCGCTTCTGGCGCGCCTCGCGCCGTTCCACTACAAAGTCGATGAAGATGCATGGCGCCGCTCCTACAAGAACGGCGAGCATGGGCATCGCGTGATTCCAATCAATTGCGCGCCGCTCGTGCCGTTGCGCAATATGAAGGGCGCGTCGGACTGCCATATGTGCGGACGATGCAGCGGCCACCGCGACGCGATTGCGTTGACGTGGCGCGCGCCGTCGTCGGAAGTGGTCCAGTTGGGCGACAAGCAGGCCAATGCGTGGGATACCGCGTTGATCCTCTATGGCCTGCTCGGCATCGCGATCGGCGCGTTCCACTGGACCGCGTCGCGCTGGTTCATCGATCTGAAGATGTTCTTCGCGAATTGGCTGGTCGATCACGACATCACCTGGCCGCTCGACACCAACGCGCCGTGGTTCCTGTTCACGCATTACCCTGAACAGAACGACGTGTTCTCGTGGCTCGACGGCACGATGGTGATCGGCTACATCCTCGCCACGGCACTGGTGTACGGCACCGCGCTGCTAGTGCTGCTGATGGGCGCGACGCGCATGCTGGGGCGCTTCAATACCGTGCGTCTGCATCATTTGACGCAAGGGCTGATTCCGATTGCCGGCGCGGGCGTGTTCCTCGGCCTGTCCGCTACCACGCTGTCGCTGTTGCGCGCGGAGCATGTGTCGTTGTGGTGGGCGTCGGATATGCGCATCGCGATTCTGGCAATTGCCAATCTGTGGAGCGCATGGCTCGCCTGGCTCGTCACGCGCCGCTATAGCGAGCGTTTCGTTCAACGCGGCCTCGCGATGGTGTGGTTTGCCGCGGCACTGGCCGTGGTCGATAGCGCGTGGTGGTTGATGTTCTGGGGCTGGGCTTCGAAGTAGCGCATTCAACGCTTACGGTCGCAGTAGTTAGCGCCGGCACAAAACAAAAAGCCGTGGAGATGACAACATCCCACGGCTTTTCCATTTTCCGCATGATCGGCACACGGCGTTGCGTGCTGCCGTATCGAGTGAGAACCAAAAAAAGCGGCCTGGCTTGCTGCGACGGCTGGCTTGGTGTCTGCACGAAGGGGTCTAGTTCTCACGTGCAAGCCGTCGTGGCTGGCTACTGCCCAACACCTCTCTGGGAGGTGGTCCCCACAATACCCGGTACTGACTGCTATTCGTTCCTACTTCGTCAGGATCAGCTTGCCTAAGCGCGTTGCCCGCAACTGATAGGTCTCGCCGTTATGCACGATGCTGACGTGGCTATGTCCTTGCAACAGAGCGTCGCTCCGTACGACTCGCTCCGACGTCTCACCCGAACCGTTAGTCCGATCCGCGCCAGGTTTCTGGCCGGTTGCCGATGCCGTTGCCGTCGACGTTTTCGGGCGGCTGGTCAGCGCGGCCGCCGGGCGGCGCAGGCTGAGTGTGGAAGGGCGCGTGGGATCGGTCATTCGTTTTAGCTGTTGGTCGATTCGATGGATTAATTCTAAATGATAACTATTCCCATTTACAAGGAAGAGAAATTGATCGGATTTGATTTTCGATAGTCTGTGGGGAGGAGAGGCGGAACGGCGGAGGAGTTTGCAGCAAGACCGCCAGCTCGTTCGGCGGTCTTGCGCTCAATGGCGAGCAGCGTGCCCGCGCGACATTCAATGCAGCGTGCCGGGCTCCTGTTTCGTTTGCACATACTGGCGAATCAGCCGAACGGTATCGATATCGTTCTCCCGATATGCCGACTTCACGATCTCCTGCGTCTGATGCGCGTCGGGATCGGTCGATTCGGGCAGCGTGGTCGCGTACTCGAAGCGCAGGAACAGTTGCAGTTCGTCCGGTTGCTCGATCGTCATGGTGAGCGAGCCGCCGACGTGATCGGCCGTCGGCAGAATGTCGTAGCGCACGCTCTGGCTCTCCTCCAGCGTGACGCGGTCGCGCACCGTGGCCTGGCCATAGTGCAACTCCCGTTCGAGGACGTTGCCTTCGCGCGAAAGAATCGTGCAACTATCGAGCCCCATCACGAACAGTTGCGGCTGTTCGGCACGCAGCACGAGACCCTCCCACAACTGCTCGCGGGTCATCGATTCGACAAACGGATTCAACGGGTCGTTGATCTGGATAAGGTGTTCGAAATTCAAAACGACGGCTTCCTATGAAAGCGTTTAAGCGACGGCGAGCCCCGAACGGATCGTGATCGAATGCGTGAGGATCTTGTGAACCGGGCACTGATTGGCGATTTGCAAGAGCCGTTCCCGCTGTTCGTCGGACAGATCGCCTTCGAGCACGATCCTGCGATCGATGGTCGTGCCCGCGTCGCCGGTTTCGAGCGAGAGCGTCACGCGCACGTCGGCGAGCGGCCAGTCCTTGCGCTGGGCGTACATCTTCAGCGTGATCGACGTGCAAGCACCGAGGCTCGACAGCAGCAGCGAGACGGGTGTCGGCCCGCGATCACCGCCGCCGAGCGACTCGGGTTCGTCGGCAAGCCATGTGTGCGTGCCGTCGTCGAAAAGAACCTGGAAATTCGTCGAACCGATGTGTGCGGTGACGGTGGACTCTGCCATGCGCGCTCCTGAACAGGGACGGAAATCGCCGCGCGCCACGGCCCGTTATCAGTGAACGGCGTGGCGCGCGGCCTGAATTGCTATTGTGAACGAATTTACCGGCCTTCGCGCCTCGGGTTGCGCCGCGGACGGGCCGTGCCGCGCCCGTCGACGACTCAATGCGTGATCGCGCCCATGCGCCCCGCCTGGTAATCAACGACAGCCTGGCGAATCTCGTCTTCCGTATTCATCACGAACGGGCCGTAGCGCACCACAGGCTCCTTCAGCGGCACGCCGCCTAGCAGCAGCACCTCGAGTGGCTCCGCGCCGGCCGTGAGCGTCACGGAGTCGCCATCGTTCTGAAACACGACCATTTTCTGCGCGTCGATTTCCTGACGCGCTTCGCCTTCACCGTAGAAGCCCTTGCCGGACAGGCTATAGGCAAACACGCGATAGTCGGCCGGTACCGGCTGCCGGATCGTCGCGCCCGGTTGCAGCGAGAAATGCTGGTACAGGATCGGCGTACGCGTTTCGATTGCCGCTTTGACGCCGAGCGCCTCGCCGGCGATCACCTTGACGCGCACTTTGCCGTCCGCGGAGGTCGCCACGGGAATGCTCGACGACGGAATTTCCTGGTAGCGCGGCTCGATCATCTTGTCGCGGCGCGGCAGATTCACCCACAGTTGCAGGCCGTGCACGCGTCCGCCGGTGCGGATGAACGACGGGTCCGGCATCTCGCTGTGCACGACGCCCGCGCCCGCGGTCATCCATTGGACGTCGCCGGCGTGCAGGGTGCCGGAATGGCCGGCCGAATCTTTGTGGCCGAACTGTCCCTCGAGCACATACGTGACCGTTTCGAAGCCGCGATGCGGATGGTCGGGCGCGCCTTTGGCCTCGCCCGGCGCGTAGTCGATCGGGCCCATTTCATCGAGCAGCAGGAACGGATCGAAGTCCATCAGCAGGCGGGTGGGAAACGGGCGGTGGACGATAAAGCCGCCACCCTCGGTCGTGCGAACGGCCGGGAACGTGCGTTCGATCGTGCGGGTCGTGCTCATCAAAGTCACCTCAAAAAATGGGGAATAGCGTTATTTTTGAAACATGGAGCTATTATAGGGACCGTTTTCCGGGGTGCCAGCCGCCCTCACGCAATGGATTGTTCTATTACTGGAACGATGAGATGAAGATCGATTCACATAATCTGAATGACCTGATGTATTTTTCGCAGGTTGTCGAACACGGCGGGTTTTCGGCCGCCGAACGCGTGCTGGGGATTTCCAAGTCGCGCCTGTCGCGCCGTCTGACCGAACTGGAAGCGTCGCTCGGCGTGCGGCTGTTGCAGCGATCCACGCGCAAGCTGGCGCTGACCGAAGCCGGGCAATTGTTCTACCAGCATTGCCAGGCGATGCTGAGCGAGGCGCAGGCGGCCGTGAACGTTGTCCAGCAGCTGCGCTCGTCGCCGCGCGGCACAGTGCGTGTCAGCGTGCCGGTCACGATCTCGCAGACCATTCTGTCGCAGATCCTGCCCGAATTCATGCATCGCTATCCGGAAGTGCGGGTGGTGATGCGCGTGACGAACCGCGTGGTCGATCTGTTCGAGGATTCGATCGACGTCGCGCTGCGGGTGCGCTCGGATCCGCCGGAAAACGCCAATATCGTGGTGCGGCCGCTGTGGCGCACGCAGCAGATGCTGGTCGGCGCGCCGAGCCTGTTGCAACAGAATGCGCCGCCATTGCTGCCAGCCGATCTGAACGGTTTCGAAACGCTCGACGTGCCGACCGGCGACGGACGCCACGTCTACAACCTGATCGCGCCCGACGGCACGCGTCATGCGCACGAACACGAGCCGCGCCTCGTGACCGCCGATCTGATGACGATTCGTGAAGCGGTGCTCGCCGGCGTCGGCATCGCCGCGCTGCCGGAGATGATGTATGGCGCCGCGCTGCGAGCCGGCCAATTGTCGCCGGTTATGCCGGGCTGGACGTTTCCGACGCCGCAGTTGTACGCCGTATTCGTGTCGCGGCAGGGGATGGTGCCGGCCGTGCGCGCCTTTGTCGATTATCTGGTCGAGATGCTCGATCCTGACGACGGTAAACACATCGCGGGCGAGTGTCCCGCGCGCGAGGTAAATGTCGTTGCCGCGCAGCCGATGTTCGCAATTGCGCCATAGCACTTGTTACGGACCGCAACATCGCTTTTAGCATTTAAGCGTGGCCTGTCATGAGTACTTTCAATGGCCGTTTGCTTGAATGCGCGCGCGGACGGGCCTATAGTGAAATCCCTTCGCTAAGGAGTCTCTTATGCGGAAACTCATGGCCGCTATCATAGCGGGCCTGATAGGGCTGACCGCGCTGTCCGTGTCGATCACGGCTGTCGCATGCGGTGATTCGACGAGCTATCAATCTTCGAACGATGGCAAATGATCCCGCCGCCCGAAGGCGCCGAGTGCGCACAAAAAAAGGCCTTCATCTGACGATGAAGGCCTTTTACTTTTTGGCCCTTGTTTCAAGGGCTTTTTACGGCGTCACCTGGCTTTCGGTTGCGTAACGAAGCCGATCTTCGTAAGGCCGCCGGCTTGTGCCGCCGACATCACTTCCGCCACTTTCTCGTACGGAACCTTGCGGTCCGCATCCAGATGCAGCTCGGGTTGCGGGTTCGCTTGCGCGGCCTCTGCAATCTTCGCGCGCAGTGCGGCGTCGTCGAGCTTCTTGTCGTCCCACATGACGTTGCCGTCCGCGTCGACCGTGACCGTCACCTGCGCGGGCTTGGTGTCTTCCTTCTGACTGCTTGCGTGCGGCAGATCGATTTTGACCGCATGACGAATCACCGGAATCGTCACCATGAAGACGATCAGGAGAACCAACATCACGTCGACGAGCGGCGTCATGTTGATTTCGTTCATCAGGCCGTCGTCATCGTCGCCGGCGAAGGGGCTCATTGCCATCGGAGTGCCTCGTCGATCAGTTCGTGCGCGCGGCAAGACGCAGGCCGTCGCCGCGCTTGGACGACGACAGGCGCGCGCCCGTCACGAAGAATGCATGCAGGCCGTGCGCAAAACGGCTCAGTTTGGCGACCACCGCCTTGTTGGCGCGCGTCAGTGCGTTGTAGCCGAGCACCGCCGGAATCGCGACGAAGAGGCCGAACGCGGTCATGATCAACGCTTCGCCGACCGGACCGGCCACCTGATCGATCGACGACTGGCCGCTCGCGCCGATGGCCAGCAGCGCGTGATAGATGCCCCACACCGTGCCGAACAGACCGACGAACGGCGCCGTGCTGCCGATCGACGCGAGAACCGCGAGACCGCTCTGCATGCGCGCGACGCTTTCGTCCATCGTGTCCTTCAGGCAGCGCGTGACCCAGTCCGACACGTCCATGCGGTCGTGCAGATGCGGCTGCGTCTGATGATGATGATCGGCCGCTTCCTGGCCCGACAGCGCCAGCGCGAGGAACGGATTGTCCTGCGGCGTCGACGACCCTGCGCCGAGCTTCTTCACGCCGTCGGCGAGGTCGTCCGAATGCCAGAATGCCTGCTCGGCATTCTTCGTGAGGCGGTTCAGGCGCATTACGTTCCAGCCCTTGATGACGATCACGCTCCACGACATCACCGACATGATCAACAGCGCGAGCGCGATTCCGCGCGTCACGAAATCCCCTTGCGCCCAGACGTGCGCCAGTCCGTAGTTTTGCATTGCAATTCCTTTTTTTAAAATCTGCCTCAATCGTTCAGATTGAAGTCGTAAGGCTGGGTGTAGGCGGCCCGAATCGGCTGGCCGTTCTCGAGATAAGGCTTGCAGGCGCTCCCGTGCACGGCGGCGAGCGCGGCGTCGTCGAGGCGGCTGAAGCCGCTGCTTTTCTTCAATTCGATGTTTTCGAGCTTGCCGGTCAGGCCGACCACGAACTTCACGTACGCGGTGCCGGTTTCGCCGCGGCGCTTCGAGAGCGACGGGTACTCGGGCTTGGCGATGTTGCAGTCGAGGTGCGAGACGTTCTTGGGCGCGCTGATCTCCATCGTCTGATGGCCGATCGCCGGCGCGGCAGGCGCGGGCGGCGCAACGGGTGCAGCCGGCGCGGGCGGCGTCGGATCGGGCGCCGCCACGGGCGTCGGCGACGGCGCGGCGGCCACCGGTAGAGGCGTAGGCGTTGGCTTGGGCGTCGGAGTCGGCTTCGGCTGGACCTTCGGCTTGGTATGGACCGGCGGCGTCGGCGTGGGTGGCGGCGGCGCGATCGACTGCATCGCGACCGGCGCGGCAACCGGCGCCGGCGGCAGCAACTGCGCGGTCATGACGTGCGATTCGAGGGCCGGCTGCACGGGGTCGTGACGCAAGGTCATCACGACGGCAAGCAACGCGACGTGAATCGCTGCAACCACGGCGGTTGCGGTCAGGACGCGGGAGTTCGTGCGAGTGGACGAAGCCGGCATGGCGCCGGCTGAAGCGGTATGCGAAGCCTGCATGTTAGCGTGGTGGCGCGCTGTCGATGCAGCGCGTCAGACAAGACATCGTCATGTTCGAAAAATCAGCAGCGAAATGAACAAAGTAGTCACGAAACCAATCAGCAATTCCATCTCGAACTCCTGTGACGGGTGAGCGGGTAGCTGGCTGGTACGAATACTGGCTTGCTGACGGCAGTGGGATAACGCTTGAACAGCGAAAACGGCAGGAGCGGTAAGAGCGCTCGAGGCGCGGCGTGAACCGCGCCCTGGAACCTGGCTCAGGCGGCCTTGCGTTCGTAAAATGTCAGCGGTACGGCTTGCGGGTGATGCTCGAAACCACAGCGGCTCGCGCAGACGCCGCTTTTCATCATGACGTCGCGCACGGAGTCGGCGCACTTGCCACAGCAGGATGCAACGCCGAGCTCGAACTGAAGCTCGTCAAACGAATCCATGCCTTCCTCGATCGAAGCACGGATCTTTCGGTCAGAAACAGACTTGCAGACACAGACAATCATGGCGGGCGTCATAGCTAACGTTAATGCGAATTATTATCATTTTGTTTGGTCCGTTTGGCAAGCGTCCTGCTTGATTTTTTGTAACAAAACCAGACTCTTAGAAGGGTTTCGTCTATGAGACGGAATCTGGTGCCAGCGGCGGGCGGCGCGGAAAAGCGCCTAAAAAGCGCACAGAAGGCCGCGCAACGGGCCAAAAACGGCGCTTGGGTGGCAGTTTATGCGGCTTGGGAGTCCGGCGCTGCCGTGCGGCGCGAGGGGATCGACACCTGTTCGACGGTGGCGTCGATATGCAACAGGGTCGCGGCCAGCTGCTGCTGATGCGAGCCGTCGCCGGTCGAATAAAAGCGGGGCAGAACAGTGGTCGTGTTTTCGGGCGCCGCGCGCAAACCGTGCTGGTCGAGCACTCGTTCCAGTTGGCGCGCGATAGCGACGCTCGTGTCGATCAGCATCAGCCGTTCGCCGACGATGTCGCGAATCGCCGCATCCAGAAACGGGTAGTGCGTGCAGCCGAGCACCAGCGTATCCGCGCCGGCGTCGAGCATGGGTTGCAGGTAGCCGCGCAGCAGCGCCCGCAATTCGGCGGAGCCGACGTCGCAGCGTTCCACGGCCTGCACGAGCCCGTGGCCAGGCTGGCAAAGAAAGCGGCAATCCGCGGCGTAGCGTTCGAGCAGCGCCTGGAAGCGGGCGCTGCGCAGCGTCACTTGCGTGGCGAGCACGCCGGCGACACGCGTTTTCGACTGGAGCGCGGCGGGTTTGACGCCAGGTTCGACGCCGACCAGCGGAATAGGCAGCTTTTCGCGAACCAGCGCGATCGACTGCGCGGTTGCTGTATTGCAGGCGACCACCAGCGCCTTTGCGCCTTGTTTGACCAGCCATTCGCCGATCGCAAGCGTGCGGTCGGCGATGAAGTCGTCGTCGCGCTCGCCGTACGGGGCGTAGAGCGAGTCGGCGACGTACAGAATCGCTTCGTCAGGCAGTTGTGCCCGGACCGCCCGCAACACCGACAAACCGCCGAGCCCCGAATCGAAAATGCCGACCGGTGCGCGCGATCCGGCGCCAGACGTGAACATTCTTGCATTCATGGACGGTGATTCTGCGGGCATAGGCGAAGAGGACGCGTGCGGCACAGCACTCAAGGGAAACTCGGAAAAACAGGAAAGTGCGCAAGTATATCGTCCGCGCGGCCAGGGCCATCGCAAATAAGCTGACCCATGAACGGGCGCGCGGACGGTTGCAACCTGGTTCGATCAGGACTCGACCGAGCCCATTGCGGATTGCTGGTAGTTCTGGATGCCGACCTTGCCGATCAGGTCGATTTGCGTTTCGAGCCAGTCGATATGCTCTTCGGTGTCGTCGAGAATCTTCGTGAAGATTTCACGCGAGATGAAATCGCGAACCGTTTCGCAATATGCGATGGCTTCTTTACAGGTGCTCTGCGAAATCTGTTCGAGCTTCAAATCGCATTCGAGGATTTCTTTCGTTTCCTCACCGATCAGCAGCTTGTGCAGGTCTTGCAGATTCGGCAGACCGTCGAGCATGAAAATACGTTCGATGAGCCAGTCGGCGTGCTTCATTTCGCCGATCGATTCATCGTATTCATGCTTGCCGAGTTTCTCGAGGCCCCAGTGTTTATACATCCGCGCATGCAGGAAGTACTGATTGATGGCGGTCAGTTCGTTTTTCAACTGCGAGTTGAGATATTCGATGACCTTTTTGTCGCCTTGCATGGTGTGTCCTTGTAGGGGCTTTGAATTTCCCAGAACAATAAACGGCGAAACGCAAAAAGCCAAGGCAAAAAATCAGTTTTTCGCCTGATTTTAGAGGGTTTTTCGCGTGATGCGTACCGTTCTCATTTCATCATAAAAAAAGCCGGGGTTTCAGGCCCCGGCTTTGAATTACTCAGCGGATGTCAATACCAATCAAACCGTCGCGACCGGAATCTTGCCGATCTTTGCTTGCCATTCTTTCGGGCCGGTCTGATGAACGGAAGTGCCGTTCGAATCGACAGCCACCGTCACCGGCATGTCCTGCACGTCGAACTCGTAGATCGCTTCCATGCCGAGGTCTTCGAACGCGAGAACCTTCGCGCTGCGAATCGCCTTCGAGACGAGATACGCCGCGCCACCCACGGCCATCAGATACGCGGCCTTGTGCTTCTTGATCGCCTCGATGGCGACGGGGCCGCGCTCCGCTTTGCCGATCATCGAGATCAGGCCGGTCTGCGACAGCATCGTCTCGGTGAACTTGTCCATGCGCGTTGCCGTGGTCGGGCCTGCGGGGCCGACGGCTTCATCGCGCACCGGATCGACCGGGCCGACGTAGTAGATCACGCGGTTCGTGAAGTCGACCGGCAGCTTCTCGCCCTTGGCGAGCATGTCAGCGATGCGCTTGTGGGCCGCGTCCCGGCCCGTCAACATCTTGCCCGACAGCAGCAGCGTCTGGCCCGGCGTCCACGCAGCGACTTCTTCCGGCGTGAGCGTGTTCAGATCGACGCGCTTGCTCTTCTCGGTGTCCGGCTCCCACTGCACCTTCGGCCATGCGTCGAGCGACGGCGCTTCGAGCTTGGCGACGCCGGAACCGTCCAGCGTGAAGTGCGCGTGACGCGTAGCCGCGCAGTTCGGGATGATCGCGATCGGCTTGGACGCGGCGTGCGTCGGCGCGGCCATGATCTTCACGTCGAGCACGGTGGCGAGACCGCCGAGACCTTGCGCGCCGATCCCGAGCGCATTGACCTTCTCGTGCAATTCAACGCGCAGTTCTTCGATCCAGTCTTTCGGGCCGCGTGCGATCACGTCCTGAATGTCGATCGGATCCATCAGCGATTCCTTCGCCATCACCATCGCTTTCTCAGCGGTGCCGCCGATGCCGATGCCGAGCATGCCCGGCGGGCACCAGCCCGCACCCATGGTCGGCACGGTCTTCAGAATCCAGTCGACGATCGAATCCGACGGATTCAGCATCGCGAACTTCGACTTGTTTTCCGAGCCGCCGCCCTTGGCGGCGACCTGCACGTCGACCGTATTGCCCGGCACGATCTCGTAGTGGATCACGGCCGGCGTGTTGTCTTTGGTGTTCTTGCGGCCGCCTTCCGGCGGGCTCACGATCGACGCGCGCAGCACGTTGTCCGGGTTCAGGTAACCACGGCGCACGCCTTCGTTGATCATGTCGGTGACGCCCATCGTCGCACCGTCCCAACGCACGTCCATACCGACCTTCACGAACACCGTGACGATGCCGGTGTCCTGGCAGATCGGGCGCTTGCCTTCGGCGCACATGCGGCTGTTGGTGAGAATCTGCGCGATGGCATCCTTCGCGGCCGGGCTCTGTTCGAGCTCGTAGGCGCGGCCCAAGGCCTGGATGTAATCGAGCGGGTGGTAGTAGCTGATGTACTGAAGCGAATCAGCAATGCTCTGAATCAGATCTTCCTGTTTGATGACGGTCATGGCTAGCTCAGTGGGGACAGTGGCGCTTGTTTTCAGACACGCGGGGCAGTGCGGGTCAGTCGTGCGCCTTCAGGGGAGTGGAACCTTTAACGGCACCCACGGCGTGCAGCACCGTGGGCTCTTCGAAATGCTTGGGATGCGTATGCGTAGTGAGGCGGTCGACCAGTGCCATCACGAGCGCCGAGACGAGGAACGCGACGTGGATGATCACTTGCCACATGATCGTATGCGTCGTGTTCTGATCGGGGCTTATGAAGGTCTTCAGCAGATGGATCGACGAGATGCTGATCAGCGCCATCGACAATTTGACTTTGAGCACGCCCGCGTTCACGTGGTCGAGCCATTCCGGTTCGTCCGGGTGACCCTCGACGCCCAGGCGCGACACGAACGTTTCATACCCGCCGATGATCACCATGATCAGCAGGTTCGAGATCATGACCACGTCGATCAGGCCGAGCACGACCAGCATGATGTTGGTTTCGTCGAGCGTCATGGAGGCCGTGACGAGATGCCAGACTTCCTTGAGGAACAGCACGACGTAGACGCCCTGGGCGACGATCAGGCCCAGATAGAGCGGCAACTGCAGCCAGCGGCTCATGAAAATGATGGCAGGGACCGGGCGCATCGGGCGGCGCTGATGGGCGGAGTCGGATCGCGGAGCGGACATGGGCAAGAGTCAGATGAAACGCAGGTGACGGAACATGGACCAAATGCGCCGACCCGGCACGCGCAATACTCCTCAGCACGCACGCGAATCAGGCACGCAAACCAGGCGCAGACGGCGCGGTGCACGGCCAAGGGAGGCCGGAAAAGCTCGCGTCAGGCGCGCTATTGTACAGCGTCGGGTGAATTTGCTGCGTTGCGGCGGGCAGGTTGGCGGCGCCCGACACGCGGCGCGCGTGGCGAATTGCGGCTCGCGCGTTCAGGCTTCAGGGCTCACGACGCCACCGGCGGCATTGCCCGTGAACGATGTCTCGCCGGCCGCGCTCTGATCCACGTGAGCGAGATGGATGACAACCACGCCGACGATTGCCAGCGCGATCGACGCGAGTGCCCGACCGTTCGGACGCTCTTTGAGGATGAGCCACGAGAGCAGCGCGACGACCGCGGGGATCGTGCTCGTGATGCCACCGGCCGCGACCGCGCTCGTGCGTTGCACGCCGCCCAGCATCAGCAGCGTAAACCCGAAGGTGCCGAACAGTGCCTGTAGGAACAGATTGAACCATTCATCGCGCTTCACGTGGCGCAGTCTTGACACGCGCACAAGCGGCCACAGTACTGCCATCGCGATCACGAAGTGCAGCAGCGCGAGCAGAGGGACGGGGACAAAGTCGACGATCGATTTACCAATTCCGACATTGCTGCCGACCAGCAGCATCGAGGTAATGAGAAGCAGGAGTAACGATTCAGGCTGGAATCCAGGCGGCGAGTTCAGTTAGCATTGTAAGAGGCCGTGCGAGCCAGCGTAACGGCGCGCCTGGTGTCGCGGCATGCAGGAAGCTCGACGATATAGGTGGCGGGTCAAGCACATGTTCGTCACGGAGCGCGTAGCATGCGTTGCTTCGCGCTGCATCTTCATACGACGCTGGCGTCACATGAGCCGCGTTAGGGTTTTCGCTGGCAGTCCGGCGCCATGCGCGTAAGTGGCCGGTAAGTTGCAGCGCTTATGTTTGAGCGTGAGAGCGGAACGTCGTCCGGCACACACTCATGTTGCAGTGCCGCATGAGTGGTCGATGCAGAGTGACGGGCCGCGGCGCGATGATCGGTGAAACGACGCGCGAGGATTGGAGGCAGCGCGCCGCTCGTTGCGGCGTCAACAAGACATGGCGCGCCAGACGCGCGCCGGCCAGGTTTTACGTTTCATCTTCACCAAGGGGTTGTCGATGTCTGCGATTGAATCGGTTCTTCACGAACGCCGTGTTTTCCCGCCCTCCGCTGAAGCAGCGGCAGGCGCCGCGATCTCCGGCATGGACGCGTACCGGGCGCTGGCCGCCGAGGCGGAACGCGATTACGAAGGCTTCTGGGGGCGCCTCGCTCGCGAGACGCTAAGCTGGAACACACCCTTCACCAAGGTGCTCGACGAGTCGAATGCGCCGTTCTACACGTGGTTCGAAGACGGCCAGATCAACGCCTCGTATAACAGCATCGACCGTCATGTCGAAGCCGGCAACGGCGAGCGCGTCGCGATCATCTTCGAAGCCGACGACGGCACCGTCACCAACGTCACCTATCAGGATCTGCTGCAACGTGTCTCGCGCTTTGCGAACGCGTTGAAGAAGCGCGGCGTGAAGAAGGGCGACCGCGTGGTGATCTATATGCCGATGTCGATCGAAGGCATCGTCGCGATGCAGGCTTGTGCGCGGATCGGCGCGACGCATTCGGTGGTGTTCGGCGGCTTCTCGTCGAAGTCGCTCAATGAGCGGCTGGTGGACGTGGGCGCGGTCGCGCTCGTCACGTCCGACGAACAGATGCGCGGCGGCAAAGCATTGCCGCTGAAAAACATCGCCGACGAAGCGCTTGCGATGGGCGGCTGCGAAGCAGTCACGAGCGTGATCGTGTACCAGCGCACCGGCGGCAAGGTCGCCTGGAACGAAGGCCGCGATCTGTGGATGCACGAGGTCACGCAAGGCGAATCGGATCAATGCGCGCCCGAGTGGGTCGGCGCCGAGCATCCTTTGTTCATCCTGTACACGTCGGGTTCGACGGGTAAGCCGAAGGGCGTGCAGCACAGCACCGGCGGCTATCTGCTGTGGGCGGCGCAGACCCTGAAGTGGACCTTCGACTGGAAGCCCTCCGACGTGTTCTGGTGTACCGCCGACATCGGCTGGATCACCGGCCATAGCTACATCACGTATGGTCCGTTGACGCTTGGCGGCACGCAGGTCGTGTTCGAAGGCGTGCCGACCTACCCGAACGCCGGCCGCTTCTGGGACATGATCGCCAAGCACAAGGTCTCGCTGTTCTATACGGCGCCGACCGCGATCCGCTCGCTGATCAAGGCTGCCGACGCCGACGAGAAGGTGCACCCGAAGAGTTACGATCTGTCGACGCTGCGCATCATCGGCACGGTCGGCGAGCCGATCAATCCGGAAGCGTGGATCTGGTATTACGAGAACGTCGGCGGCAGCCGTTGCCCGATCGTCGATACGTGGTGGCAAACCGAAACCGGCGGCCACATGATCACGCCGCTGCCGGGCGCGACGCCTTTGGTACCGGGGTCGTGCACGCTGCCGCTGCCGGGCATCATGGCCGCGGTCGTCGACGAAACCGGCCAGGACGTGCCGAACGGGCAGGGCGGCATTCTGGTGATGAAGCGTCCGTGGCCGTCGATGCTGCGTAACGTGTGGGGCGATCCGGACCGCTACAAGAAGAGCTACTTCCCCGAAGAACTCGGCGGCAGGTTGTACCTTGCAGGCGACGGCGCCGTGCGCGACAAGGACACCGGCTACTTCACGATCATGGGCCGTATCGACGACGTGCTGAACGTGTCGGGTCACCGGCTCGGCACGATGGAGATCGAGTCGGCGCTGGTGTCGAACCCGCTCGTCGCGGAAGCCGCTGTGGTGGGACGCCCCGATGCGACCACCGGCGAAGCCGTGTGCGCGTTCGTCGTGCTGAAACGCGCGCGTCCGGAAGGCGAGGAAGCGGTGAAGCTCGCCAACGAACTGCGCAACTGGGTCGGCAAGGAGATCGGTCCGATCGCCAAGCCGAAGGACATCCGCTTCGGCGAGAACCTGCCGAAGACGCGCTCGGGCAAGATCATGCGGCGCCTGTTGCGCTCGCTCGCGAAGGGCGAGGAAATCACGCAGGACGTGTCGACGCTGGAGAACCCGGCGATTCTCGATCAGCTCGGCGAGTCGCTCTGAGCCTGGGTTTGTCCGTGTGAACGGCAAGAGCGTGTCGAACGACACACTCTTGCTTCGACGCAGATCTTCACTACAGAAGCCACGTTGTTGAAGCCACCGCGCGGTCAATCCCGATTGCCTGCCCGGTGGCTTTTTGATACATAGGCGCATGGCCGCGCCGCACCACTCCTCTCACGCTACGCTCAATCCGCCGCCCGAACCGCCCGCGGTCTCGGCAGCGATGGCGCGCGCGCATCAAAAGTACTGGCGTTTCAACCTCGCGTTGATTGCGACGTTGATGACCTTGGGCTTCATCGTGTCGTTCGTCCTGCCGCTGATGGCGCCGGCTTTGGCGCAGGTGCGGGCCGGCGGCTTCAGGCTGCCGTTCTATTTCGGCGCGCAGGGCGCGATCCTGATCTATCTGGCGCTCATCGTCGTCTATATCGTGCTGATGCAGCGCGCCGACCGCCGGCTGCAACGCGCTTTGGAAGCGGACGCCAGCGCCGGTGCCGACGCGCTCACCGCGCTCGGAAACTGAGCCGATGAAGCTCACGAACCGGCTGATCCGCTACTACGCCCTTTACACACTCGGCTTTCTGCTTTTCATCTACGTGATGTGGCGCATCGAGCGCACCACCGGTCCCGGTGTGTGGATCGGCTATGTGTTTCTGTTCGTGCCAATCGCGGTGTATGCGGTGATCGGTCTACTATCGCGGACTTCCGACCTGGTCGAATACTACGTGGCGGGGCGGCGCGTGCCGTCCGCCTTCAACGGCATGGCGACGGCGGCCGACTGGCTTTCGGCGGCCTCGTTCATCGGCCTTGCCGGGTCGATCTATGCGACCGGATATGACGGTCTCGCGTATCTGATGGGCTGGACCGGCGGCTATTGCCTCGTCGCGTTCCTGCTCGCGCCGTATGTGCGCAAGCTCGCGCGCTACACGATTCCCGATTTTCTCGGCACGCGTTTTTCGAGCAACGCCGTGCGCGGCCTTGCGGCGCTGGCGGCGATCCTGTGCTCGTTCGTTTATCTGGTCGCGCAGATCCAGGGCGTTGGGCTGATCGCGACGCGCTTTATCGGCGTGGATTTCGCCGTCGGCATCTTCTGCGGACTCGCTGGCATTCTCGTGTGTTCGTTTCTCGGCGGCATGCGTGCCGTGACGTGGACGCAGGTCGCGCAGTACATCATCCTGATCGCGGCGATTCTGATCCCCGTGTCGATGATCGCGCACAAGGACGGCTTGGGCTGGGTGCCGCAATTCAACTACGGCCGTTTGATGGAGCGTGTCGAAGGCCTCGAGAAGCAGGTGCGCGACGCGCCGCTCGAGCAGACCGTGCGCGACGATTATCGACGCCGTGCCGCGTTGATGCAGATGCGGCTCGACACGTTGCCGCAATCGTTCGTCGACGAGAAGCTGCGTCTCACGCAAGAGGTCGCCGATCTACGCCGCCATAACGGCCCGCTGCGCGAGATCAACGAGCGCGAGCGGGCGCTCGAACAGTTTCCACGCGATGCCGCCGCCGCGCAGATCGTCTGGACCCAGCGACGCGATGAAATGCTGATGCGCGCCGCCGCACCCGTGCCGATGCATGAGCCGTTCCCCGCCGTGAACGATGAAGACCGGCGCACCCATGAACGCAATTTTCTTTCGCTGCTGCTGTGCCTGTCGCTCGGCACGGCGAGCCTGCCACATATCCTGACGCGCTATAACACGACCACCTCGGTGGCCTCGGCGAGACGTTCTGTCGGATGGACGCTCTTTTTCGTCGCGCTGTTCTATCTGACAGTGCCGGTGCTGGCGGTGCTGATCAAGTACGAGATATTGACCAATCTCGTTGGCCATCATTTCTCGGATTTGCCGCAGTGGCTCATGCAATGGCGCAAGGTGGAGCCGAGCCTGATCAGCCTCGCCGATACGAACGGCGACGGCATCGTGCGTTGGAGCGAGATTCAGATGCAGCCCGACATGGTCGTGCTTGCCGCGCCGGAGATCGCGGGGCTGCCGTATGTGATGTCGGGGCTGATCGCGGCGGGCGCGCTGGCCGCGGCGCTTTCCACCGCGGATGGTTTGCTGCTCACTATCGCCAATGCGTTGTCGCACGATGTGTACTACCACATGGTCGATCCGAACGCGTCGAGCCAGCGGCGCGTGACGATCTCGAAGATTCTGTTGCTGGGGGTCGCGCTGTTTGCCTCGTATGTAGCGTCGCTGAATACGGGGAACATTCTGTTTCTGGTGGGCGCGGCGTTTTCGCTGGCGGCTTCGAGCCTGTTTCCGGTGCTGGTGCTGGGCGTGTTCTGGAAGCGCACCACGCGGCTCGGCGCGGTGGCGGGTATGGTGGCGGGGCTGGTGGTGTGCATCTACTACATCGTCTCCACGTATCCATTCTTCACGCAGATGACGGGCTTCGCCGGCGCGCGGTGGTTCGGGATCGAGCCGATCAGCTCAGGCGTATTCGGCGTGCCGGCGGGCTTTCTGGTGGCGATCGGCGTGAGTCTGGTTGACCGCAAACCGGACGCTTACACGCGGGCGTTGGTGGACTATATCCGGCATCCTTAGGCCGGTTTGCGCGTGGGTCTGGCGCAGGGCGCGAAGTTTGCTATAATTCGGCTCCCCGCCGGAGAGATGGATGAGCGGTTTAAGTCGCACGCCTGGAAAGCGTGTATAGGTTAATAGCCTATCGGGGGTTCGAATCCCCCTCTCTCCGCCAGGAATCACCTTTGCCTATAAATAGCTGATTTATAAGGCTTTATTGTGTTGGCGAATTCTCGCTTACCACACATATTTACCACACATCCCCACCATACGTAGGCTATCGTCAGGAGACGGTGCGTGAGCCAATCAGCGTCCTTTCTGGATGAAGTTGAGCTGCTGCAAAACATCCTCGTATCGCACGCGACTAACGGCCCGGCCTATGATGGCGACTATGCGGCGTTGAGAGCTTCTCTGCTGGCGCGCCCGGAGTATGCGCCGCTCGTCCCAAGATTCGTGCGCACATGCCGCGACCTTAGCCAGTTCTGGCAATTCATAAAGCACAAGTTTCCGACTTACGCAGAGCGGCGCTCATACATCTGGGATGAGTTCCGGCCACTCTTGGAGCGAATCGAAGGGCGCGGGTTGAGCCCTGCTGATCCCGCAGTCACGGCGGCTATTGAGAAGTTCGATAGCGAACACGTTCTAGCAGCTTGGCACAAAGCATTGGAGAGGAAGCAGGCTGACCCGGAAGGCGCAATAACGATGGCACGAACCCTTCTGGAGACTGTGTGCAAACATATTCTCGATGAGCGCTGCGTGGCTTACGGGGACTCTCCTGATCTTCCGGAACTTTACAGGCATACATCCAAGGCATTGAATCTCGCTCCGAGTCAGCATACTGAGGGAGTCTTCAAGCAAATCTTGGGCGGCTGCCAATCGGTGGTGGAAGGGCTGGGTGCCCTCCGGAACAAACTCAGCGATGCGCACGGCACAGGCAAGCGCGCGATAAAGCCTGCGGCAAGGCATGCTGAACTCGCAGTGAATTTTCGGGAGCGCTAGCGCTTTACTTGTTGGCCACACTAGACGTCAATGGCCAAGCTTCTTCCGGCTGACAAGGCCGAGGCAGACAGTTGTTTCTTGCTCTGCTGAGTATCACTTACCCAGCGGCTTTGCCTTTCCCAAATTCAAGCTGAGCTTTTGCGGGCAGGATGTAGACATCCATTAGCAGGTGCTCTACCACCTCCATCGCAAGCATGAGCTGAGCGGTGCTGTGAGGCTTGACCTCATGGGCAGCCGCGTTCCCCAAGTTCCTTATATTGTGGAGGACGGCAGCGCCATGCTTGGTTAAGACACCTTTGTCCCGAAGGTTGTCAATCTTGGCGAACAGGTTGTCTCCTTTGGCTGCCTCGGTTTGGCAAACGGTTTCGATTAAAGCGCGTAGTCCGATACCCGTGAGGACAGGGAGGTCATTGGCAAGAGCCGTACTTGTCTCTTCATATATCCGCTTAACGGTCAGAGGTAAGTGCCACGCATCCTCGCCTATGCCTTTCCAACCGCCTATTCGTGCGGGAAACAGCAGGACCGTTTCTGGGTAGAACGATTCGCCCCTTTCGTCATAAACGATGTTCTCAGAGTCGGATGCCGCCTGCCTGAAGCTTATCCGTTTGCATCCCTTGCACTTGACTATCTGATATTGCACGTGGCTGCTCACGGTGTAGTCATGATCTTCCCAGTCAGTAGCGACCTCGACTGACACGCAGACTTCGTGAGCGGTCTCGCGCAGGCACGTGGGGCATAGCAATTCAAGCTCGCTTCCCTGTGAGGCGTTCAGAGTTTCTGTGACTGAGCGATGCATGACGGAGTTCCGATGTTTAGTGCAGGTTTGAGGGCCTGAAATGTGCTGGAAAAATTTGTCAGAGGGTATCTGATAAAGTCCCGCAGCGGAATTCCCCCAGTGGCCCTCCCGTTTCCACACGCTGCCACCATTACGTGCAGCCCCTTAGACGCGCATCAGGTAACACGCGCGATACCCTTACGTGGGCGCGCGCATCTTGTTAGCGGAATCAGTACGGCAGCCAATCAAGCTGGTTGCATCTCTGGACATGAATGAGTGCATCGCCTCCGCAAGTTCGCATACATGCTGAGACATCAGGAGCTCCATTACAGGCTGCAATGCATCTATCAGTCGAGGCTATGACGCTTGTTTGGTCCTGCTTCGCTTGGGAATTAGCCGTGGCAATCGGGAGCGGGTCCAGATGGCCTAGGCGGGGCAGTAGATATCGCTGAAGCCTCCCAGCCCGCTCTTGGCTGCTAGCGAGTAGCTGTTGAACCATCCGCACACCCTGTACGGCCATCGTGGGCTTTGCCTGGTCATCGCTCAGGGCTTGCCGATACATAACGATATCGGTGTTGGCGAGCGTCAGGCAATAGGCTGCTCTGAGGTCTGTATCGCTAGGCAACTCTTGTGCTTTGGCCGTGCCACACGCGATGAACAGCGCCATCGCCGTTATTGCAGCTACTCTCCGCATCGCTATCCCCAAGTGGAGTCTGTTTGTTTTCGTATAGGGCGGGGCACACTGCGCTCATCCACCCGGTAATTGGTTGTCGGTAGGCTCTGCGTCAACTTGAATGTCCAAAAGCGTTCGGTTTCGTACAGGGCTTGGAGCGGGTGTACGAAAATATGCTTGTAAACTTTTCGGACATGCTCTAAGATTCGTACATCTATTTCGTACAGGTGTCCGATATGTCCCGTGTCTTTGCCTACTGCCGCGTGTCCACAATGGACCAGACCACTGAGAACCAACGCCTGGAGATTGAGCGGGCTGGCTTCTCCATCGACAAGCGCCGCATTGTTGAGGAGTCTTTCAGTGGTTCGGTGGCTGCTTCTGAGCGCCCTGGCTTTACCCGCCTGATGGACCGCATGGAATCGGGAGACATCCTTGTGGTGACTAAGCTTGACCGGCTGGGCCGCAATGCAAGGGATGTGCGCGCAACAATTGAGGCGCTGAGTGAACTGGGCGTGAAGGTGCACTGCCTTGCATTGGGCGGTGTTGACCTGACCAGCGCGGCTGGGCGGATGACCATGCAGGTTCTTAACGCAGTGGCTGAATTTGAACGGGACCTGCTGATTGAGCGGACCAACGCAGGCATCAGCCGAGCCAAGGCAGAGGGCAAGCAGTTTGGTAGGCCATCAGCGCTGAGCAGCGAACAACAGGTGGAAGTATCCCGTAGGCTGGCCCAGGGGGATGCCGTGGCGGCGCTGGCGCGTGACTTCGATACGAGCCGCCAGACCATCATGCGGCTGCGCGAAAAAGTTGCGACCACGGAGGCTTGAGCGATGGAGCAGACATATCCAGTGGAGGGCTTCTTTGACCTCACAGCCCGTGATCTTTTTCAGCTCGCATGCCAACAATACGACCAGTTCTACCACGCCCAGACGCCAGTAAATGCGTATTTGGTTTCGGTCACACTGTTTCATCTCTTGGATTGGCTCTCGAAGGATGGCAGCTCAGACCGGGGGAAGAAGGACATTGAGGCGAAGGGGGCTGAGGACCGCTCTCCTGAAGAAGAGCTGGTGCTGAAGATATACGCGTTGGAGGAATTTCAAGCTGTCATCAGCGCAGCAAACAACGCAAAACATCACGAGCTGAACAATAAGAAACGCCCCGCCTACACGAAAAAGCGTAGGAGAGGCCTTTTCGCTGGAGTGGCTAGGGCGGGCGATTCACTGGGAACCGAATTTCTCATTCTGGACGTCGATGGAACAGAGGTGTGGCTTCGCGATGCTTTCTGGACGGTGCTGGCACAATATCGGGAGTATTTCGAGGGGAGCAAATAGCTGAGCGGAGTGACAAGGCGTGACAGCGGTTTACCTGAGCGCGTAAACTTTCGGTTCCTCCATGAGAACCATACGTTACCACCTTTCCCATACTTATCAAGTCTGACAGGGGATTGGAGGGTGAATTCGGAGAATCCCCCTCTCTCCGCCAGGAACGAATGATAAGCCGTTGAATCCGTAAGGATTCAGCGGCTTTTTGTTTTGGCTTGCCGCCCGAGCGTCAAACTGGGCTCTTCGCGCCGTATCCGCACGTCGAACCCAATAGCGCAACGCGCAATCCAACGGACCTTCGATGCGGTAGACTTCCGCGGAACCACCCCGGAGATCGCGCAATGGATCGCAAGGTCAATCTGCTATCTGGACTGAATCTGTCTACTGCAATTGGTGCGGAAATCGGCGCACTCTGCCGGCCGGTGGTGACACGATCGGACGGTACGGTCTATTACATCGACCACGCCAGCACCGACGCTCTGCGCGAAAAATATAAACATGATCCGAACGTCGACATCGGCGCGCTCGTCGACGTCGACGCCGTCTGGGGCAAGCAATCGCTCTCCGAAGCGCTAGGTGGCAAATCCGTCGACTACGTGATCGCATCCCATGTGGTCGAACATGTGCCCGATCTGGTCGGCTGGTTTGCCGAGATCGGCGCGATCCTCAGACCGGATGGCCAACTGCGTCTCGCGGTGCCCGACAAGCGCTTTACTTTCGATCTGATGCGGGAGGAGTCGCGCATCAGCGACGTATTGAGCGCTCATATCGTGCAGGCACGCATTCCTCAGCCGCAGGCCATCCTCGACCATGTCGTGAATGTGCGTTACGACGTGAATGCAGGGGCGATCTGGGCCGGCCTCGCGTCCGGTGGACGGCCGGCGCATACGTTCGCGGAGGGCATGGCCGCTGCCCAGGATGCTTTTGCCAACGGCAATTATCATGACGTGCACGTCTGGGTGTTCACGCCAGCCACGTTTGCGCGGATTTGCCGCCTGCTCGTCGAAAACGGCCTGCTGAGCATGTCGTGCGCGAACTTCTTCGACACCGCAAGAAACGAACTCGAGTTTCTGGTTCACATGCAGCAGTGCGCCGATGTCGAATTCGCATGCGCCAGTTGGGCGCGCATGGAAGCGGCCGCCGCACCGTTGCCGCCGGACCAGCCTGCGGCATTGCTTCAGGTTCGCGCCGTGCCTTCGCGGCTGCATCGTGTGGTGCGGCGCGTGGGACGTCTGCTGTCGTAGTGCGAAGCAGAGGACCAGCGCTTCAGTTTCGTCCGCTTGCGGCGCTCGCCTGTCTGGCTCGATTTCGACTCGACTACGCTCGTTTCTGAATCTTGCAGCCGCGGGTATTCTGTAATCTGTAAAATGCGCGGATGGAAACACACAGCATCCGCGACGCAAGTTCTTTGCGCTACGTAACCGGCCTCGATGGACTCCGTGCCATTTCGATGATGCTGGTCGTCCTGTTTCATTACACGAGCTATTTTTCCAGTCGCCTTTCCGGACTGGGCGGCGTTTGGTCCGTCATCGTGCGTATTGCGTCGACCGGCTGGATAGGCGTGGACGTGTTTTTCGTGATCTCGGGCTTTCTCATCACCACAACGCTATTGAAGCGGCCCGTCAATTCAATCGCGTCATATTCCAAGTTCATTCGGCGCCGGGCAATTCGGTTGCTGCCGGCCTACGTCGCGAGCCTGCTGATATTCACGCTTGTCGCGCTGCTCATCGATCCGCATACCAAAGTCCTGAGAAACGAGTATTTGCTATGGACATTCACGGCCAGTCTGCAATCGCTGTTCGGCGACCGGGTTGCGCTGGCCGATCAACACTTCACCATGGCGCATTTCTGGACGCTCGCTGTGGAATGGCATTTTTATCTCGTCTTCCCGATTCTCGTTGCCCGTTTCCATTCGTACTTTCGCCCGGCTGTGGCGCTGTTGCTGGTGGCGATAGCGTTCAGGGTGGTGTGCCATTTTGCCGGGGTTTCCGACAACGGTATCTATACTTTCACGCTTTGCCGGATCGACTCGATTGCAGTAGGTTGTTTGTTGGCACTGGTGCCTGCCCATCTTCGTTCCAGGCAGTCCGCAGCGGCGGGCGTGCTCGGCGCGGTGATTTTCATGGCGGTCTGGATTGCGTTGGCCTGTTCGGATGTCCCGTTCAAGACCTTGGCGTGGCTTCAGACGTTCGGATACACGCTGTTAGCGGTGTCCGTCGCGTTGATGATTTACCGGGTCATTCATTCCCCGCCGCGCTCGGTAATCGTGCGTGCGCTGGAATTCAAGCCGCTTACTGCAATAGGACGCGCAAGCTATAGCCTATACATCTGGCACGTGCCTTTTTATCCCACCATCGTGCTGGTGGCGCAACACAACTTCACGGACATCAGGCTTGCCTATCTTGTCGCGGTATTGGCCGGCGTCGTGATGACGGCGGTGCTCGGCAGCCTTTCTTATCTGCTCGTCGAATCCCGATTCACCCGGGCGCGTCCAGCGGTGCTGGCGTGAAGGCGGGGTGCCACTTGATGTATGGCGGCGAGACCGGCCGCACGAGGCGGTAAACCAAAACAAATCATCTTGCTCTAAACTAGCGGCCGCCCAAGCCCCCCAGTCAAGAGCAAGAACTCCATGCCTCCAGCGCCCGCCGAGCCACCCGGTTCCTCATCCGTTAGTTTGCCGAAACACCCCGCATTTCAGCGTTTCTGGTGCACCCGCATCCTCTCCTCGCTGTCGTTCCAGATGCTCGCGGTGGCAATGGGCTGGCACATCTACGCGCTCACGCATAGCGCCTTCGCGCTCGGCCTCGTCGGCCTCGCGCAATTTCTACCGATGTTCGTGCTAACGCTCGTCGTTGGACACGTCGCCGACCGCTACGACCGCCGCCGCATCGCGGCCATCTGCCAAAGCCTCGAAAGCGTCGCTGCATTGTTATTCGCTTTCGGCACCTTCGGCGGATGGATCAGCGCGCCCGTGATCTATGTGCTGGCCGCATGCGTCGGCGCGGCGCGCGCCTTCGAATCGCCCGCGGTGGCTTCGCTGTTGCCGGGCGTCGTGCCGCGCGGGCAGTTGCCCAAAGCAACCGCATGGGCCACTTCCGCGAATCAGACCGCGCAGATCGCAGGCCCGGCGTTGGGCGGTCTGCTCTATGGCATCGGCCCCGGCGCGACCTATCTCGCCTGCACGCTGTCGTTCGCGGCCGCGGCAACGGCCGTGTGGGGCATCTCGCTACAGACGAAGCCGGCGAACCGCGCGCCCGTCACGCTTGAATCGGTGTTCTCGGGCATTGCCTTCATTCGCAAGGAACCGGTGATTCTCGGCGCGTTGTCGCTCGATCTGTTCGCCGTGCTATTCGGCGGCACGACCGCGCTATTGCCGGTCTTCGCACGCGATATGCTGCACACGGGCCCGCTCGGTCTCGGACTGTTGCGCTCCGGCACCGCCATCGGCGCGCTCGCGGGCACCATCTGGCTCGCGCATTTCCCGCTGCGCAACCGGCCCGGTGCGGCGATGTTCGGCGGCGTGATCGCGTTCGGCGCGGCCACGGTCGTGTTCGGTCTGTCGCATCAATTTCTCGTGTCGCTTCTCGCGCTGATGGTGCTCGGTGCTTCCGACACCATCAGCGTGGTCGTGCGTCTGTCGCTCGTGCAACTGCGCACGCCGGATGAAATGCTGGGGCGCGTCAGTGCAGTCAATTCGCTTTTCATCGGGACGTCGAATCAATTGGGCGAATTCGAATCCGGCGTGTCGGCGGGGTGGTGGGGCGCGCGACCCGCCGTGCTGGTGGGCGGCGTAGCGACCATCGCGGTCGCCTTGCTATGGATGCGCTTCTTCCCCGAACTCCGGCGCACGCGCTCGCTGGAGCGCGAAGAGGAACTGGCGCCGAGCCATTGATCGACGCAAGACGTTGCGTCAGGCCTGCGCGGCACTCACACGCAGCGCGGTCCATCGCACCGTCGCCAGAATCGATGCCGCGACGATCAATGCGCCGCCGACCCACGCGGTCACCGAAATCCGTTCACCCAGCCAGATGCAGGCAAACAACGCCCCGAACGCCGGTTCGCTGCCCATCAGCAGCGAGACGCGTGTCGGGCTGCTGCGTTTGATCGCGAAGTTCTGCGCGAAGAACGCGAACAGCGTGCAAGCGATCACCAGATAGCCGACATAGCCCCAGAACGCCGCATGTCCCGCAATCGAGGGCAAGGGCTGCCACTGCTGTGGCGCAAACAGCCAGGCGGCCGCCGCGCTGCCGAATGCCACCACGCCTGACTGAACCGCTGTCACCGAGAGCGGCGGCAGGGCCGAATCACGCATCACGCGTTTGGTCACGCACACCGTCAACGCGCGCAGCAGGGCGGCGAGCAGAATCAGCGCGTCGCCGGGATTGAGGCTCAGCGCGCCGTCGCCGGCGAGCAGCCATGCGCCCAGCAGTGAAAGCGCCACCGCCAGCCATTCGACACGGCTCGGCTTGCGCTTGAGCAACAACCATTCGACGATGGGCGTCAGCACCACGCACAAGCTGATTAGAAACGCGGCGTTGGCGGCGCGCGTCATCAGGATGCCGAAGGTTTCGCACAGGAAGATGCCGAGAAGCAGCGCGCCGGCGATCAGCACGCCGCGCAGCGTGCGACCATCGGCGGCGCGCAGGTGGCGCAGGGCGGGCGACAGGATCACGAAAGTGATACCGAAGCGCAGCGCGAGCAAACCGAGCACCGGATAAAACACCAAGGCGCTTTTGACCACGCCGTAGCTGGTGCCCCACACGACGGCGACGGCGAGCAGCATCAGATCGGACAACATGAGCAGGCGTTCTTGTTTCGACATGGCCGGACCTCGAGCTAACGAGACCGTATTGTCGAACTTTGCGCCAGGCGTGATAATCGGGTCTTGGCGCACAGCGCTTATGTCGCAAATGCATTAATAGCCTGCCCGCACTCACGGACCCGGAACGATGACCCCAACCGAGCTTTTCGCGTTGCTACCGGACATGGCGGTTTTCGCGCGCGTCGTCGACGCCGGCAATTTCTCGGTGGCGGCGCGGCAACTCGGCAGCACGCCGTCCACGGTCAGCCGTCAGATCAAGCGTCTCGAAGACGCCCTGGCGACCCGTCTGCTGGAGCGTTCCACGCGCACGGTACGGGTGACGGAATCGGGTGCCCAGGTGGCGCGATTCTGTCGCGACATGGTGAGCGCAGCGTCGGGCGCGGTGGACGCCGCCGGGCAATTGGCCGGCAGACCGCAAGGCAAGGTGAGCGTGAGCGCGCCGACCCAGTTCGCGAAGTCCGTGATACACCCGCTCATTCCCGGCTTCCTGCACGCTTACGACGAAGTCGACCTGCAACTCCTCTTCACCGACCACGACGTCGACCCACTCGCGGACGATGTCGATCTGGTGATCCGCCTGACCGAGCATCCGCCGCAGGGACTCGCGGGGCGCCGGTTGGGCGCGGTGCGCTGGCTGCTGGTGGCGTCGCCAGCATATTTGCGCGAACGCGGCACACCGGCGCAGCCACGCGAATTGCAGAAGCACGCCTGCATCTACCTCGGCGAGACTACCGACGACAACCGCTGGCGCTTTCGCCGCGGCACGGAGACACAGAGCGTCGACGTGAAGGGCCGCTACATCGCCAATCATGCCGGCGCGCGGCTCGAAGCCGCGCTGCAGGACTTCGGCATTGCGTGTGTACCGGAATTCGCGGCCTCGGAATCACTGCAGAGCGGCGAACTCGTGCAGGTCCTGCCGGACTGGAATCTCGAAGCACGCGCCTACGTCGGCTCGGTGTGGCTGCTCTATCCGCCGAATCGTTTCTTGCCGCCGAAGGTGAGGGCATTGATCGACTACCTCGTCGAGCATCTTCACGACACGCTCGATACCGCCTGAGAGCCACCGCACGCGAGACGAAAGTAGAATCGCCCGCGTAATCCATGATTCAATGCAGTCCCAGCGATTCGATCGATCACGAGGAGAACAGCATGAGCTTGCGCGAAACCGGACCGATTGCGGCGACTGTCTATCGCGGCGCTTCGATTGAGAACACGCATCTGGCGCACGTCGCGGTGGTCGACGCGAGCGGCCGCCTGTTGGCATCGTTCGGCGATCCATCGCGTATGACGCTCGCACGTTCCGCAGCGAAGCCCGCACAAGCGTTGGCGGTGTTGGAAACCGGCGCGCTGGACCGTTTCGGCTTCGACGAAGCTGACCTTGCGCTGATGTGCGGCTCGCACAGCAGTGAGGCGCGCCACATCGAACGCACGCGACAGATGTTGGCCAAGGCGCAGGCGAGCGAAGCCGACTTGCGCTGCGGCGGCCACCCACCGCTATCCGACGCCGTCTACATCGACTGGCTCAAACGCGACTTCAAGCCGGGCGCCGTATGCAGCAACTGCTCCGGCAAACACGCGGGCATGCTGGCCGGCGCGCAATCGATTGGGGCAGCGATAGCGGGCTACGAGCGACCCGACCATCCGTTGCAGGTGCGAGTAAAACACACGGTCGCGGACGTCTGCGATTTGCCCGACGACGCGGTGCAATGGGCGACAGACGGCTGCAATCTACCGACCCCTGCGTTTCCGCTAGACCGCCTCGCACGCCTGTTCGCGAAGCTAGCCGCCGCGGAGGACGAGGTATCGTCGCAAGCGCAGTCCATCACATCGCGCACGACGGCGCTCGCCCGAATCTACCGCGCGATGACAACGTATCCGGAATGGGTAGCGGGCGAGGGGCGCTTCTGCACGCAGTTGATGCAAGCCTTCGACGGCGCGCTGGTCGGCAAGGTGGGCGCGGACGGCAGCTACGCGATAGGCGTACGAACATCGGAGCAGACGAAGAGGGCGGGCGCGCAAGGCGCACTGGGCATCGCCGTAAAAATCGAGGACGGCAACGTCGGCATACTGTACGCGGTGGTCGCGGAACTGCTTGCGTTGCTAGACATCGGAACACTGGAACAACGAGCGAAACTCGCGTCGTTTCACGCACCGAAGATGTTGAACACAATGGGCATCCCAACGAGCCGAATAACCTATTCGGTCGCGCTCCAACGCGCACCGGAAGCCGCCACTCGATGAACGACCGCAACGGCGCGCGCAGCGCCGCCGGAAGAATGACTGCTGTGTCACGAACGCGGACTGGGCGAGAGCACAGATTCCAGATGCGCCACTACCGTAGCTGCGCGGGGGATCCGCTTAAAGGCTAGCGGTGTGAAGCCGCTTTCTTTGCCTACTTTCTTTGCGGCAAGCAAAGAAAGTAGGTGCCGCCCCGCACAGGGGCAACACTAATAGACCACCGCGAATTCAAGGAAAGGCCAACAAACCAACAAGAAGCAACAGAAAAAAACCCCAACTCAAGCAGCAACAACAGAAGGCACAACCCCAATAGCATTCCGAATAGCATCCGCCAACTCCGATGCAGCGAACTTCGCCACATACCCATTAGCCCCGGCATTCTTCACATGCGCCTCATTAGCCGCCCCGGTAAGAGAAGAATGAATAATGACCGGAATATCGCGAGTCCGCTCATCAGCCTTAATTTGCCGAGTGAGCATAAACCCATCCATCTCAGGCATCTCAAGATCAGTCAAAACAAGGGCGATACTATCCTTGACACGAGTCCCATTAGCCTGCGCCTCGCGCGCAACCTGCTGCAACGTATTCCAGGCCTCTTCCCCAGTCTTGGTCATGACATAATCCGCGCCAATAGCACTCAAAGCCTGCTCAATGAGCTTCCGAGCAAACCCCGAATCATCAGCAGCAAGAATCTTCGCCCCACGCCGAATCCCCAACGCTTCCCCAACGGAAGTCGGATCCACACTAGGATGCTGTGACGGAAACACATCCCGCAACACCTGCTCGACATCGATCACCTGGGCCAAGCGCGAATCACCTGTATTCCCATCGATCCGCGCAATGCTAGTAACCAGATTGCCCCCAGCCGCACCTTCGGCGGACAAAACCTGATTCCACTCCAGCCGCACGATATCGTCGACCTCTTCAACCGCGAACGCCTGCGTCGACCGAGCAAACTCCGTCACCAGCAAAATATTCAGCCCGCGCGTCGGCTGACACCCCATCAGCCGCGGCAAATCGATCACGGGAATGATCTGCCCGCGAATATCCACCGCGCCCATCACAAACGGCGACGAACCGGCGATCGGCGTAACCGTCGGCATGGTCGAGATTTCCCGCACCTTGAAGACGTTGATGCCATAAAGCTCATGCGCGTCGCTGCCGGGCACGGCGCCCAAGCGGTACAGCAACAACTCGAACTTGTTGGAGCTCGTCAGGTTGCTGCGTTCATCGTTCGCGCGGTTTTCTACTGCCATCGAATCTCTCCAGGATTGCGTGTGATGCGCCATGCAACCGTTGCGTTCGATTCTGGCGCGCGCCCTACCTTTCTGTTATCGGCGCGGCGGACGGAAAGTTCAGCGATTCGACGCCGTTTTCCTCGCATGCTCTGGTTAACGCGCAGCCGATATTGAGGGCGGGAAGGGGTGTAAGCGCAACGGCCGCAATCCAGCCCTGTCAAGGCATTCATATGAAGGTTACCTAAGGTTACAGAAGCGACAGCGTCGTATCACATGGCGCACAGCGCGCCTTCTAGAATTCACAGCGATAAAAGCGTGGCGCCGTCAGTGGCTCGCAAGCTGACCGCAAGGTAACCGCACAGTCGGCAGGAGCCTGAGGCGCACACGCATCGCTGTTGTTTCGCTTCCACCTCAAGGAGAACGTATGATCCGCTTGCCTCTCGCCACTATCACCAGCGCCTGCATGGCTGGCCTGCTCGTCGTCGCCGGCGCGGCCAACGCTCAAACAACGCCGGCAGCACCGGCAGCGGCTACGGCCGACGCCGGCCGTCTGCATGCCGCCGACCAGACGTTCATCGCGGACGGCACCAAGGCCGTCGCCACGCAACGCGACGCCGCCCGCATCGCGACCTCGCGCTCGACCGATCGCGACGTCAAGGCGTTCGCCGAGCGCGTCTCCGCCGACAACGCGAAAATATCCGATTCGCTGCGCGCGGCGAGCCCGCGCGGCGTCGACGTGCCGAAGAACGACCCCGACGCAGCGGTGCTCGCGAGCATCAACAACCTGCGTGGCGCCGACTTCGACAAGGCCTATATCGAGCAGGTCGCGCTCGCCGGCGAACAGAAAGCGCTGTCGGCGTTCCAGGCGGAAATCGCTTCGGGCCGCGACGAACAGTTGAAGGACGCGGCGAAGAGGGCATTGCCGACCATCCAGGAACACTACGCGATGGCGCAGGATCTCGCCAAGCGTAAGCATCTGCCGACCGCGCAGTAAGCGGTTTAACGCGCGTCACGTTGCGGCGTGGCGCGCGGCCGTTCGAATGCGTGGTTTTCGGCGATAATCGGCTTCGCTCTTTCGAGTCCGCTACGCGCAGGGTCTCGCGCGATACATCGTTTGCGATTCATCTTGCGTGATGCGCGAACCTCGAAAGCTCCCACCACTTTCACTCGCATTCGACCAAAGCTCTCCGCATGAGCAAGCCTGCCAATCTGCCGCAACAGTTGGACTCTATGCTTCAGCAAGCCGTCGCGCTTCAACGCAACGGCGCATTCGCCGAGGCCGAGGAACTCTATCGCGAGATTCTCGAACTCAAGCCCCGTCATTTCGACGCGCTGCAATTGCTGGGCGCGCTGACGCTGCAAGCGGGCCGCCTGCAAGAGGGCGTCGAGTTACTCAGAAAAGCGCTTGCCATCAACGGGAAACAGGCGCCGCTTCATTCGAATCTGGCCTATGCGTTGAACGCCTTGCAGCGATTCGACGAAGCCCTCGCGTGTGCCGAGCGCGCGCTGGCCTTGCAGCCCAAATTTCCCGACGCACTGAACAATCGCGGCAATGCGCAAGCCGGCCTGAATCGGCCGCTCGATGCGCTCGGCAGTTTCGATCGCGCGATTGCCCTGATGCCGGATTTCGCGCCGGCCTGGAACAACCGCGCGTGTGTGCTGCGCGATCTGGGCCGTCCCGCTGATGCGCTCGCAAGCTGCGACCACGCGCTCGCGCTGCAACCGAATTATCCGGATGCGTGGAGCAATCGCGGCAACGCGTTTAGTGACCTGAACCAGCCGGAAGAAGCGGAACGCTGCTACCGTCGCGCGCTCGAATTGGCCCCGGCATTCGCCGATGCCTGGAACAATCTCGGCCTGACGCAGATCGACCTCAATCAGCACGCGCAAGCGCTGTCGAGTTACGAACGCGCGTTGGCCGTGAATCCAGATGCTGCGGAAACACATTGGAATGAATCGCTGTGCCTGCTGCAAATGGGACAGCTCGAGGCCGGCTGGCAAAAATATGAATGGCGCTGGGAGCGCAGCCGCATCAAGGCAAGTCGGCGCAGTTTTGCGCAACCCCTTTGGTTGGGCGATTTTTCGATCGACGGCAAGACCATTCTGTTGCACGCGGAGCAGGGCCTCGGCGACACGCTGCAGTTTTGCCGCTACGCCGCGCTGGTGTCGAAACTCGGCGCCAAGGTCGCGCTCGAAGTGCCGCCCGAGTTGATGCGTCTCATGGCCACGCTCGATGGCGTGGACCAATTGATCGAAGCCGGCCAAACGCTGCCGCCGTTCGATTGCCACTGTCCGTTGCTGAGTCTGCCGCTCGCATTCAAGACTGGCCTCGACAGCATTCCATCGACAACGCCTTATCTCATCGCAAGCGCCGAAGTGGCTCGCCAATGGCACGATCGGATTCACGCGCAAGCAGACGGCCGCCTGAAAGTCGGACTCGTGTGGGCGGGCGGAAACCGGCCGCATGTCGCGGAGCTTCGCAAGAACGATGCACGCCGTTCGATCGCTTTCGCACAACTCGCGCCGCTTCTCGAGGTATCGGACGTGCAGTTCTTCAGCCTGCAAAAAGGACCGGCGGCACAGCAATTCGAAAGCAGCGAGTGGGGCGAACGCGTGATCGATTACACAGAAGAACTCAGCGACTTCGCCGACACCGCAGCGTTGGTGGCGAACCTCGATCTGGTGATTTCCGTGGACACGTCCACCGCGCATCTGGCCGGCGCGCTCGACAAGCCGGTCTGGATTTTGAACCGCTTCGACACCTGTTGGCGCTGGATGCTAGAGCGTACCGATACGCCGTGGTATCCGCGCGCCCGCTTGTTCCGGCAACCGGCGCTCGGCGATTGGGACAGTGTGATGCAAGCCGCGCGTGACGCGCTGAGCGCATTGGCTACGGACGTGGCGCATTCACGATAACGATCCCGTTCGCACCCGCCACGTTCCCTGCGCGCTGGCCGACGCGTTTGCGCGGACGCGCGTAGACTGAATGTCCGTTTATGGACGGCTAAGCCACGGAGATTGATCAATGGAATACAGACATCTGGGTGCATCCGGTTTCAAGGTGCCGGTGCTGAGTTTCGGCACGGGCACATTCGGCGGCAAGGGCGAGTTTTTCCAGGCGTGGGGCGCGACCGACGTCGCCGAGGCGCGGCGTCTGCTCGACATCTGCTTCGATTCGGGCGTCACCATGTTCGACAGCGCGGACATCTATTCGAGCGGCGCGTCCGAATCGGTGCTCGGCGAAGCGCTCAAGGGCAAGCGCGACAAAGCGATCATCTCGACCAAGGCGACCTTCCGTTTCGACGATGGACCGAACAGCGTCGGCTCGTCGCGCTTCCATCTGATTCAGGCCGTGGACGCGGCGCTCAAGCGCTTGCAAACCGATTACATCGATCTGTTCCAGTTGCACGGCTTCGACGCCAGAACGCCGATCGCCGAAGTCATGTCCACGCTCGACGATCTCGTGCGCGCCGGCAAGATCCGCTACACCGGCGTGTCGAATTTCTCCGGCTGGCACCTGATGAAGTCGCAGGACGTGGCGGATCGCTACGGCTATCCGCGCTACGTCGCGAATCAGACCTACTACTCGCTGGTCGGACGCGATTACGAGTGGGAGTTGATGCCGCTCGGCGTCGATCAGGGCGTGGGCGCGGTGGTGTGGAGTCCGCTCGGGTGGGGGCGTCTCACGGGCAAGATCAAGCGCGGCCAGCCGCTGCCCGATTCGAGCCGCCTGCATAAAACCGCCGACATGGGGCCGCCGGTGCCGGACGAGTATCTGTTCCGTGTGCTCGATGCGATCGACGAGATCGCGGCCGAAACCGGCAAGACCGTGCCGCAGATCGCGCTGAACTGGCTGCTGCAGCGGCCGACGGTATCGACGGTGCTGATCGGTGCGCGTAACGAGGAACAACTGCGGCAGAACCTCGGCGCGGTGGGCTGGAATCTGACGCCCGAGCAGGTGGCGAAGCTCGACGCGGCGAGTGCCGTGCGTCCCGCTTATCCGTACTGGCATCAGGAAGGATTCGAGGAACGCAATCCGAAGGCGGTGTAAGCGCGCTTTCGCCTCAAGGCGCGCTGCGTGTCACGTGCTCCGGTTCGGACTCATTTCGCGAGTTCGGCTGGAGCGGCGAACAGTTGGCCGTAGTAGCGGCGGCCGGCGTCGAGATGCGTGCCGAAGGCAAAGCCTTGCGCGAGCATGGCATCGAAGTCGGCTCGTTCGATTTTCATCACGTAGCTGTGTTCGGTGGTGACGAGGCGGCACGCGGTGCCGGACGCCGCCGCCGCGCTGAACCACTTGCCCGCGCCAGCATGGTCCGCCGGGAAAGCGTGCGGACTCACTTCGACTTGCCAGCCGCCGTCCAGCAGAATCCACATGGCCTGATCCTCGGCAGTTGCCGCGCTGTCGTTGCATTGCGCGACGACCGTACCGGCCTGCGCTTCCCATTCATGCGAGTGGGCGATCACCCATCGCAGTTGGTCGGTCGTCAGGCCCGTAAAGAACGGCGTGTGCTTCAGCAAATGAAGGTACGTAACCGAGGGTTTCATGGTCGTGCTCCTCGTCGTGATGGAAGTGGCGGCCGGTTGAGGTTGGGCATCGCATGCGCCGATGAGAACCGGCAGCACAACGGCGCATGCGATCAGCGAAATTGCTTTCACGGCGGTATGCCTTGACGTCACGTTCAACGTTGAACCCGCGCTTCCAGCAAATCGCCCATACCGATTCGCTTGGCGAACTCGATGCGCACACGCTCCGACACTTCGAGCACCTCGCGCGCGCCGTCGCCGACGAAGTCGATCACCGAACGCATCGGCCGCCCGCCTGAAGGCAGGCCGACGATCCGCACGATTTCATCGGCCACGGCTTGCGGATCGGCGTCGTCGGGCGTCAGTTCGGACAGGCGCTGGCCGATCTGATCCATCACGCCGTCGTAGCGTGCGTAGGCCGCGGCGCGTTCGGTATCGGCCGGCTTGCCCGCGCTCGGAAAGTGAGCGGTGCCGCGCGTGAACGCGCCCGGCACCACGATCGAGGTCTCGATGCCGAAGCGCGCGATCTCATATGCGAGCGAAACCGCCAGCGAATCCATTGCGGCCTTCGCGGCGCCGTATGGACCGAGGAAAGGAGGGTAGCCGCCCTTGGTCGTCGAACTGCTGACCCACAGCATCAAGCCGGCTTCCTGCTGGCGCAGATAGGGCAGCACGGCGCGGTTCACGCGCTGCGCGCCGAACAGGTTGGTGTCGAACACCTTCACCAATTCCTCGGGCGTGAAGGCTTCGCTCGGGCCGACCACCAGATGGCCGGCGTTTTGCATCACCACGTCGAGCCGTCCCTGTTCGCGCACGACCGTCGCGGCGGCGGCATCAGCCGATGCTTGCGACAACACGTCGAGTTCAAGCGGATGCAACTGGATGTCCTTCGCTTTCGCAAGCGCGCGCATTTCATCGGCGCGTGACTTATTGCGTCCTTCGACGTCGCGCATTGTCGCGTAGACAATGTGACCCGCTTCGGCGAGCGACTGTGCGCTGAGTTTGCCGATACCCGTACCGGCGCCCGTCACGAGGATGATCTTCTTCTGCATTTTTCTTCTCCGATTCGATGAAAGTGAGGCGGCTCGTCAGAGCCTGCCCGCAGCGATGTGCACCGAGCGCGTCAAGCAATACCGCCGTTCGCACGCAGAACCTGCCCGTTGACCCAACCCGCGTCCGGACCGGCGAGGAACGCCACCACCGACGCAATATCGTCCGGTTGGCCGAGGCGTTGCAGCGGCGGCATCTTCGCGAAGGTCTGGATCTGTTCTTCGGTCTTGCCGTCGAGGAATAGCGACGTCGCGATCGGACCTGGCGCCACGGCGTTGACGGTGATGTTGCGGCCGCGCAGTTCCTTGGCGAATACATGTGTGAAGGATTCGACGGCCGCCTTGGTCGCGTTGTAGATCGCATAGCCCGGCATGTTCAGCGCCAGTGTGGTGCTCGAAAAGTTGACGATGCGCCCGCCGTCGTTCATGCGCGCAGCGGCTTCGCGCAAGGTGTTGAAGGTGCCGCGCACGTTGATGTCGAAAGTCTGGTCGTAGAGCGCGTCGCTGGTATCGGCGAGCGGCACGGTCTTGAGCACGCCCGCGTTGTTGACCAGCACGTCCACCTTGCCGAGCTGCTGTTCGGTGATCTCGAACATGCGGCGCACGTCGTCGGCGTTCGACACGTCCGCCTTAACCGCGACGGCTTTGGCGCCGGCTGCCGTGAGTTCCGCGACGAGCGCATCGGCTTCGGCCGAACTGGATGCGTAGTTGACCGCGACCGCGAAGCCGTCCTTGGCCAGACGTTGCGCGACCGCTGCGCCGATGCCGCGGGACGCGCCGGTGACGATAGCGACCTGGGCGTTTTTAGGCGTGTTCATGATTCGTTTCCTTGTGTCTGTTGGGTGGGTGAGGTGAATCATGGACGCTTTCCGCGCATAGATAATCGGGTTAGACTTGGCATCATCATTCCATTTGCTTTAACAATTGACGCAAGGACCGCCCTACAGGCGTCACAAACAGCCACCCACAGCCACCCACAGGCATCGACCATGGATCGTTTCGAGGAAATGCGGGTTTTCATACGGATCGCCGAGCGGCAAAGTTTCACGCGCGCCTCGGACGACCTGCAGATTCCGCGCGCCACTGTGACCAATCTGATGAAGCGCATGGAGCAGCGGCTCGGCGCGCGGCTGCTCGAGCGCACCACGCGCACGGTGCGTCTCACGCACGACGGCGAGGCGTACTACCGCCGCTGCGTGCGTCTGATTGCCGACATGGAGGAGGCCGAGGGCTCGTTTTCGAACCTCGCGCCGAAGGGTTTGTTGCGGGTGAACTTGCAGGGCACGCTGGCGCGGCACTTCGTGGTGCCGGCGCTGCCGGCCTTTCTCGCGCGCTTTCCCGATATCGAACTGACCATCGGCGAAGACGACCGGCTCGTCGATCTGGTGCGGGAGGGAGTCGACTGCGTGCTGCGGGCGGGCAATCTGCAGGATTCGTCGATGGTGGGGCGGCGCGTCGCGCAATTGCCGCAAGTGACGGTCGCGAGTCCGGTGTATCTCGCCGCATATGGCGAGCCGGCCGAGCCGTCGGCGCTGTCGACGCATCGGGCCGTCAATTACGTGTCGAGCGCGACCGGCAAGGCCGTGCCGCTCGAATTCAGCGTGGCGGGCCGCGAGGTGGCGATGGTCCTGCCGTCTGCGGTGTCGGTGACCGGCACCGAACTCTATACGGGCTCCGCGCTGGCGGGGCTCGGCATCGTGCAGGTGCCGCAATACCGGGTGGCGGCCGAACTGGCGGCCGGGCGGCTGAAAATCATTCTTGCGGACTTTCCGCCGCCGCCCATGCCGGTGTCCGTGCTCTATCCGCAGAACCGTCAGTTGTCGTCGCGGGTGCGGGTGTTTGCGCAGTGGCTGCGTGATATTTTCGAAGCTGCAACGGCGACCACCGGCGGCGCGCTGTGAATACGCGCGTCTAGGCCGCCGCGCCGTGGGCGTCGAGGATGTTGATCAGCATGATGTCTATTCCCTGACTGCATACGGTCGCGAGCGAATAGCGGCAGTGGTGTCCTGCACCCCGAGCCGTGCCCGATCGTGCGGCGCCGAGAAATCCTGAACCGGACCAAGCGGCACGACGCCGGTCGGATTGATGCCCCGGTGACTCTCGTAGTAATGCCGCTTGATGTGCGTGAAATCGACCGTCTGCGCAATGCCGGGCAACTGATAGATATCGCGCGTGTAGGCGGACAGATTCACGTAATCGGCGATGCGGCGCAGATTGCACTTGAAGTGGCCGACGTAGACAGCGTCGAAGCGGATCAGCCTCGTGAACAACCGGATATCGGCTTCGGTGAGTTGCGCGCCGGTCAGATAGCGTTGCGTCGCGAGTTGCGCGTCGAGCCAGTCGAGCGTTTCGAAGAGCGGCGTGACGGCTTCTTCGTAGGCCTGCTGCGTGGTGGCGAAGCCCGCTTTGTAAACACCATTGTTCAGCGTGTCGTAGACGCGCGTGTTGATCGCGTCGATTTGCGGACGCAACGGCGGCGGATAAAAATCGCCGGGCTTGGCGCCGATGCCGTCGAACGCCGAATTCAGCATGCGAATGATTTCCGACGATTCGTTGCTGACGATCGTGGCCCGTTGCTTGTCCCACAGGATCGGCACCGTGACGCGGCCGCTGTAGTGAGGATCGGCGGCCGTATAGACCTGGTGCAGCAGCTTCGCGTGATTGACGCTGTCGGCCACGACGCCGGGGCCGTCCGCGAAGGTCCAGCCGTTTTCCAGCATCAGCCAGTGCACGACGGAGACGTCGATCATCGCTTCAAGGCCTTTGAGCGCCCGCACGATCAAGGTGCGATGCGCCCACGGGCAGGCGAGGCTCACATACAGGTGGTAGCGTCCCGCTTGCGCTTCGAAGCCGCCGCTGCCGCTCGGACCGGGCGAGCCGTCGGCCGTCACCCAGTTGCGAAACGCCGCGTCCTTGCGCACGAAACGGCCGCCGGTCGACTTGGTGTCGTACCAGCGGTCCTGCCATTGTCCGTCCACTAAAAGTCCCATGTCGCCGCTCCTTGTGCGTACGCCGTCGTGCCACGACCGCGCGCAATGAATGTTCCAGGCGCGGCGTCGGCCGCGTTTGCAGTGGTTCGTCGCTGGCTCGTGCGGCTTTTCCGAAAGCCCGCGCCTACCGTGCTTGCGGCCAACGTTGCCGCCATATCGCATAGTGGACTAGCAGCGGCGCTTTGCCGTACCATCTTTTCGTCGAACTCGTTCGAAGGAGTAGAACATGTTGTCGGAAGACGAACTGGCTTTGCTCGACGCGATACGCGAGACCGGCAGCCTGTCGCGCGCGGCGGCGCGCCTCGGCAAGGCGCCGTCCACGATCTCGCATGCCGCCCGGCAACTGGAGACGCGCTTCGACGCGCTGCTGTTCGACCGGCGCCGCTACCGGCTGCAGCTCACGCCCGCCGGCCAGCTTCTCGCCGACGAAGCCGCGCGTCTCATGCTCGACATGTCGCGCATGACGCAGCGCGTGAAGCAGATCGCGAGCGGCTGGGAAGACCGCCTTTGGGTGGTCACGGACGAGATTCTCGAATTCGAACTGCTGATGCCGGTGGTACGCGCCTTCGACGCACTCGACTCCGGCGTCAAGCTGCTCTTCACGCACGAAGTATTGAGCGGCACCTGGGAGGCGCTGCGCGACGGCCGTGCCGATCTGATCGTGGGCGCGACCAACGAGCCGCCGGCGATTCCCGGTCTGCGCTGGTTCGAACTCGGCGTGATGGAGTGGGTGTTCGCGGTGTCGCCGCGCCATCCGCTGGCGGGTGTCGAGGGGACGCTCGGCCGCGAACGGATCCTCGAACATCGCGCAGTGGTGGTGGCGGATTCATCGCGTACGACGGCGGGGCGTGCTTATGGTTTGATCGGCGGACAGGCGTCACTCGCCGTGCCGTCCATGCGCGCGAAGATCCTGGCGCAGCGCGACGGCCTGGGCGTGGGCTGGTTGCCGCGCCAGCGCGTCGCGACGCTATTGAAGCAGGGCGAGCTGATCGAGAAAGCGACCTCCGATCCGCGCGAGCCGAACGTGCTGTACGTCGCGTGGCGTGGCGATCATGAAGGGCGCGCATTGCAGTGGTGGCTCGAACAGTTGCGGCAACCGCGGCTCGCGAAACGCCTCGTGCGCGGCGTGGATTTGACGATCGGCGCGTGATGCTCACGCCGTTGGTCCGCGAATCAGCGGCGCTTTTTATAGAGGCCGCGCCGGTTCTCGTGGGATCATACGCGCCGTGCTGGGCGATTCTGCTTTCTGCACGGTACGAAACAGGAGGAGCAAGGCGATGATCGATGGACTGGTGGGCGGGCGGTTATACGGCGAGGCGCAGATTCGCACGGGGCAGAACGGCAGGCGTTTCGTGACCTGTAAGGTGCGCGCGGCCACCAACGACGGCGACACGATTTTCGTCAACGTGATCGCTTTCGACGACGACGTGCAAACCGCGCTGCTAGCGTTGAGCGACGCGGACAGTGTCGCACTGAGCGGCACCTTGACGCCCAAGGTCTGGACCGACAAGAACGGGCTCGTCAAACCGGCCGTGGATATGGTCGCCCACAAGATGCTGACGGCTTACGAAGGCCGCCGCGAAGCGGATGAATGAGCCGTGTGCGGCGGCTCGCCACCGGCATCCCTGAGATACTCGACGAAACGGTCCGCGACGGGTTCCGCGTCGCCGCTCCGGCGCAGCAGCAGCACTTGCGACATCAGCGTCTCGCCCGTCAGCGGCAAAAACGCGACCTTCGGGTCCTGGACCTGACGCAACGTGTACGGCACTAGCGCAACGCCCATGCCGAAGCCGACCATCGTCACGACGGTCTGCCACAAGCGCGCCTCATGGCGGATCAAGGGACTGAATCCCGCTCCCACGCACTGCGCGATGATCAGATCGTGATAGTGCGGCGACACGGTACGCGGAAATAGAATGAACGGCTCCTGCGCCAATGCCCGCAGATCGACCTTGCGTTTGCGCGCCAGCGGATGAGCGGTGGGCAGGCAGCACAAGAACGGCTCGGAAAAAATCGGCGTGGAAATGACGTCGGTCGGAAAATTGCCCCAATGCGCGCAGCCCATATCGATCTGCATGCGCTGGATCGCGTGCACCTGCTCGCTGGTGTTCATCTCCTTCAGGACGATTTCGACGCCGGGGTAATCAGCCTCGAAGCGATTCACCGCCTGCGGCATGCCACGGTACAGCATCGAATTCACGAAGCCGATACGCAAGCGGCCGGCGAGGCCATGCGCCGAGCGCACCGTCATGCGTTCCGCCTCGTTCGCCTGCAATAACAGGCGGCGCGCTTCGCCGAGCAGCACCTGGCCGGCGTTGGTCAGCGACACCGTCTTGTTGGTGCGCGCGAGCAACTGCACGCCGAGCTGCTCCTCGAACTTGCGAATGTCGAAACGGAGGGCAGGCTGCGAAATGAACAGCCGCTTGGCCGCGCGGCCGAAATGCAGCTCCTCGGCGACCGCCACGAAATAGCGCAACTGCTTCAGGTCCACGGCTGTCTCCTTGGTCTTGATCGATAAGCTGCGTCTATCGTACCGGATATAAGTTGTATTAGACGATTATCGACACCGCTCCTATGCTCCTCCCACAAGCACTGACGTGCATAGCAGAGTAAGGAGACACGTATGAGCGAAATCACCGCGCAGCCGGCACACGGCTCGTCCAATATTCCCGATAGCCGGGGCATCAACTTCTTCACCAGCGATCCCGACTTCGAGCGTCTGTTGAAGCTGCATCTCGACGAGACGCTGTTTCACGAACTCGAAACTCAGCTCGTCTCGCTGGGCCAGCGCGCGTCCGACGAACTCGACGTGTGGGCGCTGTCCGCCGACAAGAATCCACCGCAATTGCACCATCGCACGCGACGCGGCGAAGCGCTGCAAAGTATCGACAAGCATCCGGATTACGTCGCGCTGGAACGCGTGGCTTACGCGGAGTTGGGACTGGCCGCGATGAGCCACGAAACCCGCGATGGCAAAAAATCGCCGCCGCCGCTCGTGAAATACGCGCTGACCTTCCTGTTCGTGCAGGCGGAATTCGGCCTGTGTTGCCCCGTGAGCATGACCGATTCGCTCACGCGCACGCTGCGCAAATTCGGCGCGCCGGAACTGGTCGCGCGTTTTCTGCCGATGCTCGCCTCGCGCGATTTCGACACGCTATTCCAGGGCGCGATGTTCATGACCGAACAGGCAGCGGGTTCGGACGTCGCGCGCATTGCCACGCGTGCGTCGCTCGAAACGGATGCGAACGGTGACGAAACGTGGCGTCTGTATGGCGACAAATGGTTTTGCTCGAACGCCGACGCCGATCTCGCGATGGTGCTCGCGCGGCCGGACACGGCCCCGCCCGGCATCAACGGACTCGGACTGTTCCTGTTACCGAAGACGCTGCCGGACGGCTCGCGCAACAGCTACCGGATCGTGCGTCTGAAGGACAAGCTCGGCAGCCGTTCGATGGCGAGCGGCGAGATCGTGCTGGAAGGCGCGGTCGCGTATCTGATCGGCGAAGTGGGCCGCGGTTTTCATCAAATGGCGGACATGATCAATATGTCGCGTCTGTCGAACGGCGTGCGTGCCGCGGGTTTGATGCGCCGTGCGCTGACCGAGGCGCTGCACATCGCGCGCAATCGCGAAGCCTTTGGCCGCAAGCTGATCGACATGCCGTTAATGCAGCGTCAGTTGCTCAAGATGATGCTGCCCGCCGAACAGGCGCGCTCGATGTTCATGCGCATCGCGCTGCTGCTGGAGCAGGCCGACGCGGGCGACCGGCAGGCTGCGAAATGCGTGCGCATCCTCACGCCGCTCATCAAGTTTCGTGCATGCCGCGACGCGCGCCGCGTGACCGGCGACGCGATGGAAGTGCGCGGCGGCACCGGCTATATCGAAGAGTGGAGCGACGCGCGCCTCGTACGCGACGCGCATCTCGGCTCGATCTGGGAAGGCACCAGCAACATCGTCGCGCTCGACATCGCGCGAGCGGCGAAACGCGACGGCGCGCTCGAACCGTTGCGCACGTATCTGCAGGATCTGCTCGGCGCGGCGGGATTGCCGGCGGCCAGTTTCGCGTTGCTGCGCGCGACGCTCGCGCGTGCGTGCGACGCGTTGGCGAGCGTGGCGGATTCCGGCCGCGACGAATGGGTTCGGCAAGCGGGCGCCGCGCTGTATCACGCAAGCGCCGCAGTGTTGATGGCCTGCGAGGGCGTACGGCTCGCGCCGGATTACCGGCGTCTCGCGCTTGCGCATCTGGTGGTGCGGCACAAGCTGTTGCCGTTCGATCCGCTGGCCTTGCATTCGGCATCGGACGAGAGCGATGTAATCGACGCTTTGGTTAACGGCCGCAGCGTCACGCTCGAACAGGCGCTGCAACTGTTGCCGCAAAGGAGCGCGTAATGGTCGCACCGCTTCCGAACGATGGCAAGCAAGGTGCGCTGCAAGGCATCAAGGTAATCGACTTGAGCCGCGTGCTCGGCGGCCCGTACTGCACGCAGGCGCTCGCCGATCACGGCGCGCAGGTGATCAAGCTCGAACCGCCCGACGGCGACGAAACGCGTGGCTGGGGGCCGCCGTTCTACGGCGACACCGCCTGGTACTTCGCGGGCGTGAACCGCAACAAGCAGGGCATCGCAGTCGATCTCTCACGTGACGAAGGCCGCGCGATCCTGTGGAAGCTGTTGGAAGATGCCGACGTGCTGGTCGAAAACTTCAAACCCGGCACGCTCGGGCGCTGGGGCATGGATTACGAGCGCGATCTGCGCGAGCGTTTCCCGAAGCTGATCCATTGCGCCGTATCGGGTTTCGGTCCCGATGGTCCACTCGGCGGCTTGCCCGGCTACGACGCCGCGATTCAGGCGATGACCGGCCTGATGAGCGTGAACGGGGAGCGTGACGGTCCCGCCACGCGCGTCGGCTTGCCGGTCGTCGACATGGTCACCGGCCTGAACGCGCTCGCCGGCATTCTGCTCGCACTTGCCGAACGCGCGAAGAGCGGCCGTGGCCAGTCGATCGATATCGCGTTGTACGACTGCGGCGTCTCGCTGCTGCATCCGCATCTGCCGAACTATTTCGGCTCGGGCCGCACGCCGCAGCGCAGCGGCAACGCGCATCCCAACATCACGCCGTACGACAGCTATCGCACAGCGAGCGCGCCGATCTTTCTCGCGGTGGGCAACGACCGGCAGTTCGCGAAACTGTGCGCGCATCTCGGCGCGCCCGAACTCGCCGACGATCCGCGTTACGTCGACAACCGCAGCCGCTGCGCGCATCGCGAGCCGCTGAAGGCGGCGCTCGAAAGTCTGCTCGCCACGCACGAGTGCGAGCCGCTCGCGCATGCGCTGATCAACGCGGGCGTGCCGTGCGGCCCGGTGCAAACCGTCGACGTCGTGGCGCGGCATCCGCATACCTTGCATCGCGGCATGGTGGTCGAGATGGGTGAGTATCGCGGCACCGCGTCGCCGATCAAGCTGTCGCGCACGCCGGCCACGTATCGCAGCGCGCCACCGTCGCTCGGCGCCGACACGCGCGACGTGCTCGACGCATTGGGTATCGACGCCGCCACCCAGCAGCGTCTGCTCGAAGCGGGCGTGCTCAAAGCTTAAACACCGCAGTCCCCGGCGACGGCACGCAGAAGCCGCGCCATCCAGAAGAAAGACCTTGGAGACAGAGACATGAATCACGAGTCCGACGACCACGCCGCAAGCCGGCAACCGACGCGCGCCGCAGCCGCGGCTTTTGTCGGCACCACGATCGAGTGGTACGACTTTTATATCTATGCCACGGCGTCCGCGCTGATATTCGGCAAGCTGTTCTTTCCTGGCAGCGATCCGTTTTTCGCCACTCTCGCTTCGTTCGGCACCTTTGCGGTCGGCTTCTTCGCGCGGCCGTTCGGTGGGCTGGTGTTCGGCCACCTGGGCGACCGCATCGGCCGCAAGAAAGCACTCGTGGCGACGCTGGCGATCATGGGCATCGGCACCGTCGGCATCGGCTTCCTGCCGACCTATGCAAGCGCCGGCGTGTGGGCGCCCGTGCTGCTCGTCTTGCTGCGGGTCGCGCAGGGCATTGCGATCGGCGGCGAGTGGGGCGGCGCGGTGCTGATGGCAAGCGAACACGCACCGCAGGGACGGCGCACCTTCTTCGCGTCGTTCGCGCAGCTCGGCAGTCCGGCTGGCTTGATCCTGTCGCTGCTCGCGTTCCGCGCGGTGGCCTCGATGGATAAGGACGCGTTCCTTAGCTGGGGATGGCGCCTGCCGTTTCTCGCGAGTGCCGTGCTGCTGGTGGTCGGCTTGCTGATCCGCGCGGGTGTCGACGAATCGCCGGAATTCAAGGCGCTCAAGGCGCAACGACGCGTGGCCGCGCTGCCGGTCGCCGAGGTCGTGCGCGATGCGTGGCGCACGCTGTTGCTATGCCTCGGCGCGAACGTGATCGGCGTGGCCGGCGCATGGTTCGTCAACACCTTCATGCTCAATTACACGACGCAAACGCTCGGCCTCGACCGTTCGTTGATTCTCGATTGCCTGTTCGTGGTCGCGTTCATCCAGTTGTTCACGCAACTGGGTTCCGGATGGTTCGCGCAACGCATCGGCACGGGACGCTTCCTGAAGGGCGCGGCAGCGTTGGCGATGCTGTCGCCTTATCCGATGTTCGCGCTCGTTTCGACCGGGCGGCCGGTGGCGATCGTGATCGGCATTGCGCTGGCTGTGATGTGCATGTCGAGTTCCTACGCCGTGATGGCCGGCTTCATGTCGACCGCGTTCCCGGTGCGCGTCAGGTATTCGGCGATTTCGCTGTCGTATCAGGTGTGCGCCGCGCTGGCCGGTGGTCTGACGCCGCTGATCGGGACGTTGCTCGCGCATCGTTATCCGGGCGCCTGGTGGCCGTTGGCCGTGTTCTATAGTGTTCTGGCCGGCGTATCGCTGGTATGCATCGGCACGCTGGAGCGCCGCAAGCGCGGTGCGGCGCACGGCGTCGCCGAAGCGGCCTAGGCGTTTGCCGGTGCGCTCGACGCCGGGAAACACAGGGTAATTGTGGTTCGTGGTTGACCCCACGTCATAGTCCGCCTACATAATGTCATCCTCAACCGCGCAAAAGCCGCCTACCATCGAGGCGGGCGGCAAAAAAACGACGGGGGGAAGCCATCATGAATCGCTATCGTTCGCTGGGTGTCGTGACCGGCGCGGCGCAGCTCGCCAGCGCCGACGTCCTGTGCCGGATGAGCGCCGCCTGGACCCGGCCGGGCGCGGCGCGGCCATTCGATCTCCTTCTCGAGCAGCAGTCCTGGCAAGGGCCGGCCTCGCAGAGCGAGGCGAGCGCCCAGTTCAAGATTCACGTATTCGACACCATGCGCGCGTTCGAAAAGCGCGGCGTCGAGGCGATCGTGTTGCCGTGCTTCCTCAGCCATACCTTCATCGACGAACTCTCGGCAAACGTGGCCGTGCCGGTCGTCAACATCATGACGGCGCTCTCGGCGCACGTGCGGCAAGCGTTTCCGTCGGTGCGCCGGATCGGCGTGCTGACTTCGGAGGCCATCCGTCATAACGGCCTCTTCGAACGTTATTTCGATGCCGCGCGGTTCGACGTGCTGCATCCGCGCAACGAAACGGGCGTCGATTGCGTGACGAGCGCGGTCTATAGCGATGAAGGCATCAGAAACGGCCGCTTCCATGGCCGCCCGGTCGAGTTGCTGCGCGCCGCGTGCGCGGACCTCATTGCGCAGGGCGCGGAGATCATCCTGCCGGGGCTCGTCGAAATCGCGCTGGTCGCGCGCGCGCTCGGCCGGCTCGAGGTGCCGCTCGTCGACGCCAATCTCGTTTACGCGCGCTACGTCGCGGCGGCCCGATATGCGCAGCCGGAGCGGCGCTTCAAGGTGGGCGTGCTGGGCGGCGTCGGGCCGGCGGCGACGGTCGATTTCATGGCCAAGCTGGTGCGCAATACGCCCGCCGCGTGTGATCAGGATCACATCAAGATCATGGTCGAGCAGAATCCGCAGATTCCGGACCGCACCGCCGCGCTGCTCGGCAACGGCGACGATCCGACGCTCGCGCTGTATGCCGGCTGCAAGACGCTCGAGGACGGCGGCGCGGACCTCATCGCGATTCCGTGCAATACGGCGCATGCGTTCGTCGAGCGGATCCAGCCGTCGCTCGGCATTCCGATCGTCAATATGCTGACCTGTACCGCCGATTATCTGCGCGAGACCTTTCCGGACGTGCGCGAAGTCGGCGTGCTCGCCACTTCGGGCACGCTCGCGAGCCGCGTCTATGAGCAGGCGCTCGAAGCGCGCGGTTTCGTGCAGATTGCGCCGGGCGAACCGGCGCAGGCGCGGCTGATGAACGCCATCTACGGACCGAAGGGTGCGAAGGCGGGCTTCACGTCGGGCGAGTGCTGCGATGATCTCGCCGCGGCGCTCGACGATCTGGTCGCGCAAGGCGCCCAGGTGATCGTGCTGGGTTGCACCGAGTTACCGCTGCTGTTGCGTGACGCGACGCTGGCGTGCGCGGGCGGACGGGTGATGCGGCTCGTCGATCCGACCGAGGTGCTGGCGAAGTGCTGCGTGGCGTATGCGCTGGGTAACAGCGGGGCGCTGGATGCAGCGCCGGGGGCTGCGGTGCCGACAGGGAGCCGATCAGTGCGGAAAGCGTCTATGGCTAAGAAATGTGCGCCCGTTACCACACCGTTGCGCCTTGCAAGTCTGGCGCGATAGCGCCGCTTCACGTCTCCGACGCCGCTTCGAGCGGCTTTAAACCTTTCTCTCCCCAACGGCACAACGCTTGCTGCCGCGCCAAGCGGCGCGCATTTTTGCCGCCGGTCACCGCCTGACGGGCCTGCAAAGCCCACCCGGGCCGCGTCGTGGAAAACTGTATAAATATACAGTATAGTATCCCGTTGCAAGCCGGGCTTCGGCGTGGGTTTCCGCCAGCCCGGCGGCACCGAACTTGCGCGGTCGCGAGGCGTCCGTGAGAGGTGGCCCACTCATTCAGACGGTCGGAAAAATTGGCATCTAACGGCACTATCAAGATTCGCGGCGCACGCCAGCACAACCTCAAGAACGTCGACCTCGACGTACGAACCGGCGAAATGACGGTTGTCACCGGCCCGTCCGGCTCCGGCAAGTCGAGCCTCGTGTTCGACACGCTTTACGCGGAAGGGCAGCGGCGCTACGTCGAAACATTCAGCGCTTACGCCCGGCAGTTTCTCGACCGCATGGACCGGCCGCAAGTCGACCGGGTCGACGGCGTGCCGCCGGCGATTGCGATCGACCAGACCAACCCGGTGCGCAGTTCGCGTTCCACCGTCGGCACCATGACGGAGCTCAACGATCACCTGAAGCTGCTCTACGCGCGCGCGGCCGAACTATTCGACCGGAAGACGGCCCATCAGGTGCGCCACGACACGCCGGAAACGATCTACGCCGAGTTGCTCGAACGCACGGCGGAAAACGAGCCGCGGCTCGTCGTCACGTTCCCGGTCGAGTTGCCGGAATCCGCGTCGGAGCAGGAAGTGGAGCAGTGGCTGTCGGCCAGTGGCTACACGCGCGTGCAGGCGCAGCGCGAAGTCGATTCGCCCACCGGCAAGCGCAAGCTGCTCGACGTGGTGGCCGACCGCTTCCGGCTGCGCTCGGTGGACAAGCAGCGGGTGGTCGAGGCGATCGAGGCCTCGCTCAAGCGCGGCGGCGGGCGCGTCAATATCTATGTGCTGCCGGCGTCATCGGAAGGGGCGGACAGTCAGGAAGCCGAACCGCAAATCTGGCGTTTCTCCACCGGCTTGCACAGCCCGGAAAGCGATCTGCGCTACGCCGATCCGCAGCCCGCGCTGTTCTCGTTCAACTCGGCCTACGGCGCGTGCGAAGTGTGCCGCGGTTTCGGCCGCGTGATCGGCGTCGACCTCGGGCTGGTGATCCCGGACGCGCGCAAGACGCTGCGCGACGGCGCGATCAAGCCCATGCAAACGCCCGCGTGGAAGGAATGCCAGGACGATCTGATGCGCTACGCGGCGAAAGCCGATATCCGCCGCGGCACGCCGTGGGGCGAGCTGACGGACGCCGAGCGCGACTGGGTGATCAACGGCTCGCCGGATTGGAACGGCAAGTGGCAAAGCCATTGGTACGGCGTGAAACGCTTCTTTGAGTATCTGGAATCGAAAGCGTACAAGATGCATATTCGTGTGCTGCTGTCCAAGTACCGCAGCTATACGCCGTGCGAAACCTGCGGCGGCGCGCGCCTGAAAACGGAATCGCTGTTGTGGCGCCTCGGCAGCAAGGTCAATGCGGACGACGTGCTGCCGGCCGAGAAGCGCTTCCTGCCGCGCGGCGTCGACTGGACGCGCGGGCAGCTCGAAGCGTTGACGGGTTTGACTGTGCATGACCTGATGCTGATGCCGATCGAGCGCATCCGGCGCTTCTTCGACGAAATCAGTTTGCCGAGCGCCTTGCTCGACGACGCGCTCAAGCTGCTGCTAGCCGAAGTGCGCACGCGCCTCAAGTACCTGTGCGACGTGGGCCTCGGTTATCTGACGCTCGACCGGCAAAGCCGCACGCTGTCGGGCGGCGAAGTGCAGCGGATCAACCTGACCACGGCACTCGGCACGTCGCTCACCAAGACCCTGTTCGTGCTCGACGAACCGAGCATCGGCTTGCATCCGCGCGATCTGAACCGCATCGTCGAAGCCATGCACCGTTTGCGCGACGCGGGCAATACGCTGGTGGTGGTCGAACACGATCCCTCCGTGATGCTCGCGGCGGATCGTCTGATCGACATGGGTCCGGGACCGGGCGAGCGCGGCGGCTCGATCATTTACGACGGCGTGCCCGAGGCGATCCGTTCGTCAGGCACGCTCACCGGCGAGTACCTGGGTGGCCGCCGGCATGTGGCCGACGCGGCGCATTGGTCGCAGCGTCCGGTGGATGCCGCCACGCCGCGCATCGTGCTCGAAGGCGCGACTGAGCACAATCTGCGCGATGTCACGGTGGAGATTCCATTGCAGCGGCTCGTCTGCGTGACGGGGGTGTCGGGGTCCGGCAAATCCACGTTGCTGCAAGACGTGTTGTATCCGGCCATGGCACGGCACTTCGGTCTCGCCACTGAGTCGCCGGGCGCATTCACAAGTTTGAGCGGCGCCGATCAGGTTACCGACGTCGTGTTCGTCGACCAGTCGCCGATCGGCAAGACGGCGCGTTCGAATCCGGCGAGTTACGTCGGCGCGTTCGACGAGATCCGCAAGCTGTTTGCCAAGGCGCCGCTCGCGCAGCAACGCGGCTACGGTCCGGGCATGTTCAGCTTCAACTCGGGCGAAGGCCGTTGCCCGACCTGCGGCGGCTCGGGTTTCGAGCATATCGAAATGCAATTCCTGAGCGACGTGTACCTGCGCTGCCCCGATTGCGACGGGCGCCGTTATCGCGCGGAACTGCTCGAAGTGAAGATCGAGCGCGGCGAACCGGCGCGCGCGCTGAGCATTGCCGACGTGCTGGAATTGACGGTGAGCGAAGCCACCGCGTATTTTGCAAAAGATGGCGAAGTGTTGCGCGTGCTGCAGCCAATCGTCGACGTGGGCCTCGAATACGTGAAGCTCGGCCAGCCGGTGCCCACGCTGTCGGGCGGCGAAGCGCAGCGGCTCAAGCTCGCCGGTTTCCTCGCGGAATCGGCCCAGGCGCGGACTGCGCGCAGCGCGAAGCAGCCGGTTGCCAAACGTCTGTTCATGTTCGACGAACCCACCACGGGCCTGCATTTCGACGACATCGCCAAGCTGATGCAGGCGTTCGGCAAGCTGCTCGCGAGCGGTCATTCGCTGATCGTGATCGAGCACAATCTCGACGTGATCCGCGCGGCCGACTGGCTGATCGACCTGGGTCCCGAAGGTGGCGATGGCGGCGGCCGGGTCTTGTGCGCCGGCACGCCGGAAGACGTCAAAGCTTGCCCGGAATCGCATACCGGCGTGGCGCTGCTGCAATATGACCGTGCCATGGGCGCAGCGGCCGAACCGGCGTCGCAAGGCATTCCGCTGCAAAAGGCGCTGAGCGCCGCGCGTGCGCGCCGGGCGATCGAAGGCGAGGACGTGGTGCGCATCGTCAATGCGCGCGAGCACAACCTGAAGGCGCTGGACGTGGACATTCCGCACGGCAAATTCAACGTGATTACCGGCGTGTCCGGTTCGGGCAAGTCCACGCTCGCTTTCGACATTCTGTTTCACGAAGGGCAGCGCCGTTACCTCGAATCGCTGAATGCCTACGCACGTTCCATCGTGCAGCCGGCGGGGCGGCCCGAGGTCGACGCGGTGTACGGCATTCCGCCGACCGTCGCGATCGAGCAGCGGCTCTCGCGCGGCGGCCGCAAGAGTACCGTGGCGACCACGTCGGAGGTCTGGCACTTCCTGCGTCTGCTGTATGTGAAGCTCGGTTTGCAGCATTGCATTCACGACGGTACGCCGGTCACGTCGCAAAGCGTCGAATCGATCGCGGCGCAGTTGCTGCGCGATCACAAGGGGCAGCACGTTGGCTTGCTCGCGCCGCTGGTCGTGAACCGCAAGGGCGTTTATACGGATCTGGCGAAATGGGCGAAAGCGCGCGGCAATACTCATCTGCGTGTGGACGGCGAGTTCGTGCCGGTGGATCCGTGGCCGAAGCTCGACCGCTTCCGCGAGCATACGATCGAGCTGCCGGTGGCCGACATTGTCGTGTCGCCGGACAACGAAGCCGAACTGCGTCAGGCGCTCGACCAGACGCTCGAAGTCGGCAAGGGCGTGATGCATCTGCTGGCGCCGCTCGACGGTTTGCACGACGCGATCAGCGGCGGCCATCCCACCGCGAAACTCGGCGCGGTGAAGGTGCTGTCCACCAAGCGCGCGTGTCCGGTGTGCGGCACGAGCTATCCCGAACTCGATCCGCGCATGTTCTCGTACAACAGCAAGCATGGCTGGTGTACCACGTGTGTCGGCACGGGCCTCGCGCTCACGCGTGAACAACGCGCGGTGTACGACGACACGATCGTCGTCGACGACAATCGCGGTCGCGAACAGAGCCTGCCGTCGGAAGAGCAGGAACCCGAAGGTCTCGTGGACGAACCATGTCCGGATTGTGCGGGTACGCGTCTGAACCCCACCGCGCGCGCGGTCACGTTCGACGCGCAGGCGATTGTCGATGTCGCGCAGTGGACCGTGTCCGACACGCGCGCATGGATCGACTCGCTGGAGATGACCGGTCGCGACGCGGAAATCGCGCGTGACGTGGTGAGCGAAATCGGCAGCCGCCTGCAGTTCCTCGAGGAAGTGGGGCTCGGCTATCTGAGTCTCGATCGCGCGGCGCCGAGTCTGTCCGGCGGCGAAGCGCAGCGCATCCGGCTCGCCGCGCAACTCGGCAGTAACTTGCAAGGCGTGTGCTATGTGCTCGACGAACCGACCATCGGTCTGCATCCGCGCGATAACCAGATTCTGTTGAACGCTTTGCGCAAGCTCGGTGAAAAGGGCAATACGCTGGTGGTCGTCGAGCATGACGAGGACACGATTCGGCGTGCGGATCACATCATCGACATCGGGCCGGGCGCGGGCAAACGCGGCGGCACCCTGGTCGCGCAGGGCAGTGTGGCCGACCTGTCGGCGCAACCCGATTCGCTGACCGGACAGTTTCTCGCGCAGCCCATCGTGCATCCGTTGCAGCCGCGCCGCGAAGTGGTCGCGCCGGGCAAACGTACGGCTGCAGTGCCGGAGAATTGGCTGACTGTGCACGGCGGCAAGCTGCACAATTTGCGCAACGTCACGGTCGGCATTCCGCTCTCGCGGCTGGTGGCGGTCACCGGCGTCAGCGGCTCCGGCAAGTCGACACTTGCACGCGACGTGCTGATGACCAACCTGCTGGACGCTGTCGGACGTTCGGTGCTGTCGTCGCCGGCCACGCGGCGCGCGCGTGCGGCGGCCGAGGAGAAGCCCGCGGCGAACCGGCGTTCCAGCGTGCTGGCGCGCACAGCGCCGCGTGCGCCACTCAACGTGACGCATGCATGGCAAGGGTGCGATTCGATCACCGGCTGGGAAACCATCGACCGTGTACTCGAAGTCGATCAAACACCGATCGGCAAGACGCCGCGTTCGTGTCCCGCCACTTACATCGGCGTGTGGGACGCGATCCGCAAGTTGTTCGCCGGTACGCTCGAAGCGCGCGCGCGTGGCTATACGGCCTCGCGTTTCTCGTTCAACACCGGCGAAGGCCGTTGCCCGGCCTGCGAGGGGCAGGGCGTGCGCACCATTGGCATGAGCTTTCTGCCCGACGTGAAGGTGCCTTGCGATGTGTGTCACGGGCAGCGCTTCAATCCCGAGACGCTGGCGGTCACGTGGCGCGGCAAGAATATCGGCGACGTGCTGACCATGGAAATCGACGAGGCCGTCGAGTTCTTCGCGCCCATCTCCAACATCGCTCATCCATTGCAGTTGATGAAAGACGTCGGGCTCGGCTATCTCACGCTGGGTCAGCCGTCGCCCACGTTGTCGGGCGGCGAGGCGCAGCGTATCAAGCTCGTCACTGAATTGAGCAAAGTGCGTGACGACATCACACGGCGCGGTCAGAAGCCGCCGCATACCTTGTATGTGCTGGACGAACCGACCGTGGGCCTGCACATGGCGGACGTCGCCAAGCTGATTCGCGTGCTGCATCGTCTCGCGGACGGCGGGCATAGTGTCGTCGTCATCGAACACGATCTGGATGTGATCGCCGAGGCGGACTGGATCATCGACCTCGGTCCGGAAGGCGGAGTGGGCGGCGGGGCGATCGTCGCTGCTACGGATCCCGAAGGATTGTCGCGCGTTGCGGCGAGTCATACGGGCGCCGCGTTGCGGCCGGTTCTCGCGCGATCGCGTAACAACAGCGCTGTCGTGGCAGGCGAGGGCACAAACGGTTGATGCAGCAGAGCGGCGCGATCATCGTTGCGCCGCTCCCGCTTGCTCCTTTGTTGAGTTGAACCCGCAAGAGTTTGCCGGCGCATGATTCATGTCATTCTGGCCGGGCGAATTCGGCCCTCACGAAATTGCCCTATATGCCCACCAACGTCGCGCCGACATCGCCCGCCCGACATGATTCGCGTTGTTGGCTTAATGTAATTTATTGGAATTGTTTTGTAATTCAATTCAACGCGTAATTGAGATGCGTATTTAGAGTGTCGTAAATACCGCTAAAATTTTTTTAAACGCTTCTACTCTTCTGCTATCGTCTCGCCTTCGGCGGCGGTCACACCCCCGGCGCCCGAACACCACAACAAACGTCCTATCCGCGAGCCACGCGAGTCATGTTGAGATGGCGCGCAAACGCCTGCCCAGCGGGGGCTTTCGCGAACCGGATCAGACGTGCTGCCGACCGTTTCGCGTGCATCGATGCACGACGAATGTGCAGCGAATTCCCAATTGGCGGGCAAAAAAAGCCCGAATGCTTATCTGCTCGACATACGCTTATTCTTTTAAAGCGGAGCGAATTTCGCTTGAGTTAGAGTTACCTCTCTAAACTAAGTATGTTGTCATCAAAAAAAGTTTGACCGTACATTTTTTGTCCTGCTATCGTTGCGACCGATGAAACGCGTGTGACGTTTGCGCAAAAAGTTCCAGGCGCTACGACTTATAGCGATCGGGTGGTCCCCAGCGTTCATGCAAGGCAGAAGTGAGCGGCTCAAATTTAATCTATTAGTAGTTCTACTTAGATAGGCTATTCGGCTCGCATGACGCACGGCCGCGGTCTCCTGGAGACGCGTCTGTGTCGTCGGATCGGAGCCGGGTAGTGTCACGTCCGTTTTGGACTCCGAATCAAAGACCACCGATCTTCGGATGGTTGAAGTGAATGTTGTTCGCGGTAGATAAGCGCACTGCAGTTACAGAAATGGACGATTCACGCCGGAGGAGTAAAGGTGGGTACGAAAGTCGAAGGGCAATTTCCGGCAGTAGCGGCCCGTATGGAGAGGCCGGGGCGCCCGCGTGAGTTTGGGCGCAAGCAGCAAAACCCAGTACGCCGCTTTGGCGGTATCGCAGTTGTTCTGCTTTTGCACATCGTGCTGATTTATGCGCTGATCAATGGCCTCGCCACCAAGGTCGTGCAGGTCATTCAGCATCCTATCGAGACGAAAATCATCGAACCGGTGAAGCCGCCGCCTCCGCCGCCGTTGCCCACGGTTCAATTGCCGCCGCCTAAGTTCGCGCCGCCGCCGCCGCCGTTCGTGCCGCCGCCGGAGGTGCAGGTGCAAACGCCGCCGCAGCCGACCATTACGCATCAAGCCGCGCCGGTCGTGTCGGCGCCTGCAGTGGCGCCGCCCGCACCGCCGGCGCCGCCCGCGCCGAGCAAGCCTGTGAGCACCGAAGTTGGAGTCGTGTGTCCGAACTCGGATCAGATCCGTTCGTCGATCCGCTATCCGAAGGAAGCGCAGGAAAACAACGTGACGGGTGATGTTCTCATTGAATTCGTTGTCGACCCGCAGGGCCATATTACGAATGAACGCGTTGCCAAATCCTCGGACGACTCCTCACTGGATCGTGCCGCATTCAACGCAGTCAAGCAGTTCACGTGCGTTTCCCAAGGCCAGGCTGTCCGTGTTCAAGTTCCGTTCTCGTTTAACCTGAACTGAATTCACAGACTGTTCGGTACCGGTAGCGATTTATCAGTCTTAGTTTAGAAGTTGTACTAATGAACTTGGAGCAGGCATGAAGAAGCGTACTCTCGCCGCACTGGCGGCAAGCATGTTGATCGCCGTAACCACGGTGGATACCTTTGTTGCACCGCAAATGGCCCATGCGCAGGCTAGCGACGCCACCGCGTCGGCAACCGTCGCACCGGCCACCGCCGCGCCGCAAGCCGCGAGCGCGGCCGCCGACGAAGCGGTGCCGCCGCCGGCGCCAGCTACGTCCGAAACCGTCAGCAACCCGTACGGCCTTAGCGCCCTCTGGAAGAACGGCGACTTCGTTGCCCGTTTCGTGCTGATTCTGCTGGTGATCATGTCGATGGGCAGCTGGTACATCATGATCACCAAGTTCTTCGAACAGTTCCGCGCGAACCGCCGCGCAAAGAGCGCCGACGAGCAGTTGTGGACCGCGCCGTCGCTGGGCGAAGGCGCGAAGCTCCTCGACGAAGCCTCGCCGTTCCGCTTCATCGCTGAAACGGCTATCGAGGCCGGCGAGCATCACGACGAAGCGCTGCTCGAAGCCGTGGACCGCAACACGTGGATCGATACCTCGGTCGAGCGTGCGATCACCAACGTGTCGAATCGTCTGCAAGACGGTTTGGCTTTCCTCGGCACGGTCGGTTCCACGGCGCCGTTCGTCGGCCTGTTCGGTACGGTGTGGGGGATTTACCACGCGCTGACGGCCATCGGCATTGCCGGCCAGGCTTCGATCGACAAGGTCGCGGGTCCGGTGGGCGAGGCACTGATCATGACCGCTATCGGTCTCGCGGTAGCCGTGCCCGCGGTGCTCGGCTACAACTTCCTGGTTCGCCGCAACAAGTCGGTGATGGAGCGTGTGCGTGCATTCGGCGCGCAACTGCATACCGTTCTGCTGGCCGGCAGCCGCCGCCCGGCGCGAGCCGCGGTTCGCGAAGCATCGCTGGTTCAATAAGCGGAGTCCGTCATGGCAATGAGCGTTGGGCAGGACGACAACGACGAGGTCATCTCCAGTATCAACACCACGCCGCTGGTCGACGTGATGCTGGTTCTGCTGATCATCTTTCTGATCACGATTCCGGTCGTGACGCATACGGTGCCGGTGCAATTGCCGAAGGAGACGATCCAGCCGCTGCAGACCACGCCCAAAAGTATCGTCATCGCGGTCAACCGCGACGGCGACTTCTTCTGGAACGAGAAGCAGGTCGACGCGCCGACCTTGCTGGCACGCCTGAAAACCGTGTCGGTCATGACGCCGCAACCGGAAGTGCATGTTCGCGGCGACCAGAGCGCGCGTTATGAATTCATCGGCCGGGTCATTACCGAGTGCGAGCGCGCCGGTATCGCGAAGGTTTCGTTTATCACTGAGCCGCCCGCGCGCGGCGGCTAACTTTGCATGGGATCGGACCAAGCGTAAAGCGCCAGGTCCGATCGACAGGAGGCGATGATGGGAATGAACGTATCGTCGGGCGGCGGCAGCGAACCGGATGTGATGGTCGACATCAACACCACGCCGCTGATCGACGTGATGCTGGTGCTGCTGATCATGCTGATCATCACGATCCCGATTCAGACGCACGCCATCAAGATGAACCTGCCGGTCGGCAATCCGCCGCCGCCGATCACGCAGCCGGAAGTGGTGCAGATCGATATCGACTTCGACGGCACCACGACCTGGAATGGCCAGCCGGTGCCGAACCGCGCGGCGCTCGAATCCAGGCTCGCGCAAGTGGCCGCCGAACCGGTTCAGGCGGAAATCCATCTGCGTCCGAACAAACTGGTGCCGTACAAGGATGTCGCGGAGGTGATGGCGTCGGCGCAACGATTGGGCGCGACGAAGATCGGCCTGATCGGAAACGAGCAGTACATGCAATAGGGAAGGGCAATGCAAACGATTCATCAACGGTTCAAGCGCGCCGTCATCGCGGCCGCTCTCGTGCTGCCGCTCGCCTCTCATGCCGCGGACACTTTGCGGCCGGATGTGGCGAAACCGCTGAATGCCGCACAGGATCTGTATCGCGCGCACAAGTACAAGGACGCGCTGACGAAGATCGATCAGGCGGCGGCAGTGCCCGGCAAGACGCCGTACGAAAGCACCATGATCGAGCAGATGCGTGGCGCGGCGGCGGCGGCGGCGGGTGACACCGGCGTGGCTGCTCAGGCCTACGAAACGTTGCTGAGTTCCGGCAAGTTGAGCGGCGCGGACGAGCAACGTACGTCAGCGGCATTGGCCGGCATCTACTTCCAGCAAAAGAACTATGCGCAGGCGGCGAAGGTTGCACAACGCTATCTGAAGTCGGGTGGCGGTGATCCCGACATGCGCACGCTGCTGGTTCAGTCTTACTACCTGTCGAACGATTGCGCGAGCGTGGTGAGCTTGCTCAAGCCCGGCATCGATGCGCAGGTGCATGCTGGCCACGCGCCTGACGAGTCGCAACTGCAATTGCTCGGTACCTGTGCGCAGCGCGTGAAGGACGATGTGACCTATCGCAGCACGCTCGAAAAACTGGTTGCTTATCATCCGAAGCAGTCTTACTGGGACGATCTGTTCTCGGCGATTCGCAACAAGCCGGGCTATTCGTCGAAGCTCGATATCGACACGTATCGCCTGCGCCGCGCGACCGGCTCGCTGTCGACCGCCGACGACTACATGGAAATGACCCAACTGGCGATCGTGGCGGGCATCACCGCGGAAGGCAAACAGGTCATCGATCAGGGCTTTACGTCGGGCGTGCTGGGGCGTGACGCGCAGGCGGATCGCGAGAAACGTCTGCAGGCACTCGCGGCCAAACGTGCGCAAGCGCCCGCCGATCCGGCAAACCCCGTTGCCCCCGTCGACATGGGTTTCAATCAGGTTTTCGCGGGGCAGGCGAAGCAGGGTCTGGCGGCGATGGATGCCGCGATCGCCAAGGGTGGACTCGATCACCCGGACCAGGCGCAGCTGCATCTCGGTGAGGCGTACTACATGGCGGGCGACAAGGCTCGCGCGGTGCAAACCTTCCGTGCGGTGAAAGGCACCGATGGCACAGCCGATCTCGCGCGTCTGTGGGTGCTGGTGGCGTCGAAATAAGAGCACTCCGTTCCCGTTATGTTCCATCGGACGAGGCGCGCTCGAGCTCTCCATGGCGGGCGCGAGGGGGATGCGCTCGTCGTAGGAAATGTGGCTCGGCTCCGATGCCTGCTTGGGGTTGCAGCCGCGATCGTCACAAGGCATTCGCAGTATCCGGAAGTATTCTGGATAACCAATTGTTCCCGTTGTCCATGGCGTAATTTCAGTTGACCTATCAGCAACGTTTGGGGAGAACGTTGCGCCGGACGAAACATAATTTGCATATATCAAACTATTTTTGACTACGGGATTCTGTCTTGCTATGGTCTTGCCACTCAATAACAAGGCACACGTTGCAGTCTCTATAGGAAGCAAAATCCGCGCGCTGCGCCAACGGCTCAGTCGAACGCTGGATGAAGTGGCAAAGACCGCGGGCATTTCCAAGCCCTTTCTGTCGCAAGTGGAACGGGGTCACGCAACACCTTCGATCACATCGCTGGTCGGTATTGCGCGAGCTCTGGGTGTCACGGTGCAGTACTTCGTCGACACGCCGACCGAAGACAAGTCGGTGCGTAGAGGAAGCGAGTTGAAGTACTTCGGATTTGACGGAACCGCCAATCTGTTTGGAAGGCTGACGAACCTGTCGGTCGGCGGCAAGCTGGAAGTGATCCTCGTCAGGATGCCGGTGGGACAGAACCCATCAGAAGTCACGACGCACGCCGGCGAAGAATTCTTGTATGTGATGAGCGGCCAGATCTCGCTCACGTTGGAAGGCACAACGTTCGTATTGCAGGCGGGCGACACCGCGCATTACGAGTCTACCGTGCCGCACTCCTGGTCCAACACCGCGCGTGAAGAAGCGGTGGTCGTGTGGGTAGGGACGCCAAGATTGTTTTAGTGCCGTAGGCCATGCTTTAGAAAAAGCAGTCACTCGATATTTGTAAGCATTACTTAAGTGTGTACCCGCGATTTGGGAAAATAAGCCGGCGCATAGCGGCATCCGTTCGCCTGGCAGTAGAAGTGGCATCAATTGGAAAGCGCTGCGCATTCCGATTGCAATAAATTAGTAGTCCGACACTGACTTATTTGACGTTGCTTTAACGGAACGCGGCGCAAGATCGCCGTATATCGAGTAGAGCGGTTCACGAGACCACTCTTCACATACTGCTGTGGCCTTACTGACGAGCGAGAAGGGGAAAAATGAAACAAAGGGCATTGGCGCTGGCCATTAGAAGAATAGTCTGGGCTGAACTGGCATTGTCGGCCGTAATCGCGGTGCCGGCGTTTGCACAAAGCCAGCCGGCCGCCACCGGCACTGCGGCAGGCGCGACGACGGAAAGCACCCCGGCAACGGGCACTGCTGCCACACCGTCCGCGGATGGCAACACCGCGACGCCGACGGGGAAAGGGGTTCAGCAACTCAAGAAATTTGAAGTGACCGGCTCGCTGATCCGCACGTCGGACAAGGTCGGCAATACGGAAGTTCAGACCATCACGGCCAAGGACATCCAGCAAAGCGGTTATACGACTGTGGCCGACTTCCTGCGCGGCACGTCCGCGAACTCGGGGAGCAGCTGGGGCCAAACGACGATGAATAGCTCCGCGCAAGGCGGCGGCGGCATTGCATTGCGCGGTCTGAGCGAGAAGTACACGCTGGTGCTGGTGGACGGGCAACGGGTGGCGAATTACGGCAAGGCGGTGAACTTCACCGACACGTTCTTTGACGTGAATTCGATCCCGCTCAACATGATCGACCACATCGACATCGTGAAGACCGGTGCGGTCTCGGTGTATGGTTCGGATGCAATTGCGGGCGTCGTCAACATCATCACGAAGAAGGACTTCCAGGGCCTGCAGATCGATGGCCAGCTCGGCAAGGCGCAGCATCCGGGCGACGCACAGGGCAACTTCAGCGTGCTCGGCGGTATCGGCGATCTGAATGGCGACCGCTTCAACGTGACGGCCGCAGCGAGCTACTACCGCGACACCGGGTCGTCGCTCGGCGATCGCGACATGACCGCGGGTCAGGACTTCAGCCAGTTCCCGGGTGGCCTCGCGGGCCCGCTCGGTCCGAACCAGCAGTCGTTCTGGACCACGGCCGACGGCACCAACATGGCGCTCAACCCCTGTCCTCCGGGCAGCGTGTCGGCGAACGGCGCGTCCACGTGTAAATCGAATCCGGCCAGCACCACCTCGCTGGTGCCGGCGATCACGCGCCTGAACGCGAAAGTGCGCGGCACCTTCAAGGTCAACGACGACGTGCAGGCTTACGCCGACCTTTGGGTGAGCCGCAACGAAACCGTGCAGAACGAAGGTCCGGCGGTGCTGAGCAGCCAGACCAACGCGTTCAACCCGGCCACCGGTTCGGCGTTGCCGATCTCGCGCACGGTCTCGGGCACCAACCCGTACAACCCGTTCGGCGTGCCTACGCTGATCAACTACACGTTCCCGAACACGGTGTCGGCGGATACGGTGTCGACGTTCTGGCGTGCGATGACCGGTGTGAAGGGCTCGTTCACCACGGCCAAGTTCGGCGACTGGGATTGGTCCGCGGATTACGGCCATTCGCAGAGCACGGTCGACACGACCTACGGCAACGCGCTGAATGTTGCAGGCCTCGAGAACATTCTGCAAAACGGCGTGTTCAACTTCTCGAACCCGTCGGCCACGCCGAACGGTTTGAACGGCGTCTTCCAGAACGACTATGAGCAGGCGATCTCGAAGCTCGACAGCGTCACGGCGAAGACCTCGACGGGCAACCTGTTCAACCTGCCGGGTGGTCCGGTCGGTGTCGGTTTCGGTACGGAATTCCGTCACGAAAGCAACATCATCAACTCGCGCACGTATAGCGCGCTTGGGGTGACCGCGCCGGCCAACGTGCAGACAGTCGACGGCGAACGCAATGTGGCCGCCGTCTACTATCAGGTCGATATCCCGATCATCCGCAACCTGACGTTCACGCAGGCGGGCCGTTACGACCACTACAGCGACTTCGGTGGTGCGTTCTCGCCGAGCTTCGCATTGCGCTTCCAACCGGTGCAGGCTCTGACGGCTTTTGCATCGTATAGCCGCGGCTTCCGTGCCCCGACGCTGGTCGAAAACTCGCAGGCGACCTATCTGGCTCACCAGAACCTGGTCGACCCGAACGACCCGAGCGGCACGCCGACCAAGCACTTCACGACGGAACAGGTCAACGGCAATCCGGCGCTGCAGCCTGAGCACACCAAGAACTACAACATCGGCTTCCAGCTTTCGCCGGACTCGTCGACGGATATCGGTGCGGCGTTCTACAAGATTCACATTGACGGCGTGATCGGCACGGACGATCCGAACGCGGTGATGGATGCGAACAACCCGTCGACCGTGATCCGCAATCCGGACGGCACGGTGGCCTTTATCAAGGAGCAGTTCGTCAACCTCGGTTCGCTCGACACCGACGGCTTCGACATGAACTTCCGCAAGTCGGTGGGCACGAAGTACGGCACGTTCACGCTGGCAGGCGACTGGGCCTATGTGTGGCACTTCAAGCTGAATAGCCCGGGTGCGCCGACGCAGGACTTCGCCGGCAACAACCTCGCGCTGCTGCAGCCGTTCGGTGCGTCCAATCCGCGCTGGAAGGGTAATACCAGCTTCTCCTGGGATTACCGCAAACTGACCACTACGCTGACGTGGCAGTACACTGGCCCCTACACCAACGCGGTGGCGGCCGAGTTCGGCGACGGCGGCACGCTGTCGGTGGCGTCGTACAGCCAGTTCAATCTGATGGCCACGTATCGCGGCTTCAAGAACTGGACGATCTACGGCGGCATCAACAACATCTTCGATCGCAAGCCGCCGTTCGACGTCGAGTGGCAGGCTACCCCGGATATCACGGGCTACGACCAGTCGCTTTACACCAACATCGGCCGCTTCTTCCAGGTCGGTGCGACGTACCGCTTCTGAAGTCCTTGATGTTTGTGATGCACCGGCAGTCTGTCTAGCCGGCCGGCCGCTCCGGCTTCCGTTCATCGGTACCGGAGCGGCGCAATTCTGTTAGAGACGTGCTTTGGAGTTCCCCGTGCACACTGCCCGTTCAAGCTCACAGCGAGCGACGGCGGCCAGTCATCAGCAGCGCTGCGCCAGCGGGGAAAGCTACGGGAGCGACGGCGTCGGGCCGTCACTCACGCCGATTCGATTTACCGCGCGCCGGCCTGAAGCCGGCGCGCGTCCTTACGCATTCCGAAGATGAGACTTGTGAAGTTTCTCTGGCCGCGCACCTCCGGGCGAATCGCCCTGTGCGCCGGTGCGTGTCTGGCATTGAGCGCGGTCTGCGCGCAGGCGCGGCCCTCGATTGCGCAATACGACGAGCCCAAATATCCCGCCGGCTTCACGCACTTCGACTATGCGGATCCCACGGCGCCGGGCGACGGCAAGCTCAGCTTCCAGAACTTCGACGAACTGCAGAGCTACGATTCGCTGAATCCGTTTCTCGTACGCGGTGCGCCCGCGCCGGACATCCTGCATCTGATGTTCGATACGCTGATGCAGCGCAGTTGGGACGAACTGGCTTCCGAGTATCCGCTGATCGCCGACGATGTCGAAGTCGCGCCGGACCTCGCTTCGGCCACCTTCCACATCAATCCCGCCGCGCGCTTTTCGAACGGCGATTCGATCACCGCGGCCGACGTCAAATACTCGTTCGACACATTGACGAGCCCGAAGGCATCGCCGCTCTTCAATGCGCAGTTCTCAGTCATCAAAAGCGCGACCGTGGTCGATAAAAACACGATCCGCTTCGTTTTCAGGCACGCGGAGCGCGACGCGCCGCTGATCGCGGGCGATTTGCCGATCTTCTCGCCGAAGTGGGGCATGCGCGCGGACGGCACACGTCTGCCGTTCGACCAGATCGCGAACGAGCCGCCGGTCGCGAGCGGTCCGTATCTGATCGAGTCGCGCAAGAACGACAAGCAGATCACCTATCGCCGCAACCCCGATTACTGGGCCGCGAATTTACCGTCGCGGCGCGGCATGTTCCGCTTCGCGAGCATCACCTTCAAACTCTATCGCGACCATTACACGCAACTGGAAGCGTTTAAGGCCGGCGACGCCGACGCGATTGTCGAATACAGCGCAACGCAATGGGCGCGTAAATACGTCGGCAAGAACTTCGACAATGGACTGCTGAAAAGAGGGGAATTCGCCGACGGCCCCGCGCAGATGCAGGGCATGCTGATGAACCTGCGCAAGCCGATGTTTCAGGACCCGCGCGTGCGCCACGCACTGACGATGGCATTCGACTACGACTGGATGAATCGCCTGATGTTCTACGGTCAATACCGGCGCACCAGCAGCTATTTCGCCGCGAGTCCGTTCGGTGCGACCGGCATGCCCGGCCCGAAGGAACTGGCCTTGCTTGAACCATTGAGAGCCAGCGTGCCGCCGGAAGTGTTCGGTCCCATGCTGAAGCAACCCACGACGATCACGCCGGATTCCTTGCGCGGCAACTTGCGCGTGGCGCGCGATCTGCTGGCGCAAGCGGGCTGGCACTATCGCGACGGCGCATTGCGCGACGCCAACGGCACGCCGATGACGATCGAGATCATGGACGATCAGCCGGGCATGGACCGCCTGATCCTGCCGTATATGCAGGCGCTCGGCATGCTCGGCATTCAGGCGCATATGCGCGAGATCGACAGCGCGTTGTACCAGAAGCGGCTCGACAACTTCGAGTACGACATGACCACGTTCATCTACCCGCCGGTGACGATTCCCGGCGCGGAGTTGACGCGCCGCTTCGGCAGCGCGGCGGCCTCGGAAGTCGGCTCGGAAAACTATCCGGGCATCCGCTCCAAGGCGGTCGACTCGCTCATTCACTCAGCGCTTTCCGCCGACAATCTGGACGACCTGGAAGCGGCGACCCGCGCCCTGGATCGCGTGCTGATCTACTCGTTCTACCTCGTGCCGGAGTATTACGCGCCGGGCGCGCGGATCGGCTACAAGTCGACGCTCGGTCATCCGGACAAGGTGCCGATGTCGTATCAATACGAAGACTGGGTGATCGACTACTGGTACACGAAAACGCCGGCCGCCCAGACCGCATCTTCCACCGCGGCCACGGCCGCTACGGCCCACTGAGGCACAGCATGCTTGCCTACATTCTCAGACGATTGTTGTTGATGGTGCCGACCCTGCTCGGCGTGGTCACGTTGACGTTTGTCGTCACGCAGTTCGTGCCGGGTGGGCCGGTCGAACAGGTGATGACGCAACTCCGCCACGGCGCTGGCCGTGGCGGAGAGGCGGGGGCGGGCGGCGGCGGCTATCACGGCAGCCAGGGCGTCGATCCGCAGCAGATCGAGCAGATCAAGAAGCAGTTCGGTTTCGACAAGCCGCCGCTCGAACGCTATCTGCTGATGCTCAAACGCTACGCGACGTTCGACCTCGGCCAGTCTTACTATCAGCACGACAGCGTGTGGGACGTCATCAAATCGAAGCTGCCGGTGTCGATCACGCTCGGCTTATGGACGGTGCTGCTCACGTATCTGATATCCGTGCCGTTGGGGATCGCGAAAGCGGTGCGCAACGGCTCGCGTTTCGATACTGTCACGAGCGTGCTGGTACTGGCCGGCTATGCGATTCCCGGTTTCGTGCTCGGTGTGTTGCTGCTGATGTTGTTCGGCGGCGGCACGTTCTGGCAGGTGTTTCCGATGCGCGGCCTCACCTCGGATAACTTCAACGATCTCAGCGCGTTCGGCAAGGTGCTCGACTATCTGTGGCACATCGTGCTGCCGGTCACGGCATCGGTGGTGGGCAACTTCGCGATCGTCACGATTCTGACCAAGAACACTTTCCTCGAGGAAATCGGCCGGCAGTATGTGCTGACCGCGCGCGCCAAGGGCGCGCCGGAGCGCGACGTACTGTGGAAACACGTGTTGCGCAATGCCGCGATTCCGCTTCTCACCGGTTTGCCGGCGGCGTTTGTCGGCGCGTTTCTGAACGGCAATCTGCTGATCGAAACGCTGTTCTCACTCGACGGCATGGGCCAACTGTCGTACGACTCGGTGATTCGCCGTGACTATCCGGTCGTGCTCGGTTCGCTGTTTCTGTTCACGCTGATTGCCCTCGTAACCAAACTCATTGCTGACGTCTGCTATGTCCTCGTCGACCCCCGCATCCAATTCAACCGCCTGGACCGCTGAGGCGGCCGGCGCGGCGCACGCGGCGTCGCCTTCTCCGTGGCGGCGTACGTGGCTGCGCTTCAGGCAGCAGCGTCTGGGCTACTGGAGCCTCGTGATCTTCCTCTCGCTGTTCGTCATCAGCCTGCTTGGCGAGGTGTTGTCCAACGATCGTCCGTTGCTCGTGCGTTACGACGGGCACTACTACTTTCCCATCGTGAAGGACTATCCGGAGACGCTGTTTGGCGGCGACTTTCCGGCGCGCGCGAATTACCTCGATCCGTATATCCGTTCGCGGCTCGAATCGAACGGCAACTTCGCGGTCTATCCGCCGAATCATTTCCACTACGACACGATCGATTACTTCGCCGCGCATCCGTATCCGGCGCCGCCTACCACGAGTAACTGGCTCGGCACGGATCAATTCGGGCGCGACGTGCTGGCGCGGCTGCTGTACGGTTTCCGCCTGTCGGTGCTGATGGCGCTAGCGCTCACCGTGTCCGGTGTCGTGGTCGGCGTGCTGACCGGCGCGGTGCAGGGCTTTTACGGCGGACGCACCGATCTGATCGGCCAGCGCCTGATCGAAATCTGGAGTTCGATGCCCGACCTGTACCTGCTGATCATCTTCGCGTCGATCTTCGAGCCTACCTTGTGGCTGCTTTTCATTCTGCTGTCGATGTTCGGCTGGCTCGTACTGTCCGACTACGTGCGCGCCGAATTTCTGCGCAACCGTTCGCTGGACTACGTCAAGGCGGCGCGCACGATGGGCCTGACCAACTGGCAGATCATGTGGCGCCACGTTTTGCCGAACAGCCTGACCCCGGTGATTACCTTCCTGCCATTCCGCATGAGCGCCGCGATTCTCTCGCTGACCAGCCTCGACTTTCTCGGCCTCGGCGTGCCGCCGCCCACTCCGAGCCTCGGCGAACTGCTGCAGGAAGGCAAGAACAATCTCGACGCATGGTGGATCTCGATGTCGGCGTTTGCCGCGCTGGTGATTACGCTTCTGTTATTGACCTTCATGGGCGACGCATTGCGCAACGCACTCGACACGCGCTCGCGCGGTTCGGCTTTCGGCGGAGGTCCGCGATGACCAACACTCAGGCGCCGATCGGCCGGCCGTTGCTGGAAATCGACCGTTTCTCCGTGCGTTTCGGCGACAAGGTCGCCGTGCACGAACTCAGTCTTTCCATTGCACGCGGCGAGCGCGTTGCACTGGTCGGCGAATCGGGTTCGGGCAAGAGCGTGACCGCGTTATCCATTCTGCGGCTCGTCGAGCATGCCGAATTGAGCGGCCGCATGCTGCTCGATGGTGAAGACCTGCTGCAGAAAACCGAGCAACAGATGCGTGGCCTGCGCGGCGCGGACGTCGCGATGGTGTTCCAGGAACCGATGACGGCGCTCAATCCGCTCTTCACTATCGGCAAACAGATCGCCGAGAGTCTGCGTCTGCACGAAGGTTTGCGGCCGAATGCGGCGCGCGAGCGCGGCATCGAGTTGCTCAGGCGCACCGGCATTCCCGAACCGGAACGGCGCATTGACAGCTTTCCGCATCAGTTGTCCGGCGGCCAGCGGCAGCGCGCGATGATCGCCATGGCGCTCGCCTGCCGTCCGCGTTTGCTGCTCGCGGACGAACCGACCACCGCGCTCGACGTCACCGTTCGCCAGCAAATCGTCGACCTGTTGATTTCATTGCAGGAACAGGAAGCGGCCGAACGCGGCATGGCCGTGCTGCTGATCACGCACGACCTGAATCTGGTGAAGCGTTTTGCGCAGCGCGTCGCGGTGATGGAAAAGGGCGTGCTGGTCGAAACCAATACGACCGAGGCGCTGTTCACGAGCCCGCAGCATCCGTACACGCGGCGGCTGCTCGACAGCGATCCGCAACGCGCGGTGGAGCCGGTCGAGGAGGGCGCGCGTCGGCTGCTGGAAGTACAAGGCCTGGCCGTCGATTACCGCACGTCGGCGAAAGGCTGGCGGTCCATGTTCGGGCGCTCCACGTTTCGCGCGGTGCAGGACGTCGATCTGAGCGTGCGGCGCGGCGAAACACTCGGCATCGTCGGTGAATCGGGTTCGGGTAAATCGACGCTGGCCGCCACCGTGCTCGGCCTGCAGCAGCCGGCCGCCGGTCATATCCATATCGACGGCTTGCCGCTTTCCACGCTCAAGACGGCGAGCTCGCGCCGCGCGCTGTATTCGCGCATGCAAGTCGTGTTTCAGGACCCGTTCGGTTCGCTGTCGCCACGCATGACGGTGGAGCAGATCATCGGCGAGGGCCTGGCCGTGCATCGGCCGGAAGTGGATGCGAAGGCACGGCGCGCGCGCGTCGGCAGCCTGCTTGAAGAAGTCGGCATGCCCGCCGACGCGATGCTGCGTTATCCGCACGAATTCTCCGGCGGGCAGCGTCAACGCATTGCGATTGCGCGCGCGCTGGCAGTCCAGCCGGAATTGATCGTGCTCGACGAGCCGACCAGCGCGCTCGACGTCTCGATCCAGAAACAGGTGCTGAATCTGCTGACAAATCTGCAGAAAAAGTACAAGCTAAGCTATTTGTTCATTACGCACGATCTGGCGGTGATGCGAGCCATGGCGCATCGCGTGATTGTGATGAAGTCGGGACGCATCGTCGAAGCGGGCGCCACACTCGATGTGTTGCATGCGCCGTCGCATCCTTATACCCAGTCGCTGCTGGCCTCGTCGCTCAACGTGCCGGAGCCGGGCGCCGCCGCGACTCATACGGGACACGCCAATGATTGACGAACGTTGGGCGCAAGCCGCCCAAACGCTGAAGAGCCGCGCGGCGTTCTGGTCGCTGCGCATTGTCGACGAACAGGTCGACGACCACGAGATCCGCAATGACATCGCGCAGCCGCTGCGCACGGTGCGCGATCGCGGTGCGATGCTGATCGCGTGGGTGGGCGCCGGCGCGGGCTATGCCGCGACCGCGAATCTGTCGGCAGCGGGTTTGCAGACGGCGCTCGATATGGCGACCGCGCGCGCTGAAGCGAGCGCGGCTTTCTCGCTGATCGACCATCGCGAAGTTGCACGTCCGATTGTGAGCGGGCAGTACGTGTCGCCGAATGCGCAACGCGCGTTACCGAGCCGCACCGAATGGCTCGAGCTTCTCGGCGCGGAATGCGCGGGCGCGAACCTCGATGCAAAGATTGTCGAACGTGTGGCGGCGGTGCAGATCACGCACACCGATCAACTCTACATGACCGGCGACGGCGTGCGGATCGACCAGCAGTTCCGCTTCGTGATGCCGCAATTGAGCGTCGCCGCGCATGCGCACGGCGATACGCAAGTACGCACGCTGGGCGGCAACTACGGCACGCTTGGACAGGGCGGCATGGAAGTGCTGACGCGCTTTGGTTTCGAAGGCTCGGGCGCGCGCGTCGCCAATGAGGCGCTGCAATTGCTGGCCGCGCCGAATTGCCCGTCGGGCAAGCGCGATCTATTACTGATGCCCGACCAGATGATGCTGCAGATTCACGAATCGATCGGCCATCCGCTCGAACTGGATCGCATTCTCGGCGACGAGCGCAACTTCGCGGGCTGGAGCTTCGTCAAGCAGGACATGTTCGGTTCGTATCGCTACGGTTCGGAACTGCTGAACGTCACCTTCGATCCGGAGCTGCGCGAAGAAGCGGCAGCCTACGCTTTCGACGACGACGGCACTGAAGCGCATAAGCAATATCTGATTCGCAACGGCGTGCTGGAACGTCCGCTCGGCGGCGCGCTGTCGCAACAGCGCGCACGCATGGCGGGTGTGGCGAACTCGCGCGCGTCGAACTGGAACCGGCCGCCGATCGACCGCATGGCGAATCTGAATATCGAGCCCGGCGAGAGTTCGCTGGAGGAGATGATCGGCAACATCGAACACGGCATTCTGATGCGCACCAACACGTCCTGGTCGATCGACGACCATCGCAACAAATTCCAGTTCGGCTGCGAGTTCGGCCAGTTGATCGAGAACGGCAAGCTCACGCAGGTCGTCAAACAGCCGAATTACCGCGGTATTTCGGCGAATTTCTGGCGCAGCCTGAGTGCGGTGGGCAATGCGGCCACGCGTGAAGTGTATGGCACATCTATGTGCGGCAAGGGCGAACCCGCGCAGATCATCCGCGTCGGCCATGCGTCGCCGGCCTGCGTGTTCAGCGACGTCGACGTGTTCGGAGGCGCATGATGAGCCAGTTCATCTCTTCGCGCGCGGCTACGTCGGTGGATTGGGAGCGGCATTTCACTTTGCTCGCCGATGCGATCGAGCGCCTGCAACAAGGCGGCGAAACCACCCTCAGTTCATTTGCCGGCGAGCAGTCCGACTTCATTCGCTTCAATTCGGGCAAGGTGCGGCAGACCGGCAGCGTGTCGCAAGGCAAGCTGACCTTGCGCCTGATCGACGGCGCACGTCAGGCCTATTCCACGCTGACCGTATGCGGCGATCTGCAACAGGATCTCGACGAAGTGAGCGCAGCCCTCGCCACCTTGCGCGAAGGTCTGCGCGATGCGGCGGACGATCCGCATCTGCTGTTCGACACCTCGAAATGGCAGCGCACCACGCAGCGCTCCGGCAAGCTGGCGAATTCCGACGGCCTCGCGCGCATCGTCGCGGAATGTGCGCACGGGCTCGACTTCGTGGGCTTCTATGCGGGCGGCACCATTGTGCGCGGCTTCGCATCGACGAAGGGCAGCCGCGGCTGGTACGAAGTGGACAACTTCAACTTCAGCTGGTCGCTGTACGACCCGAGTGGCCGCGCGATCAAAACCAGCTACGCTGGCGACGACTGGAGCGATGCCGTGTTCGCGCGCAAAGTCGAACAGGCCGCGACACGTCTTGCCGTTCTGGCGCGCACGCCGCGCACGTTGGCTCCGGGACGCTACCGTTCCTATCTGGCACCCGCCGCGCTCGCGGAACTGCTCGGGGTCACCGCATGGAGCGGCTTTTCCGCGCGCGCCCAGGCGAGCTCGCGCAGCGAGTTGTACAAGCTGCATGTGGGAGAAATCGTAGTCGACCCGCGCGTAACCATCAGCGAAGATCTGAGCCTCGGCATCACGCCAGGCTTCAACGACGACGGCTACCTGCGTGACAGCGTCCCGCTGATCGAGGCCGGCCGCAGTGCCGAACGCCTGACCAACGCACGCAGCGCGCGCGAGTACGGCTTGACGCCCAACGGTGCGCTGGCCAGCGAGTCGCCGGCCGCGCTGTCGATGCAAGCGGGCGATCTGCTGGAAGAAGACGTGCTCGCCAAGATCGGCACCGGGCTCTACATCGGCAACCTGTGGTACGTGAACTTCTCGGACCGCATGAATTGCCGCCTCACCGGCATGACGCGCTTCGCGACGTTCTGGGTCGAGAACGGAGAAATCGTCGCACCGCTCGAAGCCATGCGTTTCGACGACAGCCTGTACCGTTTGCTCGGCAGCGAACTCGAACAACTCGGCGCGCAAGCCGAACTGCTATTGAGCGACTCGACATGGGGCGAGCGCGCCACGGGCGGCATGCAACTGCCTGGCATTCTGGTGAGGTCATTCGAATTGACGTTATGAGCCCATGGATCGACAAATAAAAACAAAATCAAACCCTGAGAGCTTGCCCGAGGGCCTGACGCTGCGCGCATTGCGCGTGGCCGACACAGAACAGTTTCACGCGCTGCTCCAGTTGCCCGCGGCGATGAACGGCAATCCGCAACTGCCGTTTCGGACCATTGCGAGCACCCGCGAGTACCTGGAAAAACTCGAGGCGCCCGAAATCGCGATCGCGGCGACGGTCGGCGACACGCTGGTCGGTTCGGCGAGCCTCAGGCCTTTCAAGGGGCGCCGTGCGCATGCGGCATCGCTTGGCATCGGCGTGCACGACGCATGGCAGCGGCGCGGCATCGGTCATGCCTTGATGGCCGAACTGCTCAATCTCGCCGACAACTGGCTCGGTCTGCGGCGCGTCGAGTTGCATGTCTACACCGATAACCACGCAGCACTCGCGCTATATCGCAAGTTCGGCTTCGAGATCGAAGCGCATCAGCGCGGCGCGGTATTGCGCCGCGGCGTGCTGATCGATTGTTTCTTCATGGCGCGGCTGCGCGAGCCGGCGCCCTGGATGTCGCCGCCATCGGCCGCCCATCTCGCAGCGGAATAAGACCATGAAACAAACAAGGTTGCCGGACGACGCTGCACATTACAAATGTATTATGGTGCGCGCTCTCGAATCGTCGGACATGGATGCGTTCGCCGAGATCATGAGCTTGCCCGGTGTGCGGCGCGGCACGCTGTCGGTCGGCTATCGCAGTCCTGAGCAACTCGCGGCCTGGTACGAGCGGCGCCTCAAAGGCGGCGTGAACGTGTGCGCGATTATCGACGAACGCATGGTCGGCCATGCCGGCCTCGAGGTCCATCGGTCGAGCCGCGCGCACTGCGCGCATTTGGGCCTGGCCGTGCACGACGCGTATCGTGGCCGCGGTGTCGGCGCCGCGCTTTTGCAAGGCTTGATCGATTGCGCGGATGCGTCGCTCGGTTTGCGCCGCATCGACCTCACGGTGTTTTCCGACAATACGCCGGCCATTGCGCTGTATCGCAAGTTCGGCTTTGTCGAAGAAGGCAGCTCGCGCGGTTTTGCCCTGCGTGACGGCGTGTTGGCCGACGTGCTGCATATGGCCCGTCTCGTCGATGCACCGCGCCTCCAGACCATCTGAACGGATTCTTTGAGTGCCATTTTTCTTCATCGACCGCCCGGTCTTCGCATGGATCGTCGCGCTCGCCATTGTCGTGGCGGGCGCGCTGGCTATTCCGCAACTGCCGGTGGCGCAGTATCCGCGCCTTGCGCCGCCGCGCATCGTGATATCCGCCATGTATCCGGGGGCGTCGACTGAAGTCGTGGACGAGAGCGTCGGCAGCATCATCGAGGAGAGTCTCGATGGCGCCGACAATATGCTGTACTACCAAACGACCAGCGACAACCTGGGCGAGCTCGAAATCGACGCGACCTTCGCGCCCGGCACCAATCCGGATCTCGCGCTGGTCGACATCCAGAACCGGCTCAAGCAGGTCGAGCCGCGTTTGCCGCAGCAGGTGGTGCAGCAGGGCATCAGCGTGTTCAAGGCGGCCAACACGTTCCTGATGCTGGTCGCGCTGAGTTCCACCGACGGCACGCGCGACTCCGTGCAATTGAGCGACTATCTGAGCCGCTACGTTTTGCGCGAGCTGAAGCGCGCGCCGGGCGTGGGCTCGGCCCAACTCTGGGACGCCGACGAAGCGCTGCGCATCTGGCTCGATCCGATGAAGCTGCGCGAATACGGCCTCGGCGCCGCCGAAGTGAACGCCGCGATCGCCGCACAGAACGCGACCGTCACGGCAGGCACGCTCGGCGACGCGCCGTTCGTGCCGGGCCAGCAACTGACGGCCTCAGTGAGCGTGAAGGGCCAGTTGATCTCGCCGGCGGAATTCGGCCAGATCGTGCTGAAGGCGCGGCCGGACGGTTCGGCTGTACGCCTGCGCGACGTCGCGCGAGTCGAACTCGGGCGTGACAATTACTCGTACTATTCGCGCCTGAACGACAAGGCTGCGGCGACGGTCGGGATTCAACTCGGGCCACGCGGCAACGCGCTGGAAACGTCGAACGCGATTCGCGCGCGGCTTGCCGAGTTGGCGAAAGGATTGCCTTCGGGCGTCGCCATCGAAATCCCGTTCGACAATGCGCACTTCGTGCAGATCGCGATTCACGAGGTGCTCGTCACGCTCGCGGAAGCGGTGGTGCTGGTGTTCTTCGTGATGTGGCTGTTCCTGCGCGATCTGCGCTATACGCTGGTGCCGACCGTGGTGATTCCGGTCACGCTGATGGGCGCGTTTCTCGCCATGTATGCGTGCGGTCTGTCGATCAACGTGTTCACGATGTTCGGCCTCGTGCTTGCCATCGGCATTCTCGTCGACGACGCGATCGTGGTGGTGGAGAGCGTGCACCGCGTGATGGAAGACGAGGGCCTGCCGCCACGCGAGGCCACGCGCAAGGCCATGTCGCAGATCGGCGGGGCGATCGTCGGCGTGACCGCGGTGTTGACGGCGGTGTTCGTGCCGATGGCGTTTTTTCCCGGCGGCGTCGGCGGGATTTACCGGCAATTCGCGGTGGCGATGATCGCGTCGATGCTGGTGTCGTCGTTCATGGCCTTGTCGTTGACGCCCGCGTTGTGCGCGAATCTGCTGAAGGCGCACACCCAATCGGTGCGTCAACGCGATGCGCGCCGTGGACTGCTGGGTTTCGCGGCAGGTGCGGCAAGCCGCTTCACCTCCGGTTTCGACCGCGCCGCGCGTGGGTATCGCGGGCTGACCGCGCGCACGCTGCGCCGCATCGGCCCGATGCTGGCCGTCTACGCGGTGCTGGTGGGTGCGTGCGGTGTGCTCTACTGGCAAATGCCCGGCGGTTTTCTACCGAGCGAGGACGAAGGCCAGTTGCAGGTGATGGTGCAATTGCCCGCGGGCGCCACCCAGGCACGCACGTTGGCCGTGGTGCAACGCATGGAAGAGATTCTCCACGCCGAGCCCGCCATCGCGAACGTTACGAGTGTGATCGGCTGGAGCTTTTCGGGCAGCGGTCAGAACGTGGCGATGGGGTTCGTCGAACTCAAGGATTGGGGCAAGCGCGATATCGATGCACTGGCCCTGCGCGACCGGCTCAACGCAAAGTTCGACAAGATTCTGGACGGCAGCGTCGAGGCGCAATTGCCGCCTTCGGTGCCGGGACTCGGACATTCCGACGGTTTCGTGTTCCGCCTCGAAGATCGCGGCGGCGTGGGGCTCGATGCGCTGAAGGCCGCGCGCGAGCAACTGTTCGCGCAGGCCAAGGCGAGTCCGGTGCTGGCCTCGGTGCACTCGGAAGATCTGCCTGACGCGCCGCGCGTCGAACTCATCGTCGACCGCGCGAAGGCGTATGCGCTCGGCGTGTCGTTCGATCGCATCGCCGACGTGCTGGGCAGCACCTTCGGCTCGACCTATATCGACGATTTCCCGGCCGGCGGCCGCATGCGCCGCGTGATGATCGCCGCCGACGCCGCCACGCGCATGACCGAAGACGATCTGCTCGCGCTCGCCGTGCCCAACGCGACGGGCGGCATGGTGCCGCTTTCGGCCATCGCGACGCGTCAGTGGTCGATCGGCCCGGTGATGCTGACGCGCTACAACGGTTATCCGTCGCTCGACGTGAGCGGCCACGCTGCGCCCGGCTACAGTTCCGGTGCGGCGATGGCGGAGATGGAGCGGCTTGCCGCTTCGTTGCCGGTCGGCGTGCGCTGTGACTGGGTCGATGCGGCACGCGAGGAAACCGCGGCCGCGAAACTCACGCCGCTGTTGATCGGCCTCTCGTTGCTGGCGGTGTTCATGGCGCTGGCCGCGCTCTACGAAAGCTGGACGATTCCGCTTGCGGTGCTGATGGTCGTGCCGCTCGGTGTGATCGGCGCGGTCGCCGCGGTGCTGTTGCGCGGCATGCCCAACGACGTGTACTTCAAGGTCGGCATGATCACGGTGATCGGCCTCGCAGCGAAGAACGCGATTCTGATCGTGCAGTTCGCCCGCGATCTGTACCAGCGTGGCCTGCCATTGACGCGCGCCGTGACCGAAGCCGCGGGCGCACGCTTTCGGCCGATCGTAATGACCTCGGCGGCGTTCCTGCTCGGCGTCGTGCCGCTCGTGGTGTCGAGCGGCGCGGGCGCCGAAAGCCGCCGCTCGATCGGCACTGGCGTATTCGGCGGCGTGCTGGCCGCCACGCTGTTCGGGCTGGTGTTCGCGCCGGTCGCGTTCCATGCGGTCGCATCGCTCACGCATGGACGGCGGCGGCTTGCGGAGCTGCATCGCAAGCGTGCGGAGCGCCGGGCGCGCCGTGTTGCGCTCGAGCGCGGATCATTCGACGAATCGCCGACGGCCTGACCGTGCTCCACCGCTGCCGTGCTCAACCGGCCGGCTGATTCGCGGCTTGCACGGGCGCCGCGCTAGTCGGCATCTGGGCATTGCTTGCCGACACGCGCGGCGCGGCCGGCATGCAGTCCGCGCGATACTCGGCCTGCAGCTTATTCTCCGCGTGTTGCAGATCGCGCGGGTAGTCGTCGTCATCGGCGGTCGGTTGATAGCCGACCGCTTCGAGTTCGCCGAGTTCGCGCATCAACTGCTTGTGCGTCACTTCGCCTTTCAACGGTGTGAACGGATAATCGTTGCATTGCTGCGGCGTGAGATGCGGTGCGGCCATGGCCGATGCGCTGCCAATCAGAAGAAGGGCGCTGAGCAGGGTTTTCGTTGCAAGCTTCATGTTCATGTCATCCACGAGAGGGTTCGAGTCGTCCCGCGTTGAGGGCTGCGGGTTGACATCAGGCTAGTGGAGCTCGCCTGCCGGAGCGGCGTCGGCAACATTAAACTTGTTTTATCCTGGCGTGATTTGCCGGGTTTTCATGACTTTGCGGCGAACTTAAATTTTTCTTCATGAAGCGGACATCTATCCGCTATCAGCCCCCGCGTAGCCTGCATGCAGGCACCGAGGCAAAGCGCCGACATTCGTCGAACCGCACGCCCGTGCTCTGAACGCGCAAGCCGAATATGGCATCATGTCCTTCTACTGATAACCGGTCGCGCCCGCCGCTTGCATCGGTAGAGCGGGCTGTGGCGCATGCAATGATCATGTCGCGAGTACTGACGATCGAAGATGATGAAATTACCGCGAATGAAATTGTCGGTGAACTGAAAAGCCGCGGCTTCACCGTGGATTGGGTGGCCAACGGCCGCGACGGCATGGCGCGCGCGATCAGCGAAGACTACGACGTGATCACGCTCGACCGCATGCTGCCCGGCATGGACGGCCTGACGATACTCACCACCATGCGCAGCATCGGCATTCAGACGCCGGTGCTGATGTTGAGCGCGCTCGGCGACGTGGATGAGCGGGTGCGCGGCCTGCGCGCCGGCGGCGACGATTATCTGACCAAGCCGTTCGACCCCGAAGAGATGACCGCGCGCCTCGAAGTGCTGCTGCGCCGCAGTCAGACGCCGGCCGCGCAACTCGAAACGCACTTGCGCGTTGGCCCGCTCGAACTCGATCTGATTTCACGCAAGGTGCAGCGCGACGGCGAGGAAATCGTTCTACTGCCCACCGAGTACCGCGTGCTCGAATTCATGATGCGCCACGCGGGGCAGACCATCACGCGCACCATGCTGTTCGAGGCCGTGTGGGGCTATCACTTCGATCCGGGCACCAATCTGATCGACGTGCACATGGGACGCCTGCGTAAGAAAATCGACCCGCCCGGCGTGACGCCGATGATTCAGACCGTGCGGGGCTCGGGTTATATCCTCGCATGAGCGACACATTTTGATGGACACAACCTTCCCCGCTCAATCTGCGCTCGGGCGGCGCTGGCATTCCACCACCTTTCGCCTGCTCTCCGTTTACGCGGTCATCTTTTCGTTTTCCGTGATGCTGCTGCTGGGCTTCATCGGCTGGGCCGTGACCGGCGACATGGAGCGTGAGACCGATGTGGTGATGGACTGGCAAGTGATCTACTTCGATTCGCTGCCCGATTCGGGTCTCGCGGACGCGATCCACCGGCGCATCGAGCATGAGCGCATGCACACGAATTACTACGGCCTGTTCGCCGCCGACGGCCGGCTGCTGGCCGGCGACGTGCTCGCCTATCCGGGCGCGCTGCCCACCAATCGCACCGGCAAGACGCTCGATCTGACGCTCGCGCTCGGGCGTAACGATCAGGCACCGGTGGTGCGCGCCATGGCCGAGCGTCGCAAGGACGGCTCGACGCTCGTGGTCGCGCGTGACCTGACGCACATTCTGCGGATTCGCGAGACCATCATCAATGCGCTGGTGGGCGGAGGTGTTTTCTGCCTGCTCGCCGGTGTGGCCGGTGGTCTCGCACTGAGCGTGCGGCAGATGCGCCGTCTGAGAGCGATCCGGCGCGTCACGCAGCGCATCGCGCAGGGCGATCTCGCGCAGCGTTTGCCGATCGGCGGACGCGACGAAGTGGATATGCTCGCGCATCTCGTGAATCATATGCTCGCCGAAGTCGAGCGTCTGATGAACGAAGTGAAGGGCGCTTGCGATGGCATCGCGCATGATTTGCGTACACCGCTTGCGCATGTGCGGACGGTGCTTGCGCACGCGGCGGAGCGGACCGGGACGCTCGACGACGCCGAGTTGGCGAATCTGGTGGAGCGCGCGCGCACGGAAACGGATGCGCTGCTCGATCGGTTCCGCGCGATGCTGCGGATCTCCGAGATTGGTACGTTGCAGCGGCGCGGCGGCTTCGGTGAGATGCAGTTGGAGACGCTGATCGAAGAGGTCGGCGAACTGTACGAGCCGCTCGCTGAGAGCCGTTCCATTCAGCTTTCTGTTCATGCGCAACCTGTGGATGCGATCTATGGCGATCGTGCGTTGCTCTTTGAAGCGTTGAGCAATCTGGTGGATAACGCGATCAAGTTCACGCCTGAAGGCGGCGTGGTGCGGATGGAGTTGCGTCAGACGGCTGCTGGGCCGCAGGTGGATATTGTCGATAACGGGCCCGGTATTGCTGCCGATGAGCGTGATGCGGTTTTGCAGCGATTCTATCGCGGTAAGAGTACGCGGCATCTGGCCGGGTCAGGGCTGGGGCTGAGTATTGTCTCCGCGGTGATGCGGGTGCATGACTTCACGATGAAAATCGGTAATGCGCAGCCGGGTACTCGAATATCGATTGAATGCTGGTCGAGGACACTTGCATGAGCCTGATTTCTTTTCTTGTTCTTGCGGGGGCGTGAATGCGCGTTCTCTTCGTGGGGCCTTCTCATCCGGAAGCTGCGTGGCTTTTCAAGGCGCTTCAGGAGAGCGCACATAGTTTGCAGCGAGCTGATGATCTGCGGGATGGGGTCTTTCTCGCGGCTCAGGAACCGTTTGATGCGATCGTTTTGATGGTGTTGGAGGTGGGGTTTTATTCTGCGTTGCTGGAGTTTGTTGTCAAGTTTGCTTCGGCTGGGAGTGGGGCGGCGATTGTAGCTGTACTGGGCGCGGCTACGGCGCAGGATCGCACCAAAGTTTTGCGCGCCGGCGCGGATGCTTGCTTCTGTCAGCCTTACTCGTTTATTGAAATGCATGAGCGGATGCAGGCTTTGCAGCGCATCGGAATGGGGCGAGCAGTTGTTGGGGGCTCGGGTCCTTCTTCTTTTTTTTCCTCGGTTGATGAGCCCTCTCTGGATACCGCTACTCGGGAGCTTGTTTTTGGTGGGCGGAGGGTCGGGGTCACTCGTAGAGAGTTTCTTTTGCTCGAGTGTCTGATCAAGCAGGTTAATGCGCCTGTGGCGCGGGATCAGCTTATTCGGTATGCCTGGCCGGAGAAGGAAGATGTCGATCCTTCTAGTGTCAATCTGGTTGTTTCTCGGTTGAGGAGGAAACTTTTGGGTGATTTGCCTGAGGTTCGGATTGAGACGGTTAGTCGGTTTGGGTATCAGGTTTCGGTTGGTGTTTAGTTTTCTGTTTGGGGTTTCTTCTTTTCGTGGTGGTCTATTAGTGTTGCCCCTGTGCGGGGCGGCACCTACTTTCTTTGCTTGCCGCAAAGAAAGTAGGCAAAGAAAGCGGCTTTACACCGCCAGCCTTTAAGCGGGTCCCCCGCGCAGCCACGGTAGTGGTGCATCTGGAATCTGTGCTCTCGCACATTCCGCGTTCGCGACACAGCAGTCATTCTTCCGGCGGCGCTGCGCGCGCCGTCGCGGTACTTCTTCTAAACCATTCCTTTCTGCGTCCGTGTTGGCGGACGCGTGCGTTGCTTTTTCTTCCTTCTCTCTCGTTCCCTCTGCTTCCTCGACCCGTTCATGTACTCCCGTCAATGATCGGGGCATGAAAATCCAACGCATTTATTGAAAGTCTGTCTTGCAGGGGCGATGTTTTCTGATCTCGATATATTCGTCTCGTGGCTGCATCCATTGCAATGCGGTCGCTGTTTTCAGGCATCCTCAATTAAATGGAAGGTGATTCATGAATCAGAAGATGAAGCTGGCGCAATTGGTCGGGGCATTGTTTTGCGTCGGTATCGCGTCGTCGGCGCATGCGCAAAGCAGCGTCACGCTCTATGGGCTCCTCGACACAGGTATCGATTTCGCCAGCAACGTCAACGGCAGCCGTCTCTATCAGATGGCCAGCGGCGTGAGCGCAGGCAGCCGTTGGGGGCTGAGAGGCAAAGAAGATCTCGGTAGCGGACTGTCCGCTATTTTTGATCTCGAAAGCGGTTTCAATTCGACTAACGGTAGTCTCGGCAGCGGGCTCGCGTTCTCGCGTAACGCCTATGTGGGTCTCGCCAGTCAGACGGTCGGTACCGTCACCCTCGGGCGGCAGTGGGATCCCGTCGTCGATCTCATTGAACCGTTCTCGCTCAACGATAGCTACGGTGGCTGGTATTTCTCCCATCCCAACGACATGGATAACCTCGATAACGGCTTTGCAATCAGCAATGCCGTGAAGTACAAGAGTCCCACCATCGGCGGATTTACCGGCGAAGCGCTCTATTCGTTTGGCGGTCAGGCAGGGCAGTTTTCGAATAATGCGGCTTATAGCGCGGCGGCGGCGTATGCGAATGGGCCGTTTTCCATTGGTGCGGGCTATTTGCGTGTCAATGATCCGGAGGAGTCGATTCAGAGCTATCAGAACAGCCCGGGATTTACCAATGCCGTGTACGGCAACTTTCTCGCCAATGCGCGTAGTCAGGGCATCTTTGCCGCCGGCGCTTCGTATCAACTCGGCAAGTTCAAGGTCATGGGCAACTTCACCAATGTCAATTTCCAGCAGGGCGACGCGGGTCAGGACGTCAAATTCCAGAACTATGAAATTGCCGGCACGTTCGCCGCGACTAGTCAGCTCAATCTCGCAGCAGGCTACACCTACACGGATGGCCGGGATCACGCCACCAATCAGGAGCCGAAGTATCAGCAGCTCAATCTGAGCGCGGAATACGAACTGTCGAAACGTACCGCCGTGTATGCACTCGCCGCGCTGCAGAAAGCAAGCGGCGGCGCAGTCGCGCAGATTGCCGGCTTCGATCCGTCGTCCAACGGCAAACAGGTGGTCGGCCGAGTCGGCGTGCGGCACTCGTTCTAGAATCGGAGCAGTCATTAAAAGAGCGCGCTATCCGCGAGGGTAGCGCGCTCTTCCTTTTAGGAGCCAAAGTAGATGTTGCAGTAACTGGGTGGGCCGACGCAGCTGTCGGCAGTGCTCGAAGGTGTCGTCGCGCAGCCGGACAACAGGAGTCCGGCTGCGACAGCGGCCGCGGCGAAGTGCGCGGAGCGTTTGATCGCGGTGCGAAGAGTCATCGATATCGTCGGTGAGGAAGAGGGTGGTGCGATTAACGGTAGAGCTGGTTGAGATAGTTCATCTGACCGTCACCCTCGGCTTTGATCAATTCGCGGTAGACCCGAGCGCGCGTCTTGCCGTGATCGTTCGTGGCGGTCGGCGAACTCCACTTTCCAGCGGATGACAGCGTCGTGGAACGGCTGAGCGTGCCGCCCACCGGCGGCGCGGCGACGGCCGAAGCGGCCGCGGCCGCGAGGCCGGTGGCGAGCAGCAGCGCGAGAGTGGCGCGTGGTCGGAGATCGAGCATTGCAGGCGTCTCAGTGCGCGTAAATCGTCGAGTTCAGATACGCGAGCTGGCCGTCCTTCTCTGCGTGTACCAGTTCCCGATAGACCTGCGCGCGCGTCTTTTCGCCGGTGGCCTGGCCATACGGCGGAACCCACGAACCGGCGGCATTGATCGCTGCGGTGCTATTCGCGGCAACCTGCATCGACGGTGCGCTGGGCTGTTGGGTCGGTGTCGTGGTCGATTGAGCGAAGGCGGAAGCCGTTGCGGTAGCGCCGATGAAAGCGATGGCGAGCGACAGAGATTTCATGTTCGTAATCCTCACAAATCAAGTTGGATGGGCCGATGCGCGAATCTCACTGCATTCGTGGATCGGTTGATGAGAAGGATAGTCAACCGGCTTTAGCGGATCGGCGGTGTGTGCATGAAAAGATATTTATCCGTTCGAGCGTCCGTGAGCCGATGAATCAGGCATTCGCCGGATGCATGTCACGAAGATAAAAAACGTTTCATGAAACGGCTGGTTTTGATCACGGATGTGTCACCGCGTCTATCTACATTGCGGCTACCCGCACGGTGTGCGGGATCGGTCCGACAATGCGCGGGCCGGCGCCTTCTCTTACCCGGAATCAAACATGAACAAAGCATTGGCAACCACACTCGTCGCGCTGGCCGGCACCTTCTGTGCGGCAGCACATGCGCAAAGCAGCGTGACGCTCTACGGCACGCTCGATACGGGTCTCGACTACATCAGCAATCAGAAGACGGCCACCGGCGGTAAAAGCAACTGGATGATGGAAAGCGGCAACGTGAGCACGGATCGCTGGGGCCTGCGCGGCAACGAAGATCTGGGCGGCGGATTGAGCGCGGTCTTCGATCTCGAGAACGGCTTCAATATCGACAGCGGCAAATTCTCCAACGGCGGGGACGAGTTCGGCCGGCAAGCATGGGTGGGTATCGCGAGCAAGCAGTGGGGCACTGTGACGTTGGGTCGGCAATACGACTTTCTGGTGGATTTCGTCGCGCCGCTGTCGGCGACCGGTTCGGGCTTCGGCGGCAATATCGCCGATCACCCGTTCGATAACGACAACCTCAACAACGATCTGCGCATGAACAACGCGCTGAAATTCCGCAGTGCGACCTATGACGGTCTCACGGTCGGCGGCGCCTACGCGTTCAGCAACGCGGCGGGCGGCTTCAGCAACAACAACGCCTATAGCCTCGGCGCCCAGTGGGCGGGCGGTCCGTTCAATCTGGCCGTCGCGTATCTGCAGATCAACCAGCCGGGCGGCGTCAATCAGCCCGCCAATACGGGTGGCGCGGTGAGCAGCAGCGACGGCGATGCGACCTTCACCGGCGCGCGTCAACGCATTCTCGGCGCGGCGGGGCGCTATACGTTCGGCGCGGCGACGGTCGGCCTCGTCTTCACGCGTACGATGCTCGACGACCCGCATCAGATCATGCAAGGCGGCGCCTATTCCACGCTCAATGGCGATCTGCTGACCTTCAACAATTACGAGCTGAACGCCCGCTACGCGCTAACGCCCGCGTTCACACTCGGCGGTTCTTATACATTTACCGACGGACATTTCAGCGACGCGGGCAAGAGCGTCTCGCCGAAATGGAATCAGTTCATGCTGCAAGCGGATTACGCCTTGTCGCGCCGCACCGATCTGTATCTCGAAGGCGTTTACCAGCACGTGTCGGGTGCGGACGGCATCGCGGTGCTCGGCAATGCCTCGATCTATTCGCTGGCGGCCTCTTCGAACAACCGGCAGGCCGTGGTGGCCGTCGGCGTGCGGCACAGGTTCTGAGCGAAGCGAGCGGACTATCCGCTCGACGCGAGCGCCCGCGCAAACGCAAAAGTCGCCGGTGATGAGCCGGCGATTTTTTTTTTATGTACCGTGGGACGCGTTAACCCGCGGCGTCGGCAACGCGTGCTTTAGCGGCGTTCGCGTGCGTTTGTGCCTGCGCCGCCTGGACGTCAGGGGCGCTCCTGGCGGCGTCGGCCGACCAGCCACCGCCCAATGCCTCGATCAACGCCACGGAAGCCAGCAAACGCCGCGTATTGAGGTTCAGCGCCGAGATCTGCGTATCGAGTTCGGTAGTCTGCGCCGTCACCACGTCGAGATAGCTGACCACGCCGTCACGGTAGCGCGACATCGACAGCGTCAACGTGCGTTGCGCAGCGATGAGCGCTTCGTTCTGTTTCGTGGCCTCGTCGCCGAGATGATGCAGTTGCGCGAGGTTGTCCTCGACCTGCTGGAAGGCGAGCAGCACAGCGGCCTTGTACTTGGCGCCATTTTCCGCGAGCTTGGCGCGGGCCCGATCGGTGATCGCCGCGCGGCGGCCGCCGTCGAAGAGCGTGAATACGAGGCTCGGCCCGACCGACCACATTTCGTTCGGCGCGATCAGCCACGGCGAGAGCGTGTCGCTTTGATAGCCGCCGTCGAGGCCGAGCGAAATGTCCGGAAAGAACGCTGCCTTGGCGACGCCGATCTGCGCGTTCGCCTCGGCAACACGCCGTTCGGCCGCGGCGATATCGGGGCGCCGTTGCAGCAGCGCCGCCGGCACGCCGGTCGGAATGGACGGCAAGTAGGCAGAGTCGGTCACGGCGGCGAGCGTGAAACTGGACGCGGGCGCACCGGTCAGGCTGGCGATCGCGTGTTCGAAGAGCGCGCGCTGCGCGGCGATGTCGTCGGCGGAAGCGCGCGCGGTGTCGAGTTGCGTCTGCGCGCGCGATACATCGAGATCCGATGCGATGCCGCCGGCGTGGCGGCTCAGCGTGAGCGTGAGGGCGCGCTGGTAGGTGTCGATCGTATCGTTTAGCAGTTGCTGCTGGGCATCGAGGCCGCGCAGGTTGAAATAGACGCTCGCGAGATTCGCCTGCAAACTCAGACGCACCGATTCGAGGTCGGCCTCGCTGGCCTGCATCGCGGCGCGGCCGGCGGCCACTTCATTGCGGACCTTGCCCCACAGGTCGAGGTCGTAGGCGATGCCGACGTCGACGGTATTGGCGCCGTACACCGCAGGCTGTCCCGCGCCACGCAGCGGCCGGTTATCCGACTGCCGCTGGCGTTCGACCGAGGCTTCGGCGCCGATGGTCGGAAACAGGCCCGAACGCGTCTGCGAGAGATCGGCCGCGGCTTCGTCGTGGCGCGCCATCGCCGCGGCGACGTCGGGGTTCGCGGCGGCCACCTGTTCTTCCAGATGGTCGAGCACGGGGTCGCGATACACGCTCCACCACGCATCGCGTGGCACGCGGTCAGCGGGTCGGGCGAGCTGCCACGGGCCGCTTTCTTTGAACGTGGTGGGGATGCTGGTAGGCGGCGCGTGATAAGTCGGCGCGAACGAGCAGCCGTTCAGCAACGCCGCGGCCGCCAGTGCGATGCATAGACGGCGTTTATCCATGAGTGCTCTCCACCGTGCGTCGGCCGGCCAGGGCGGTGTCGCTCGTGCCGCTCGGGCTGGTCTGCAAGCGCACTTTATCGCCGGATGCGAGCGAGTCGGGCGGGTTGTCGATTACGCGATCCGTGGCGTTCAAACCCGAGGCGATTTCGACGTGCGTGCCAAGATCGGTCGCGATCGATACGGGCTTGAGCTCCGCTCGATTGCCCTTGCCGACCACGGCGACCTGCAAACCGTTCTGCCGGAAGATCAGCGAGCTCGCCGGAATCGACAACGCGTGCGCGTTGGTCGGCAACGCGAAATGCACCTCGGTGTACTCGCCGGGAATCAGCAAACCGTCGTGATTGTCGACCGCGAGCTGGACCAGCAAGGTGCCGGAAGACGGCGTGATGGCGTCGTCGGTGTCGACGAGTTTCGCGTTGAACTTCGCGCCCGGCCGCTCGGGCACCGTGAGCGTGGCGCTCATGCCGGGCTGGATCGCGGCCGCTTCATCCTGCGGCACGCTCACGTAGACGCGCAGCTGATGCGCGTCGGACACCGAGAACAGTTCGGGCCCATTGCCGCCGCCCGCATTGATGAGCGCGCCGATGTCGGTGGTGCGCGCCGTGACGATGCCGTCGAACGGCGCGGTAATGCGCTTGAACGATTCGAGCGCTTCGAGGCGCCGCACGTTGGCCTCGTTGGCGGCGACGGTGGCCTGTTTGGCGACGAGATCGCTGGTCTTTTCATCGGCGTCCTGCTGCGAGACGGAGTCCTGCTGCAACATCTGCGTCCAGCGGCGCGCGGTGGACGCCGCGAGTTTTTCATTGGCCACCGAGTTTTGCAAATCGGCGCGCGCCTGCTGCAATTGCTGGTCGAGGTCGGGCGTATCGATCTCGCCGAGCAACTGCCCGGCTTTGACATGCGTGCCTATATCCGCGTACCACGCATGCAGATAACCCGACACCCGCGCATAGATCGGTGCATTGACGAAGGCGGACAGACGGCCGGGCAACACCAGTGCTTGCGCGTCGAGGTCCCGCTTAGGTGTGTAAGCCACTACGGTAGGCACGGCTTGCTGGGCGGACCAGGTGGTCAATTCCTGTTTCGCATGCACGCGGCTGGCAACGCCGCTCGCCACGATGCCCGCTGCCGCCAGCAGCGCGACGATACCGATGAGTTTCAGATGACGCAGCCGTTTCGGCGAATTGATCTCGATCTCAGTGGACATGATGGACTCCGGGTTCGGAAGAAGAGTGATCGTGCGAAGGGCGGTGAGCGGCGGCGTCGCGCCGGTGCACGATGCTGAATACGACGGGGACGAACAGCAGCGTGGCGAACGTCGCGCAAAGCAGGCCGCCGATCACGGCGCGGCCGAGCGGCGCGTTCTGTTCGCCGCCGTCGCCGAGACCGAGCGCCATCGGCGCCATGCCGATGATCATCGCGAGTGCGGTCATCAACACCGGGCGAAAGCGCGTAAAGCCCGCTTCCATCGCGGCGACCAAGGCGTTGCCGGTGACGGCCAGCCGTTCACGCGCGAAGCTCACCACCAGAATGCTGTTGGCGGTCGCCACGCCCATGCACAGAATCGCGCCCGTCAACGCCGGCACCGAGAGCGGCGTGCGCGTGGTGAACAGCATCCAGACGATGCCGGCCAACGCTGCGGGCAATGCGGTGACGATCACGAACGCGTCGCTCCACGAATGGAAGTTCACGACGATCAGCAGATAGATCAGTGCAATCGCGCCGACCAGACCGAGCGACAAACCGAGAAACGCGCTATTCATCGTCTGCACCTGTCCGCGCAACGTGACGATGGAACCCTTGGGCACGTCTTTCTCCGTCGCGTGCAGGATGCTCTGAATCTTCGCCGCCACCGCGCCGAGATCCTGGCCTTGGGTTGTCGCGAACACGTCGTAGAGCGGTTCGATGTCGTAGTGCGAGACCACCGCATTGCCCACGCCGCGTGTAATCGTCGCAATGCCGCCGAGAATCTGCGCCTGGCCGCTCTTGCCGGTCACGGGCAGGTTGTTCAGATTCGACAGGGACGTCATGCGATATTGCGGCGTCTGCGCGACGATCGGATACGACACGCCGTTGTTAGGGTTGAGCCAGTACGTCGGCGACACCTGGCTCGTGCCGGACAGACTCGCCACCACGGAGTTGGTGACATCCTGTTCGGTAATGCCGAGCTGATCGGCGCGCGAGCGGTCCACGGAAACGGTGAACTGCGGATACGTCGACGCCTGTTGCATGCGCGTATCGGCAATGCCGGGAATCATGCGCATGCGGCGCATGACTTCATTCGCGTACCGGTGATTGGCGGCCTGGTTCGGACCGGCCACTTGCAGATCGATCGGCGCGGGTGCGCCGAAATTCAGAATCTGGCTGACGATATCGGCCGGCAGGAAGGCGAACGTCGTGCCCGGAAATTGACGCGGCAGGGTTTCACGCAACGTGCGCACGAAGTCCGCGGTGGGCCGATGATTTTCGTTCAGCGAGATCAGAATGTCGCCATCTTGCGGCCCAGCCGTGCCGCTATTGTTATACGTGAGATTGATCCCGCTATTCGGCAAGCCGATGTTGTCGATGATGCTGCGCAACTGGTCCGGCGGAATTGCGCGGCGCACCGCGTTCTCGATCAGATCGAACTGCGCGGCGGTATCTTCGATTCGTGTGCCGATCGGCGCACGCACGTGGATCGCAATTTCGCCGGAATCGATATCGGGGAAGAAATTGCGGCCGAGCCACGGCGCGAGCAGGAACGACGCCCCCACCACGATCAGAAAGCCCGTCACGAAGCGTTTGCGATGCGTGAGCGCGAGACCGAGCACGATCCGGTACACGCCGCGCACGCGTTCGAAGCGCTGCTCGAAGCCGCGCTGGAAGCGCACCAGCGGATTGCGCGAAGGCGCGGCGTGGGAGTGGCCGCCATGCGGGTCCATCGTCGCGGCCAGTTCACCGGACGCGTGGCCGCCCGATGCATGGGCACGCAGCAGGTATTGCGCCATCATCGGCACGAAAGTGCGCGAGAGGACGAAGGAGGCGATCATCGCGAAGATCACGGCCTCGGCCATGGGCACGAACAGGAAACGCGCAATGCCGTCGAGCAACAGCATCGGCACGAACACGATGCAGATGCACAGCAACGACACGAACGCGGGCGCGACGATCTGCGCGGCGCCGTCGAGAATCGCGCTCTTTACGTCCTTGCCCTGTTCCAGATGCCAGTTGATGTTCTCGATGGTGACGGTGGCGTCGTCGACCAGAATCCCGACCGCCAATGCAAGGCCGCCGAGCGTCATCACGTTGAGCGTTTCGCCCATTGCCGCGAGCCCGGCAATGGCCGCCAGCACGGCGAGCGGAATCGACGCCGCGATGATCAGCGTGGAGCGCCAACTGCCGAGGAACAGCAGGATCATCAGCGAAGTGAGCGCGGCGGCGATCACGCCCTCGCGCGCCACGCCGCTGACGGCACCTTTCACGAAGGTCGACTGATCGCCCATCGTGACAAGCTTGAGTCCGGGCGGCAAGGTCGCTTCGATACGCGGCAGTTGTGCCTTTACGCCGGAGATGATGTCGAGTGTGGAGGCGGAGCCGTTCTTCAGAATACTCATCAGCACCGCGCGGTGCCCGTCCACGCGCACCACGTTGCCTTGCGGCGGATAACCGTCGCGTACGTGCGCCACGTCGCGGATATAGATCGTGGCGCCGTCCACGGTTTTGATCGGCAGCGCGTTCAATTCGTCGAGAGCAAGCGGACTGTTGTTCAGCTTGATGTTGTATTCGAAGCGGCCGATCTTCTCGGTACCCGCCGGAATGATCTGGTTCTGCTGCGCGAGCGCGGTGGCGACATCGTTCGCCGAGAGTTTTTTCGCCTGCAAGGCCTGCGGGTCGAGATCGATCTGCACTTCACGCGTCTTTCCGCCGTACGGCGTGGGAATCGCCACGCCCGGCACGCTCAGCAATTGCGGACGAATGAAGTTGGTCGCGTAGTCGGCGAGCTTCTGTTCGTCGAGCGTATTGCTGGTCAGCGCCAGTTGCAGGACCGGCACCGTGGACGCGTTGTAGTTCAGGATTTGCGGCGGCGTGGTGCCGGGCGGCATCTGCTTGAGCACCGTCTGCGAAACCGAAGTCACCTGGGCGGTGGCGGTGCGGATATCCACGGTCGGCTGGAAGAAGATCTTCACGATGCCGTAGCCGCGAAACGACTGCGACTCGATATGCGCGATGTCGTTGACGGTGGTGCCGAGCGTGCGCTCGTAGTACGTGACGATGCGCCCGGACATGTCGTCCGGTTGCAGGCCGGCGTAATTCCACACCACGCTGATCACGGGAATGCGGATGTCGGGGAAGATATCCGTCGGCGTGCGCAATGCGGCAAGCGGGCCGATCAACAGGATCAGCATCGCGAGCACGATAAACGTGTAGGGCCGGGTCAAAGCTAACCGGACTATTTTTAACATCGAAGGCTGCTCCGTTCAGAGGCGCGGTTGAATCTGCGCGGGCGTGTGGCAATGGGGACTCGCGTCGATGGCGCGGCCCGGTAACGGCATTCTGGGGAGCGGGCCCTAACAGGCGCGGACAAAACAAATGAAACTAGTTTTAGGAAGCGGCGTGTGATGTGCGTTTGCGTCGATAGGCGTGCTGAAACGGCTTTGGCGCTGCATGCAGCGCCAAAGCTTGCTCGTCAGAAATGCGAATGCGCCTGGGTCAGCCGAACAGATAGCCCGAGCCGCGAATCGTGCGAATCAAGGGACGTTCGCCGGGCATCTCGACTTTCTTGCGCAAACGCCCCACGTGCACGTCGATCAGATTCGTACCCGGGTCGAAGCGACAACCCCACACGGCTTCGAAAATCATCGTGCGTGTGAGCACCTGGCCGGTGTGGCGCATCATGAATTCGAGCACGCGGAATTCGGTGGGTTGCAGATCGAGTTCGCGCTGACGGTGGGTGACTTTGCGGCGCACCAGATCGAGTTCGAGCGCGCCGTTGCGCAGCATCGTTTCAGCTTTCGCGTGACGTGGACGCCGCCGCAATAGCACCTCGACGCGTGCGAACATTTCATCGGGCGAGAAAGGCTTGGTCAGATAGTCGTCGCCGCCGGCACGCAGGCCCTGAATGCGCTGATCGACATCGGACATCGCGCTCATCACCAGCACGGGCGTTTCCATGCCGACACCGCGCATGGTCGCGACGATCGTCAGACCGTCGAGATCGGGCAGCATGCGGTCGAGCGTGACGACGTCGTAATCGCCCGCCATCACTTTCGCCATGCCTTCGCGGCCGGTGTGAGCCACATCGACGGAAAAGCCGCTCGCGCTGAGTGTGCGAACGATGTCGTGAGCGATCAACTCATCATCTTCAATCGTCAATATCCTGGGCATGATGCGCGCGCCCGCTTCAGGCGACCGCGCGCAGTGCAACCGGGCGGTCCGGCGCGCGATACTGGCTGACCGCGAAGTCGATGAAGCTGCGTACTCGCATCGACAGGTAATTGCGGCCGGAGTAGAGAATCGACACCTGGCGCGGGCCGCCGTTGATCTCGAACTGTTCGAGCACGGGGACCAGCGTACTGCGCGTGAGATCGTCGGCGATGATCGGCATGGGCAGCAAGGCGATGCCCATATGGTTGAGCGCGGCCACGCGCACCATTGCACTGCTGGTCGCGGTGAGCGCGCTGCCGGTGTTGACGCGGTAGATGCCGTCGGCGTCCGCGAATTCCCAGGCTCGCGGCGAACCGTCGGACACTGTCAGCAGACCATGCCGGTTCAAAGCAGCGGGGTCGCGTGGCGTGCCGTTGCGCGCAAGATAAGTGGGCGACGCAACCGTCAGTTCGTCGACGCTGGTGAGTGTGCGGCTCACCAGCGTGGAATTGGCGAGGCGCCGGTCGTCGGAGAAGCACACGTCGAAGCCGCCTTCCACGAGATCGATCTGCGTGTCGAACGTCGTCACGTCGAAGTCCACGCGCGGATGCAGCGTGCGGTAGGCGGCAAGCAGCGCGCCCAAGCCCGCGGTGGCGAAGGTCATGGGCGTGGCGATCCGTAACGTGCCCTGTGGGTCGCGCGTGGTCTCCAGCAGATTCGATTCCATCTCGTCGAGTTTCTCGATGATCGCGCGGCAACCATCGAGATATTCGCGGCCCACGTCCGTCAGCGAAAGACTGCGTGTGGTGCGGTTCAATAGGCGCATGTTCAGATGCGCTTCCAGCGTGCCGACGCTGCGCGTGACCGCGGCCGCGGACATGCCTAACTGTCTCGCCGCGAGATTGAAGCTGGCGAGATCGACTACTCGTGTGAAGACACGCATCGCTTGTAGCTGGTTCATGTTGGAACAGTAGAGAAGGGCGATGGGTGCATCATCGACGATGGCGGATAAATCCGCGCTGCTAGGTGCATTAAGTCTTTTTTAATTTTGTGCAATGTTCATGAACTGTACGCGCGAACGGCTTGCCGGTTCCAGGAGAACTGTCAGCAAAACTAAGCAATGGACAAAAAAAGAGCGCGGACAAAGCCGCGCTTGCGAAAGAGACTTGAATGAAAGTAACCGCAGCTACGCGGCCACTGAAGTATAGGTGGACTGCGTAACGCGTTGCGCGCGTGATCTGAAACGCAGTCCTGCGTGAAACGCAACAAGCCTGCCTGCGGGTGTTTCAGTTGAGCATGCCGTGTACTTCCAGCGACGCTTCCAGTTGCTGCGTGAGCGCGTGGTGCAGTTTGGCGAGGCTTTCGGTGGGCAGTGCGAAACCGGCCCAGCCGAGACCGGAATGCCGCAGGAACAGCACGGCGCCATCGTGCAGCGGATGCTTCTCCGCATGCCAGCACGGGTCGATCTCGATCACGTACTGGTGGGTGCGCAGCGGCTCCTTGGGCACTTCCGGGCGCATGCCGGCCCGCAGGACGCTGAGGTGCTCGATCACGGCGTCCAGATCGGCCACGTCGAGCAGCACGGCGCTGTCTGCGATGGCGATGCGAACCGCGTGCTGACCATATTCGTTGACTCTCTCGATGCTCATGGGGCGCGGCATGTGCTGGCTCCTTGCGGCTATCACGATGCACAAATTATGTCGCTGCCGCGTCTGGCGAATCCTTAAAGAGCACGATCCACGGATGAAACTTTGTTTAAGGAACGCGCCTGCCGCACTCGCCACGGCCAGCGTTCAATCCTCTGATGTTTGCCGGAATTGTGCGCCGCAACCTCGCATTGTTCATACGTATAAAACCGCCAATGTTTCAATATAGAAACATTTTTAGGCGTTCGAGAATCGCGATTCCAAATCTAAATCGCGATCGATTCGTTAAATACGGGTTCGATTGCATCGGGTGGTCGATAAATTCCCAATTTGCGAATAAAGCCGCTATTGAACGGTCATTATCTGGGAGGTTTGGAGTTCAAGTTTGAAACACTTTTGGATGGCGCTCCGCCATACGCGGGTCACAAATCGAATCCCTGCCGACAGGCTCGGTTCACGCGCGCCGATGCCTGAAGATCAAGGCTGTACTTGGCTTCCCGGCCAGATGACGAAAATCGCGCCAGCATGGTTTGCTGTCGAGGCTGCGCAACCTGCCGTTCTCATATCAAACGCAAGATTACGGTTTTCTTCATACATTCTGTTTCTCGATAGTAATTTGTTTTTCAAATTTACTATAGCGATCCATTCCGCTAACATCACGCTTAATCCGTTAAGTGGCCTTGCCGTGATTCTGCCGGCAATAAATCATTTCGCTCATAGTGGCTGCTAACGGCGATCGGGGTCCACAATGTACGACAGTTTGGGGAAATATCATGCCGCACATGCACCTTGATACTGCGAGGATCACCTGGTTACATACGCCGACATTGAACGTGCGTAGTGCAACGCGGCGAATCGGCGTGTTGCTGTTCGACGGCTTCTGGCTGCTCGGCCCAGGCACCGTGGTGGAGATGTTCCAGACCGCGAACGAACTCTCGGGTTCGCGCGCCGGTGAAGAACAACCTTACGAAGTGCAATTCCTTTCCATGGACGGCGGCAGCGTCGCCAGTTCTTCTTCCGCGCGCATCTGGACTGACCGTATCGACGCGCGCTTTGCCAGCGGTTTCGACGTGCTGTTCATCGCGGGCGGCTACGGCGCGCATGTGGCCGCGCGCGACGAGCGCGTGCTGGGCTGGCTGCGTTCGGTGCAATCGCGCACGCGTGCGATCGAAACAATCGGTGAAGGGCGGCTCGTGCTGGAAGCTGCCGGCCCGACGGATAGCGACGGACTGCAGGTGAACCGCTATCTCAACAATGTCACCGGCGAGTCCGCGCTCAACGCGTCCAACGATCGTAACGATTGTGCCCGCAGCGCGCTCATGTTCATCAAACGCGATCTCGGTGCTGAGCTTGCTCGCAGCGTTGCCGACCGCGTGATGCCTGGCATGGCTGCAACCTGGGTGCCGTTGCCGGCGGAAGGCGGCACGCTCAGCGTGGCCGAGAAGATCCGTGCCGCGGCGCGCTGGATGGAGGCCAATTGCGATCGTCCGGTTTCAGTCGCCGACGCCGCGCAGGTCGCGGCGATGAGCGAGCGCAATTTCCTGCGGCGCTTCAAGCATGAAATGCAGGTCACGCCGTCGGACTATCTGCTGCAGGTCCGACTGCGCATTGCCTGCAACTTCCTGACCGAGACCGAACTACCGGTCGACAAGATTGCGCGGCGCAGCGGCACGGGCAACGGCGATCGTCTGGCGAAGATTTTCCGCAAGCGCATGGCGCTATCTCCAACCGAATATCGCGCACGCAGCCGCGTGGCGAGCGAGGCGTAATATTCATGTAGGTGCCCGTGCCGGCGGTGGGGCGCCTTACGACAGTTGGGCGCGTCCGTCGTGGCGGCCGCGTTTTCGCCGGTCAGGCTTCTTACGAGCACAGCAGCAATGGGCAACAAGGTGATCGCGACGGCATTGCCGGAGGTGAAACTCATCGAGCCCGAGGTGTTTTGCGACGAATTCGGCTTCTGCTTCGAGAGCTTCAGCGCGGACGAGTTTATCGACGACCTCTCGCAAGCTTTCCAGTTCGTGCAGGACCGGCATTCGCGTGCGGTGCATGGCGTGTTGCGCGGGTTGCACTATCAGGTGCAACGTCCTCAGGGTCGCCTCATGCGGGTCGTGGTGGGCGAAGTCTTTGCGGTTGCCGTCGACGTTCGGCTCAATTCGCCGAATTTCGGCAAGTGGTGCGGGGCGTATCTGAGCGCGGCCAATTATCGGCAGATCTGGGCGCCACCGGGCTTCGCGCTCGGTTTCGTCGTGCTGTCCAACTTTGCCGAGTGTTTGTGGAAGACCACGGAATACTGGTTTCCCGAACTGGAGCGCTGCATTCTGTGGCGCGATCCCGACATCGGCATCGAGTGGCCAATCGATTTCGAACCGACCCTTGGCGCGAAGGATGCCGCAGGCCGGCGTCTTTACGAAGCGGAAAACATCGCCTGACTTAAGTGTGCGGTCTTGCCGCGCCGAAGCGCACGTCTCGTGCCGCGCCTGTCAGCGCGTCGCCACTACGGCGCCGACGCTTGCGGTCACCACTAGCAACGTGCCCGCGACCTGTAAAACCCCCATCGGCTGATGCAGTACGACAAAGCCGGCCAACGCGCCGATCGCCGGTTCGACGCTCATCAGGATTCCGAATGAGGCGGCCGGCATGTGCCGCAGCGCCACCATTTCCAGCGCGTACGGCAACAGCGGGACCAGTACCGCGAGGCCCGCCGTCGCCGCGATCTGGCCCGTCGCGACATGCAGACCGCTTTGCGCCAATCCGAATGGCGTGGCCACGAGTGCAGCAGCGATTAGCGATACCGACAGTCCCTCGAGTCCAGCGAACAAGGTGCCGGTCTTCTTCATCAACACGATGTAGGTGCCCCACCCGAGCGCCGCGCCGCAGGCGAGCAGCACGCCGAGCGGTTCGCCGATCCAGCCGGCGCGATCGCGCGAAAGCAGTATGACGCCGGCAATCGCCAGCGCGGGCCACAGCAAGGCTCGCGCGCGACGGACCGCGAAGGTCGCGACGGCGAGTGGCCCGAGAAAGTCGATCGCGACGGCGAGTCCTAAAGGAATGCGCTGGAGCGCCGCGAAAAAGCACAGCGTCATGCCCGCCATCGCCGCGCCGAGCACGCCGGCGGCAGTCCAATGAGCGCGCGAGTAACTCAGCAAGCGCGGACGCACCAGCAAGGCGAGCACCAATGCCGCCCAGCACAGGCGCAACCATGTGGTGCTGAGTGAACCGTAGGTGGCCATCGTCGGCGCGGAAAGCGCGGCGCCGAATTGCACGCACGACATCGACAGTACGCACAGCAACGCCGCCCCGGCCGCGCTGCGGGCGGGTTTGACGCTGGTTTGCGCGGGATTCAGCGCGGCTTGGAGGGTGGTGTCCTGCATGGTCGTCTGGTGATTTGGCGCTCGATCGGAGTTCGTCATCGCTATCTTATCGGTGCCGGCGGTATTAAGATAAGTTGATATTTCTTATGCTGACTTCAAGAACCTTTATGACCCGAGATCTCGACAGCAGCCTGCTGCGCGCCTTCGTCACCGTGGCCGAGACGGGCGCAGTGGGCGTGGCGGCGACGCGCCTCGCGCGGACCCAGGCCGCGGTGAGCATGCAATTGCGCCGGCTCGAGGAAGAACTCGGCCAGCGTCTGCTCGACCGTTCGCCGCGCGGCGTGCAGCTTACCGAAGCAGGTCACTTGTTGCTGCCGTATGCCCACACGATACTCGGCGCGGGCGCCGATGCGCGCCGCGCGTTGAGCGCAGGTCAGGTGTCCGGCACCGTGCGGCTCGGCATGCTGGAGGACATTGCGGTCGGTCGTTTGCCGCGGGCGTTGCGGCGCTTTTCGATCGCTTATCCGCAAGTGGCGCTGGAGATCGTCGTTGACAGCAGTGCGGCGCTGTCGAACCGGCTCGCGGATGGCAGCCTCGACGTGGTGGTCGGCGATCCCGCGCTGGTCGACGCAACGCCGCTTCTCACGTGGACGCAACCGCTCTTCTGGGTCGGCGCGCGCGGTTTCAGCCGCGACGCGCAGGCCGCGTTGCCGGTGGTGGCATTCGGCGGCGCGTGTCTGTGGCAGCAGCAGGTGTTGACGGCGCTGCGGCGCGCGGGGATCGCGTGGCGCATCGTGTGCACCAGCACTAGTCTGCCGGCCGTGCAATCCGCGGTTGAAGCGGGGCTCGGCGTGTCGGTGCTGCTCGACGGCAACATCCGTTCGGAATCGATGCGCGTGCTCGGTCAAAGCGACGCTTTGCCCGACGCGCCCACCGCGGACTTCGGGCTCTTCATGCGCGAGGTTTCCGGCGCGCAGGCGGCCGCCGTGCAAACCTTGCAAACGTTCCTCTGCGAGGAATTGCATCTCGGTCTGCGCGAAGGCGGGCCGCAGCTCGTGCCGGCTTTGGGTTAATGCGTCGGCGCCTAGTCCCATGTGAGTTTTTACGACATTTTTTCTTGAGACGCACCCACGCGAAATCTACACTTCGAGCATCTTGATACCACGAGGTGCTCAACGTGAAGCGACGTGCAACGAAGCAACAATCCGTTCGTATCGACTACGTGTGTCACGGCATGGGCCGTGTCGAATTGCGCCGCTTCGATCCGGCACGCGATTCGTTCGTCGCGTTGACGGCGTTGTTGCATCGGGCCTTCACGCCGCTCGGCGCGATGGGCCTCAATTGCACGTGCGTGGATCAGACTGTCGAGACCACACGCTTGCGCGCAACGCGCGGCGATTGTTACGTGGCGGTGTGCGACGGGCGCATCGTCGGCACGATGACGCTCTATGCGACGGACCGCGAATCGGCGTGCGATCTATACCGTCGCGACGATATCGCCAGCATGCGCCAGTTCGCGGTCGAGCCGGTGTGGCAGTCGCGCGGTATCGGTACGTTGCTGATCGCATTCGCCGATCATTGGGCCGCGACGCGAGGTTATGCCGAGCTTGCGCTCGACACGCCGCAACCGGCAGCGCATCTGATCGCGTTTTATCGTGGACAGGGGTTTCGTATCGTCGATTTCGTGCGCTTCGACGGCAAGCGTTACGACAGCGCGATCTTGAGCAAGCCGCCGGTGGCGACGCGTACGCTCGCTAACTGGTCGCATCGATTGAGCGTGCGTGCGCCGATTGCGCGCGCGGCGTGAAGACGAGGAAGCGACAACGAAGAGCGGAGAAGTGCTGCGGTGCAATGGGCTGTGTAGAACGCATGGATGCAGGTCGAGCCCGGAAGTGAAAACCCCGGCGCGGGCAGCAACAATTGCAATACGGTACGGCAAGTATTGCAACGGGTTGCTGATTCTCGCGCCGGGGCAGGTGTGTTTCCGCCTAAACGGTCGAAGCGTTCATCAGCGTCGCATCACGCCCATCAGCAAGGTGACGAGGAAGATCACCACGAAGATGAAGAACAGGACCTTGGCGATTTCCGTCGCGCCTGCGGCGATGCCGCCAAAGCCGAATACCGCGGCGATGATTGCGATGATGAAGAAGATTGCAGCGTATCGAAGCATGGGGCCTCCCACCGATGGATTGCTGGATTGAAATGGAAAACGGCGACTCGTTGTGGGCACTGCGTGCTTTGACGGGTTATTTGCCGGCGAGCGGAATAGAGCAATACGTGTGCCCAGACCTGGGCGTGCGAGGGCGTGCGTCTGATCGGCGCGTCGGCGTGAAGGAAATTTCGTTTGAAGCCGGCGGCGAGAAGGCGGCTGTCGTATCCACGCCAACGCGGATTTCGACACGGCGGCGGCCGGCGTTCCAGACCCGAGCGTTCACGAATGAATGTGGGCTATAAGAGGTGTGCGGCCGGTGTCACCGGCCGCAGCAAGCAGCATGTCAATATAAGTCAGCTCATCAATGCGCGGCGGCGTCCGTCACTTCATCGTTCCAGTAGGGCGGCAATGCCTTATACGGATTGCCCCCGGCAAGCGACGTGACATACACGCCGCCCGCGCCATGCGTCTTCGCGTATTGCACGATGCCCGGCAATTGCGCGGCAGTCGCGCCATACACCATGTGCACGAAGCGGTTCTTCGGATAGGCGGTTTGCCAGCCCATCGGCTGATATTTTGCGTAACTCTTCGCAGTGCTTTCGAACACGACGAACTGGTCGGCCGTCGGCAGGCTTGCGTAGAGTTCTGGAATATTGGTGCCCGGATTGGCCGTCACCGAGTAGGTGGCGTTCAGTCCTTTGATGTAGTTGTAGATCGACTGGTAGAACTGGATGTGCGACATCTGGCTATCGGACGTCATCTCGTCGATGAAAAAACCGTCCACCTTATACAGCGCCACGTAGGTATTGATGTCGGCCACGACCGCGGAGAGCGAGCGCTTTCCGTACGAGGTGGACACATAGCCCAGCACCTTGCCGCCCGCGGCGCGAAGCTTGGCGACGGCGGCGGCATAGTTCGGATCTTCCTTGACGCCGGGGCCGCTGTTTGGATTCAGGATGGCGGTGGTCGGCACTTTGCGCGCCGAGGTCACGAGACTGTTCCAGTTCGCAACGCTGCCGGTGGCGTTGAAGTAGGACGGTACGACGAGACTGGTGGCCGTGCTGCCCGCCGCGAAGGCGGTGCCATTGAGGCATCCCAGCAACAGACCTGCGATGAGTCCGACGCGTTTCAGACACCTGCCGGTGCGCCCCGCAAGGCGGGTTCTTTCCGCCGATTCCAACGCGAAGACCACACACACACCCGCAACCGCACCCATTCCCCGATTTTCTTGCATGTAGCCTCCTGACGCGGTCTTTCGAAACCGCTGTCGATTGGCCCGCCGTGGACACGGCGGGCAACTGGCAAACTCCCGCAAGGGAGTCCCTGTAGTTTTGCGTCGCCGGATCGCTCCGGGTTTGCCCAAACTGCGCTAACGGCATCCCTTGAGTTTTCTTTAGGGGGCCGATTTATTTTTTTGTCGTTTGATTCGAATCCGATCGAGAGTAACCAAGAAAAAATCGATTTCTGTTTTGCGTTTCGGTATTTATTGCAGCATGCCGCGGTGAGCCGAGCTTGAACGCTGGTCGAATACGCCTGTTTGACGGGGCTTAAAAATATTTGAAAGAGTGGAGAAAGAGTAGGGCAACGCCTCTCTCTCGCGCGATTTATTGATCGGAAGATTAAGAGCCAGCAAGATTGATCTGCCTGCTGCAGCGGTTTTCCAACACATTGCGGATCTCCTTGACGAATCGATTTTAAGCAGCCGCAACACTTGATATCGGTTGTGCTCAGGTGCGCAATCGTTTGCCTTTGAATTCAAGCGGATGCATTTACCACTATTTAACAATCCGGATTCCGCCGACGACATAAGCGAGCTTGAGACGCCACATGTCATGTGCTATCTTCCACCGCCTTACCAGTAATCAGACAAAAAGTCGGTATCGCATCCGGCGCAAAGTCAGTTTTGCGCGATGTAAATAATGCCGACGGGCCGGCTCGAAAATCCGCTAGCGGAAACATTCTCCCCACAAGGAGAACGCCGCTCGCGTTCAGACTGAACGGGGTAAAGATTTTGGCGATGAAGAAGCGGACCCGGGCATGCGCCGGCGGGGACTCTTGCGGGATGGTCGAACGTGCGGGCGAACGATTTCTTACGCGCACCTTGATAGCGCTAATGCTTGGCGCGGCCGGTATTGCACCGCTTGCGACTCATGCAGTGACACAGACGGAGGCTGCACCGCTGCAGTCCGCTGCCGCGGCGACCCGCTCCAACTCTGCCGCGTCTGCCCCCAACCTCGCTTTCTTCTATGCCGCCAATCCGCCTGTCGGCGAATTGCAAGCATTCGATGCCGTCGTCGTCGACCCCGCCACGGGTTTCGACCCGGCCGCTCATTCGCTGGCGCATACCACCTGGATCGCTCGCACCACCGGTGCCGAGTCCGCCGGATCGGCCGACGCATTCCTCTCCAGCCAGATCGAACCGCTGTGGCAGCGCGGCTATCGTGGCTTCCTGCTCGACACGCCCGCGGCCGTGGCCGCCGCCGGCCGCATTCATGAAGCGCATCCGGACGCGCGCCTCGTGGCGGGCGGCGCCGACGTCATGCGCAACGCGCTGCCGGTTGCGAAGTCGCTCTACGCGGTAGTCGGCGATTCGCTGGTGCGTGGACTCGGCGACAGCGGCCAGCTTCTCGACGTCCCCGAATCGTTGCGCGCGCAACGCATTGCGGATGCGCGCGCATTCACGCAGCAAAGCGGCGTGCCGGTGGTGTCCGTGGAATATTGCGCGCGCAACGACCGGCAATGCGCCCGCGACACGGCGGCGCGCGTCGTGTCGGCCGGCATGCTGCCTTATGTGACGAGCAAGGCCCGCGACGTGGTCGGCATCGGCAAGATCGAAGTGCTGCCGCGCAAGATTCTCGTCGTGCAGGACCGCGACACCCAGGATCCGCTCGACCTGAGCGCGGGTGTGCGCGATCTGGCCACGCCGCTCAACTACATGGGCTACGACGTCGAGTACGCCGACTTCTCGTCGCGTCTGCCGGACGCCATCACGCCGGATCGCTACGCGGGCGTCGTCGCGTGGATCCAGCGCGGCGCGGTGCCCGATCCCGAAGCGTGGCAACGCTGGGTCGCGGCGCGCATGGCGGATCACGTTCCCGTCGCGTTCCTCGGCCAGTTCGGCTTCGACGCGGCCGGCTCGGCCGGCGCGGCGCTCGACCTGCAAGCCGTGGGGGGAACCCTGGCCGCGCCGGTCACAGTGGTCAAGAGCGATCCGATGGTCGGCTTCGAAATCAGCCCGAAGCCCGAGCCGCGCGATCTGCAAGGCGTGCGCGTGGGTTCGCGCAGCCAGCCGTTGCTGCGCGTCTCGGCCAACGGCGTGCTGCTCGATCAGGTCGCGCTGACGCCGTGGGGCGGCTATGCGCTCAGCCCGTACACCGTGGCGTCGCTCGACAGCATCGAGCAGGAGCGTTGGGCGATTCAGCCGATGGCGTTCATGAAAGCGGCGCTGCATCTGCAGGACATGCCGTCACCGAGCGTCACCACCGAAAACGGCCGGCGTCTGCTCATGTCGCACGTGGACGGCGACGGTTTCGCCTCGCGCGCCGAATTCCCCGGTCCTGATTATTCCGGCGAAGCGTTGTATCAGCAGATCTTCACCCGCTATCAGGTACCGATGACGCTCTCGGTGATCGAAGGCGAAGTCGGCCCCAAGGGCCTGCATCCGGATATCTCGCCGCGTCTCGAAGAGATCGCGCGCAAGATGTTCGCGCTGCCGCATGTCGAGATCGGCACGCACACGTATTCGCATCCGTTCCAATGGGAGCAGGTGGACAGCAAGACCGGCGCGCAGGTGGACCGCGGAGGCGGCGACGCGGCGTTCTCGCTGAACATTCCAGGTTATCACTTCAATATCGACCGTGAGATCACCGGTTCGATCGACTACATTAACACGCGACTCGCGCCGCCCGGAAAGAAGACCGTGCTGCTGCAATGGTCCGGCGATTGCCGGCCGCCGGGTTTCGTCGTGCGCAAGGTGTACGAGGCCGGCGTCTACAACTTCAACGGCGGCGACACGGTAATCACCAGGTCAGCAAATAGCTGGACCAATATCGCGCCGATCGGCGTGGACAAGGGACCGGGCGCGTATCAGGTGTATGCGCCGAATCAGGACGAGAACGTCTACACGAACGACTGGCAAGGTCCGTTCTATGGCTTTACGCGCGTGCTCGAAACCTTCTCGATGACCGACCGGCCACTGCGCTTCAAGCCGATCGACATTTACTACCACATGTATAGCGGCACCAAGGTCGCCTCGTTGCGCGCGCTCGACCAGATCTTTTCAACCGTGCTCAAGCAGCCGGTGATGCCGGTCTACGTGAGCGAGTACATCCGCAAGGTGCTCGACTGGCACACGTTCGCCGTGGCGAAAGAGGTGGGCCCGCAGGCGAGCGACTGGATCGTGCGCGGCAACGGCGAGGTGCGTGAGTTGCACTGGCCGCAAGCGGCCAAACCGTCGCTGGATAACGCGTCGGGCGTGACCGGCTTTGCAGCGGGTCCGGACGGCACGTATATCCATATCGACGGCGGCAACGCCCGCTTTGCGATCGGCAGCGCGGCGGCCACACAGACGGCGCCGTATATCGGCGAAGCCAACGGTTTCGTGCGCAACTTCCGGCGCACGGCGCAGGGCGTGCGTTTCGAATTCGCCGGTCACTACCAGCCATTCGTGAAACTGGCCAACGCGCAGCAGTGCAAGGTCAGCGTCAACAAGCAGGCTGTCGCCACGCGTCGCGACGGCGAGTTCCTGCGTTTCGATACAGCGGCTGACGTCGGACAGAAACTGAACTACCAGTCAGTCGAGGTCGCCTGTGGCCGCTAATCGCCCTCGCATCGCGCCCACGTGGCTCGTCCTGCTGCTCGCGGGCGTCGTGCTGATCACGCTGTATCTCGTGCATCCGCGCGGCGGCCTGCGTAGCCGGATGACGTCGACCGACGCGCCGAGCGATCTCAGCATCGCCTACCTCGAAGCATGGCTGCGCGTGCAGCCCGACAACACGGAAATCCTCTCGGTGCTCGGCACGCAGTACGTGCGTCTGGGCCGCAACGAGGACGCGCGCCGTATCGCCGCCCGCATGGAAGCGATTCCGAGCGATCACATGCGCCGCGCGGCGCAGTTGCTGCGTCTGACCGTCGATACGCGCGAGACGTTTGCGCTGCCCGCCAACGATCCGGGCCGTGATGCCGCGCTCGCCCGTTTGCGTACGCAGCTCACGAATGCGGCGGCGCTGACGTGGTCGAATGCCGATCTGCAGATGCTGGCGGAAGCAGCCGCCTCGGTGAACGCGCAACAGCTCGCCGGCCAACTCTATGTGCGCCTCGCTGAACAGGACCCCGCGCAGCAAACGCGCTGGAACCGCGAAGTGGTGCGCTTCGCCATGTATGGGGGCGACTATCGCGGCGCGGCGAACGGCTGGTTCCGACTGCAAGCGAGCGCTGCGACCTTCGATGCAAAGCGTCAGTGCTTTCTAGAAGGTATTCGGGCCTTGCAATCGGGCAATCTGCTAGATGAGGCGCTCGCGGCCGCCAACGAACACGGCGCCGCGTTCGCGCACGATCACGAAACGCTCGTCGTGTTGCTGAATCTGGCGCGCGCGGCGCATCGTCCGGATCTCGTCGACCGTTACGCGAAGGCGCTGGCCGGCTATGCGCGGGCTCAGCCTGATCAGGACGGCGCGCTGCGTCTCGTCGCCTTCATCCGCGAACGCTCGCGTGAAGACGGCTCGCACGGGCAGTACGCGTATATGGATGGTCCGCAAGGCGGGGCCGGTGTAGCCATGCACACTCGCACGCACGGCTCGCGCGATGTGCATCTCGTGCGCGTCGCGGTGTCCAGCGCTGCGTCTGCGTCGGCGGCCGCTGCGCCTGCCGCCGCGGCGTCGAGTCCCGCAGCAGCTGCGCCTGCGGCGCCGTCTGCCGCATCGAACTCCGCAGCCGCATCGAGCGACGTCCCGAGCCTCCTCTATCAGTCCTTCCTCGAATCGAGCGATTTGCCGAACGCACAGCGTGTCGCTACCGAGCAGGTCAGCAAGAACCCAGGCTCGCCGCTCTGGACCAAGCGCCTTGCTCAGGTCGCCGAATGGAACCATGCGTCGCCGCTCGCCTTGCAGATGTGGCTCGCTTACGCACAGACCACGCACGATCCGGAAGGCTGGAAAAACGTCATGCGCCTCGCGCCGATGCTCAACGACGACAATGCCTATCTGGCGGCGTTGATCCAGGCATCGAATGCGGCGCCCGGCGATCTCAAGCTGGTCGACTCGGTGGTTGCGGCTTACGAGCGTCTCGGCCGTCCGGACGACGCGCTGGCTTTCCTGCGCGGCCGCCAACGCAATTCGCCGGCTGAAGCAATCGATTCGCGCCTGGGTCAGCTCGCCGAGCGCTCCGGTCAGGACGACGAAGCGCTGACTTACTATCGCAAGCTGAATCAGCTCTATCCCTCGAACACGCAATACGCGCTGCGCACGGCGAGCCTTTTGTATCGCCACGGCGACTACAAGGGCGCGCTCGACACTCTGCTCGCCGCGCGCCGGGGTGCCAAGGACGACGACGTGCTGTTCTGGCGCAATGCCGCGCAACTCGCGCGTCTGTTGCAGCGTGACGACATAGCGAACGACGCCTACAAGCATCTATTGGCGAGCGGCCAGGCCACACCCGAAGATCTGAGCGCGATGACGTACTTCTACGACGCGTATCCGGTCGACGCGGCTCGCACGTCCGAGTTGCAGTTCCGCCGCGACCACTCGCAGCGCGCGCTGCAGAGCGCGATTCACTATTACACGGATGCGGAGCAATACGACCGCGTCGACGCGTTGCTCAAGAGCCTGACGCCCGAACAACTGACGGCTGGCGAAGCCGACCCCGCGTTCCTGCGCGTGCGGGCCGAATACTATCGCCAGACCGATCGTCCGCTCGACGCACTGCACGATCTGCAGCACGCGGTGTCGCTGCCCGGCGCGACGCTCGACTTGCGCGCCGCGCTGCTCTGGACGCTGGTGGACTACGGCAGCGAAGCGCAATTGCGTCAGGCGGTCGCCGAATGGCGCGATGCGCCCGCGCAGGCGCCCGCTTTGTGGGGGCCGCTGGCCGCCGCGCTGATGCGTCTGAACCGGCCGGAAGCCGCGTTGAAATATCTGCGACTGCAGTCGGCGTCGATGTCGCGCGATCCGTTGTGGCAACTCACCTACGCCGAAGCGCAGGAAATGGCGGGGCGCAGCGATCTCGCGTGGTCAATCCGTCGCAACGTCTGGCGTCAGATGCAGCAGGAAGAGGCCGAAGTTCGCGCCAACAGCGCGCAAGGGCAGATCGTGCTGCGCACGCGCGCTTTACAGGGCAGCGAAGTGCGCGAGCAGATGCTCGGCCGCCAGGTCACGCTCGCGTCGATCTTCGAAAACGCGGACGTGTCGAAGGCTTTCCTGATCGATCTGCTCGCCAGCGACGCAGGCCGCAACGACAACGCCGAAGCACGCCGCACGCTGCTCGGCGATGCGGCTGGCCTGCCGCCCGCGCAACCCGTGAAGGCGCACGTGGCTGCGAAGTCGCCGGATCAGGCGCAGTTGACTTCGTCGGTAGCGCGCGACGTGGCGCTCGCCTGGGCGATGTCGCATGAAGCGAATCCGTTGGCAAAGCGCTGGCTGGCTCGCCAGTACGCCAATGTGCTGGTGCAGCCTTCGGAGCAGTTGATCGCGATCGCGCTTGCTGAAAACGACAAGCCCGCGATGGAGCGTCTGCTCGACCAGCAAGGCGCGCGTTTGCCGCTCTACAACCGTATCGACGCATCGATCGCGGTGGATCGTCCGGGCGCGGCTGAAAACCTCGCGTTTCAAGGCCTGGAAGGCGCGCCCTACGATTCGGAACTGCATAGCCGGCTGGAGCAGACCGCGTTGACGTGGCCGCAATCGCTCGACGCGACGGTGAACAGCTTCGTCGAACATCCGCTCGATTACGTCGAGCAGACGTTAGCGGGCAGCATCAAGATTGCTGATTTCTACATGGTCGGCGTGAACGGTGTGCAGCGCTTCCAGCACTCGACGGACGAGTCGCAACTGACCAACGTGCCGTCGGTGGATCGGTCCGTGGAATTTTTCGCGCGGCGTCAAACGTACGACACGGCTTTCATGGTGACAGCCGGCCGCCGCGAAGCGCTCGACAGTTTCTATAGCGTGGCGGTGGCAGCGGAGTGGGGCAGGAACTCGCCGTTGTCGGTGGCCGTCAAGGCAGGCCGCAATCAGACGGCGCGTGAATCGCAGGCACTGCTGGTCGGCGGCATGAAGGACAACGTAATCGGTACGGTCACGTATCGCATGACGCAGAATCTGTACGCCACGGGCAGCGTCGAAGCGGATCGTTTCTATAGCCAGGCACGCAATTACCTCGGCAGCGGCGTGCTGTCGACGGGCGAGATCGGCTATCGGATCCGCACGAACTATCCGGACTACACGTTCCGCCTGGTCGGCGCGCATGGCGACTACGGCGCGAGCGGCAACGCCGACGCCCTGATTTCAAGGCTGGTCCCGGCAGCCGCCGGGCCGGTCACCGCGTCGACTTTCATCCCGCAGACATACTCGCAATACGGCTTTTTCTTCGGTTTCGGCAACGATCTGATCGACCAGTACACGCGCGCGTGGCGGCCGTTCCTCGACGTGGGCCTACAGCACGACTCGAATCAAGGCTGGGGGCCGGCGATCAGCCTGGGGCTCGCGGGCACGATCTTCGGCGGCGATCACGCGGCAATCTACTTCTCGCATCAGCGCGTGTCGCATCTCGGCACGCCCGTGACCCAGATCGGCGCACGGTATAGCTGGTTTTATTGAACCGGATTTCGAATACATATCCAAAGGAGCATTCTTCATGGTCGGCATTAAACGATTGGTTCGTACGAGCGCCTGGTGTGCCGCGGCAACCGCGCTGGCTCTGGTGGTGAGCGCATGCGGCACGGTGCGTCAGACCTCGGGCCCGGCGCTCTCGCGCGGCGACAAAGTGGCGGTGGTGTCGATCGCCAACTACACTGAAACGCCGGACGCAGGCCATAGCGCCGAGTCGATCGCGGCCAACACGCTGCGCGCGGGCGGTATCGCCGATGTGCGCATCGCGCCGGCCGATTCGAGCCGCAATGCGATGTTCGACACCACGCAGCGCGCCGATGGCGACAAGGCGCTGGAATGGGCGCGTTCGCAGAACGCCCGCTATGTGCTGTCGGGCGCCGTCGAAGAATGGCGCTACAAGACGGGCGTGGACGGCGAGCCGGTGGTCGGCGTGACCTTCGAATTGATCGACGTGTCGAACGGCGCCGTGGTGTGGAGCGCGACGGGTACGCGTACGGGCTGGAGCCGCTCGGGTCTGTCGAGCGTGGCGACTTCGTTGATCGGCAAGGTTCTGTCGCCGTTGCAAGCGCGCCAATAAGGACGCCGGTAAGCATATCCCCAAGGTTGCGGCTTGCGCCCGAAGTGCGGGCCGCAAGCTGAAACCCGACATGTGAAAAGGAAATGGCCGTGAATACCGCAGCCGTGGAAAACAACCCGGGCGCCTCGAAGCCGCGCCATGCGCATCCGTTCGGCAATCTCGGACGCGTGCGCCGCTTGCTGGCGCCCGCGGTGGCGCGGCCGTTCGCGATCGTTGAAACTGTCGTGCTCGTGCTGGTCGTGCTGGCCGTGGCCCGCTGGCTTCATCCTGAAGACCCGTTGCTGCTGCACGCCGGTTTTCCGTGGCTGTGGCTGGTGCCGTTGCTGGTGGCGTTGAGATATGGCAGCCTGCTCGGTCTGCTGAGCGGTGCTTTCATGCTCGGTGCATGGACGCTCTTTTATCAGCATGGCGATCCGTTCCCCACGCTATATTTCGCGGGCGGTTTGATCCAGACGATTCTCGCCGGGCATTTCGGCGATACGTGGGGCAGCCGCGCCGGGCGCGCATCCTCGTTGAATGACTACCTGAACGACCGTCTCGTGGCGTTGACCAACAGTCACTATCTGATGCGGCTCTCGCACGAGCGGCTCGAAAAGGACCTGCTGTCCCGCCCGACCACGTTGCGCGATTCGATTACCGAATTGCGCCGTCTCTCGGTCGCCACCGATACGGCGCTCGCCGTGCCGGCGGCGGGCAAGGAAAGCGACCCGCTGGGCGGCGCGAGCGGTCTGCTCGAATTCGTCGCGCAGGCCTGCCAGATCGAAGTCGCGGCGCTGTATCCGGTGCATCACGGCAAGCTCGGCACTCAGGCCATCGCGCAGATCGGCGACGCGTTCGAACTCGCCATGCACGACGAACTCGTCACGCATGCGCTCAACACGCTGAGCGTCGCGCATCTGAAGAACGAAAACACGGTGGTGCCGGTCAGCCAGTACCTGGTCTGCGCGCCGCTGGTGTCCGCGGACGGTGAATTGCGCGCGCTGCTCGTCGTCAAGCGCATGCCGTTCCTGTCGCTCAATTTCGACAATCTGCAATTGTTGCTGGTGTTGCTCGGCTATTACGCGGACGGCGTCGAGCATTCCGCGTTCGTGCAACGCATTCTCGACCGCGTGCCGAATTGCCCGTACGAATTCGCGCTCGACCTGAGCCGCCTCACGCGTCTCCAGCAGAAGGCGGGCGTGGCGTCGTCGCTCGTCGCACTGGCGTTTCCGCGCGATGAAGAGGGCGACTCGCTGTTCGAGCACGTCATGCGCCGCCGTCGTTCGCTGGACGTGATGTGGCCGGTGCAGACCGCGAAGCAGTCGGTGCTGGTGAATCTGATGCCGGCCACCGACACGACCGGTATCGACGGTTATCTGGCGCGGATCGAAGCCAGCCTGACGGCCCAGTTCAACACCGACCTCGAACACGCGCGCGTCGGCGTTCACACGCTTCACCTCGAGGGCGACGAGCCGGGCGCGGCGCTGATGCGTCTTCTCAAACGAAGCGGCCTCGATGTCTAAGACCCTTTCACTCATCGTCAGCGCGCTCGCGGCCGTGGTGGCCGTGATCGTGCAGTATCTGGCGATCGCGAGCCTGCTGCAACCGGCCGGCACGATCGATCCTTTGCTGCGCTTTCTCGCGCTGCAAGCGGTGGCGGGACTCGCCGAAGCGGTCGCGTTCCGCGCGTGGTTGCCGGCGAATTATCGCGAGCCCCGCGTGGTGTCGTTCGTGTTCCTGTGGCTCGCCTGCACCTTCGTGCCGCTGTTCGGCGGCCTCGTGGTGCTGATTAGCTGCCTCTGGGCAGCGCTCTTTCCGGGCGACAAGGACAGCGATCAACTCGCCGATGTGCCGCGGCCGGAATTCGTCACGTACCTGGTGTCGCGTGTGTCGCACGGCGGCGGCGCTCGGCTGCAGGCGCGTCTTGCCAACACCCAGGTGTCGCCCACCGACCGGCTGTCCGCGCTGGTGGCGATCCAGAGCATGCCCACTCGCACGACGGGCACGTTGCTGCGCGAGTTGCTTGCCGACCCGCTCGAAGACATTCGCCTGATCGCTTACGGCACGCTGGATCACGCCGAAAACGAAATCATGCAGAAGATCTTCCGGACCAGCAAAGCGCTGGAAGCGACCGACAGCGACGTCGAACGCCATGCGCTCAACCGCATGCTCGCCGAGCTCTATTTCGAACTCGTGTACCAGAATCTGGTGCAGGGCGCGGTCTATCGCCATACGCTGCAACAGGCCGACCGCTACGCGCAGGCAGCGCTCGAAACCGATCCGGGCGACGCCGCGCTGTGGCTGATTCGCGGCCGTCTCTCGCTGGCGAGTGGCTTGCCGAATGCCGCGCACGAATACATCGGGCGAGCGCTCGCACTCGGTTTCCCGCGCGAACGGCTGGTGCCGTGGCTGGCTGAAGCCGACTTCCTGCGCGGCGACTACGCTCGTGTCGAGCAGCTTCTCGCATCGCTGGGCAATGCTGCCGCGTTGCCCACACTCAAACCGGTTGTGAAGTACTGGTCATGATGAAAGAACTCCCGATCCGCCGTGCCGCCGATGCCGATGTCTGCCTGCTGCTCGAAGGCACGTTCCCGTTCGTGCGAGGCGGCGTGTCGAGCTGGGTCAATGAAATGATCCGCTCGTACCCGGCAACCCGTTTCGCGATTGTCTTCATTGGCAGCCGGGAACAGGACTACAACGGTGCTGCTTATGCGCTGCCGGACAACGTCGTGCATATCGAAACGCACTACCTGTACGAGCAGGCCGTTGCGGACTTCCAGCCGCGCGCCGTCGATGGCGACGCCGCGGCCTTTGCCCGCTCGCAGAAATTGCATGACGCTCTGCGCGATCCGCGCAACGGCCAGGACGTGAGTGCGCTGATGGCCGACGTGATTCCGATGCTCGGGACCAACGGCGCGCTGAGCGAGGAACAATTCCTGTCGAGCCGCGCGGCTTGGGACACGATCGTCGATCAGTATCAGAAGTACTGTACCGATCCTTCGTTCACCGATTACTTCTGGACCGTGCGCATCATGCACAAGCCGCTGTGGCAGCTCGCGCGCGTCGCTGAAAAGCTGTTGCCGGCGAAGGTTTACCACACGGTATCGACGGGATATGGCGGCTTTCTCGGCGCACTGGTGCATTACCGCACGGGGCGCCCGCTGCTGATCTCCGAGCACGGCATCTATACGAAAGAGCGCAAGATCGACCTGCTGCAGAGCCAGTGGATTCGCGACAACCGCGGGGTGTTCGAGCGCGATATCTCGCGCGTCAGCTATTTCCGCGAACTGTGGGTGCGTTTCTTCGAAGCGATCGGCAAGCTCGCGTACGACGCGGCGGACGAGATCGTCGCGTTGTACGAGGCGAACCGCCAGCGTCAGGTCACGGACGGCGCGCGCGCTGAGCGCACGCAATGCATTCCGAACGGCATCGACGTCGACGCGCTCGCGCCGCTGGTCGCCGAGCGCAAGCCGCGCTCGCACAAAGTGGTGGCGCTGATCGGGCGCGTGGTGCCGATCAAGGACATCAAGACCTTCATTCGCGCGATCTTCATTGCGTCGCGCACCATGCCGGATCTCGAAGGCTGGATCATCGGACCGGAAGAGGAAGATCCCGCTTACGCGCTCGAATGCCGCGCGCTGGTGGAGAGTCTCGGGCTGAGCCGCAACGTGAAATTCCTCGGCTTCCAGCGTATCGAGGACATGATGCCGAAAATCGACGTGATCGCGCTGACCTCGATCAGCGAGGCGCTGCCGCTGGTGGTGCTGGAAGGTTTCGCGGCCGGCGTGCCGGCTATCACGACGGACGTGGGTTCGTGCCGTCAATTGATCGAAGGCGTGGATGAGGAAGATCGCGCGCTCGGCTCGGCGGGCATGGTGGTGCAGCTCGCGGACCCGGCGGCATTCGCCCAGGCGGTGCTGTCGCTGCTCGCTGACGAAACGCGCTGGCAGGCCGCGCAGCAGGCCGGACTCGCGCGCGTGCGCCGCTACTACACCAAGAAGCAGATGATCGACCGCTATCGCGCGCTGTATGAGCGCCTCGCCGCCATGCCGGACCGTGACCGTAACGGCACGGCCGCCGATGCGGCGCGCTGTCCGATGCACCACGGCACCCAATCCAAGGCAGAGCCGCGCGTGCAGCCGGCGCAGCCCGTTCAATCGCAGGAGACACGCTGATGGCGGGTATCGGCTTCGAATTACGCAAGATCATGCGCCGCGACACGCTGACCGGCGTGGCGCGCGCCTATGCCTACGCGGGCCTGATCAGTTCCGGTCCGCTGATCCTGTCGATCTTCGGGATCCTGATCATCGGGCTGATCAGTCTCACCTCGGTGATTCCGACCTTCGCGATCGTGCAGTTTCAGGTGTCGGTCACGTATCTGATCGCGCTCAGCCTGATTCTGACCGGGCCGCTACAGCTGTCGTTCACGCGCTTCATCTCAGACCGGCTATTCGAAAAGCGCGACGACCTCGTGCTGTCGAACTATAACGGCGTAGTGCTGGTGTCGTCGGTGCTGGCCAGCGTGGTCGCGGTGATCGCGATGCTGGTGGGGTTCCGCGAGGAGCCGCTGATCTACCGCTTGCTGATGATTACGGGCTTCGTCGTGGTCAGCAACATCTGGATCGCCGTGATTTTTTTGTCGAGCGTGAAGCAGTATCGGCAGATCCTCGTTGTGTTCGCCGTGGGCTATGCGTGCGTGGTGTGCCTGGCACTCGCGTTGAACGGCTATGGACTGGTCGGCTTGCTTGGCGGCTTCGTGGCGGGGCATATCGTGCTGCTCGCCGGTCTGTCGGGCTTGATCTACCGTAACTACCGCAGCGAGCGTTTCGTTTCGTTCGAGGTGTTCGAGCGGCGCTTTGCCTACCCGAGCCTCGCGCTGGTCGGCCTCTTGTTCAACATCGGCGTGTGGCTCGACAAGTTCATGTTCTGGTATGCGCCGGGCACGGGCACGCACGTGATCGGACCGCTGAATGCGTCGGTGATTTACGACATTCCGATTTTTATTGCCTACGTGTGCGTGATGCCCGGCATGGCAACGTTTCTCGTGCGCATCGAAGCGGATTTCGTCGAGTACTACGACGCCTTCTACGACGCGGTGCGCAGCGGCGCGACGCTGCGCCATATCAACGAAATGCGCGACATGATGGTAGGCAGCGTGCGTGCCGGTCTGTACGAAATCATCAAGGTGCAGACGGTCGTGCTGCTGCTGATCATCGCCTTCGGCGAGCGCGTGCTGGGCTCGCTCGGCATTTCGCCGTTGTACATGCCGCTGCTCGTCGTCGACGTGGTGTCGGCGAGTCTGCAGGTGTTGCTGCTGGGTCTGCTCAACGTGTTCTTCTATCTCGACGGGCGGCGCGTGGTGCTGCGGCTCACCGGTGCATTCGTCGTGCTGAACGGACTTTTCACCGGCATCACGCTCAGGCTCGGGCCGGATTTCTACGGCTATGGTTTTGCGCTGGCGCTGCTGGTCGTTGTGGTGGCATCCGTAAAGGTGCTCGACCGCAAATTCATGTCTTTGGAATACGAAACGTATATGTTGCGGGGTTGAACCCAAAGCGTCGCTGTTTGCGACTCAAGATCGTGTTCGTGCTGCCGTTCTAAAAGTGGCGACATCCCGGCGCGTTTGACGAGCGTGAATCGGCGCGCCGGCACCCTTGGCCTCACACCGTTCGACTTCGGATTCCACCATGCATCAGTATGATCCTGGCCCGCTTCGGCGGCCCGCGCGCGCGCGCCTTGCCGCCGACGTCCATTACGGCAGCCGCATCGCGCAACGCTGGATCGGTGCGGCCGCGATCGTCGCGTCCTGCAGTCTGCTGGCAGCCTGCGGAGGCGGCGGCAGCGGTACGGGCGGCACGAATGGCACAACGGTGTCGTCGACGAGTTCGGCCACCGGCAGCGCCACGAACTCCAGTAACGCCGGTAATTCCGGCAACTCGACCGGTTCGACGAACTCGTCCGGTTCGGGCAATTCATCGACGAATACCAATTCCGGCTCGAGCACCACGCCGACGATCTCGACGGCGCGCGCCTTGCCGGCGTCGCCGGTCTGGGCCGTCTATTACGGCCAGGGCAGCGCGATCAACATCGCCCACGCGGCGGCCACGTTCAAGCTGATCGTGATCGACGCGGATCCCGGCAACGGCACGCCCGCCTTCTCGGCCGCGCAGATCGCCGCGTTGAAGGCGAATGGCGCGAAGGTGCTCAGCTACCTGAATTTCGGTGCTTGCGAGAAATCGCGCACTTACTGGAACACGGTCCCGTCCGGCTTCGTGTCGTGCGGCGCGAATGCCTCGGCGCAAATCAGCAGATATTCGGGTTTCCAGGAATACTGGATGAATCCCGTCAACGCCGACTATCAGAACCTGATCGTCAACTACGTCGCGCCGCGTCTCGCGGCTACCGGTGTCGACGGATTCATGCTGGATAACTTCGAAATTGTCGGCCACGGCGCCAATGCGTCTACGGCCCCATGCGATGCAGCCTGCGCGCAAGGTGGCCTCGATCTCGTCAAGCGACTGCGCGACCGCTATCCGGATCTGGCGATGGTGCCGAATGCGGCGCCCGTGCAGGCCATCGGCGGGACGACGGGCGGTGTATCGTTTCCGTGGCTGATCGACGGCGTAATCGCGGAACAGGTGTTCTTGCCGTCGACGAGCACGTCAGTCGTGCAGTTGTTGAAGTCATGGCAAAGCACCGAGCAGAATCTCGGTCGCAGCGCTTTCTTCGTGGGATCGCTCGACTATACGTCGTCATGCACGGCGACTTCGACCGCGCAAACCGCGTGGACGGCGGCGCAGCAAACGGGCTTCAGTCCTTCGATCTCGACTGTGTCGCTTGATAGTATCTGCTGGTGGTCGTTCCTGCCTGTGGGTAGTTAGAAGCGACAGCCAGAAACGGGCGACGTTGCCCGAACAACATGAAAGAGGAACCGGCTTTGTCCGAGCACGAGCACGATCACGACCGACGTTTCACCTTGCGCGCGCTGCTGCGTCGTGTCAGCCGGTTCGCGCGCATGGCCGCGCTCGGCGCGCTGGCTTCGGTGGCGCACGCGCAGAGCGCAGCGGACGCGCCGGCGGGACCGTCGGTGGCGCTGTATTACGGCGCGAATCCTCCCGTCGAAGAACTGGCCGCATTCGATGTCGTGGTGGTCGACCCCGACGCGCACTTTGATCCGCGCGCTCACGCGAAGGCGCATCCGGCGTGGTTCGCGTATGTGAGCGTCGGCGAGGTGAACCCGCATCGCGCGTATTACAGCGCCATGCCGTCCGCGTGGCTGCCGGGCGTCAACGAAGCGTGGGCCTCGCACGTGATCGATCAGACGGCCGCCGAATGGCCGGCGTTTTTCGTCGACAAGGTGATCTCGCCGTTATGGAAAAAAGGCTATCGGGGCTTTTTCCTCGACACGCTCGACTCCTACCATCTGATCGCCAAAACCGATGCCGCGCGAGCCGCGCAGGAAGCTGGACTGGTGCGCGTCATCCGCGCGATCAAGAAGCGTTATCCGAAGGCGAAGCTGATCTTCAACCGCGGGTTCGAGGTATTGCCGCAGATCCATGATCTCGCCTACATGGTGGCGTTCGAATCGCTGTACCGCGGTTGGGATGCCGGCAAGCAGCGTTATACGGAAGTGCCGCAGGCCGATCGCGACTGGCTGCTGATGCAGGCGGCGACCATCCGCGATCGATACAAGCTGCCGGTGCTGTCCATCGACTATTGCCCGCCCGCCGACGACACGTGCGCAACCGCCACCGCGGCACGGATTACGCAAGCCGGCTTCGTGCCCTACGTCACCGACGGCGGACTCGCGACCGTCGGCGTGGGCGCGGCCGGGACCGGCAATGAGCGGCCGTGACACTCGAATTGAATAACTATAAAAGGGAATTTCGCATGGACTTGAAAGGCACGATTCTGGTAACCGGTGGCGCGGGCTTTATCGGCTCGCATACCTGTGTCGAATTGCTGAATGGCGGCTACGACGTGGTCGTGGTCGACAACCTGGTGAACAGCAACCGTGAGTCGCTCAAACGCGTCGAGCAGATCACGGGCAAGCGCGTGGCGTTCTACGAAACGGATTCGCGCGATGAAGCGGCGTTGCAACGCATTTTCGACACGCACGCGGTGACTGGCGCGATTCACTTCGCGGCGCTCAAAGCGGTCGGCGAATCGGTCTCGAAGCCGATCGAGTACTACGACAACAATCTCGGCAGTCTGCTCACGCTGCTCTCGGTCATGCGCGCGCGCGATGTGAAGCAGTTGGTGTTCAGTTCGTCGGCCACGGTGTACGGTGTGCCGAAGACCTCGCCGATCGACGAATCGTTTCCGCTGTCCGCCACCAATCCGTATGGACAAACGAAGCTGATCGCCGAACAGATCCTGCGCGATCTGGAAGTATCCGATCCGTCCTGGCGCATCGCCACGCTGCGTTATTTCAATCCGGTCGGCGCGCACGAGAGCGGTCTGATTGGCGAAGACCCGGGCGGCGTGCCGAACAACCTGATGCCGTATGTCGCGCAAGTCGCCGTCGGCAAGCTGGAGAAGCTGCGCGTGTTCGGTGGCGACTACGACACGCCGGATGGCACCGGCGTGCGTGACTACATCCACGTGGTGGATCTCGCGCGCGGACACCTTGCCGCGCTCGACGCGCTGGTCGAGCGCGATGCGAGCTTCGTCGTGAATCTCGGCACGGGGCAGGGCTATAGCGTGCTGGACGTGGTGCGCTCGTTCGAAAAGGCGTCGGGCAAGCCGGTGCCTTATGAAATCGTCGCGCGCCGTCCGGGCGACGTCGCGTCCTGTTTCGCCGATCCGGCCGCGGCGGACAAGCTGCTCGGCTGGCGCGCGCAATACGGCATCGAACGCATGTGCGCCGACCATTGGCGCTGGCAATCGACCAATCCCGCCGGTTACGCCTGAAGCTCGACTCGATTCGGGGCGGCTCGCCTCATCCGATACAACATCACGTGGGAAAGCAAATTTATGTGTGGCATTGTCGGCGCGGTAGCGCAACGTAACATCGTCCCGGTTCTGATCGAAGGACTGCGGCGTCTGGAATATCGCGGTTACGACTCGTGCGGTGTCGCCGTGCTGGCCGAAGCCGGCCCGCGCCGCGCGCGCAGCACGGCGCGCGTCGCGGACCTCGACGCGCAGGCACGCGAGACGCATCTCGAAGGCGGCACGGGCGTCGCGCACACGCGTTGGGCGACGCACGGCGCGCCGGTCACGGACAACGCGCATCCGATTTTCTCGAAGGACGAGTTGGCGTTGGTGCATAACGGCATCATCGAAAACTACGAGCCGTTGCGCGAGATGCTGCGCGCAAAGGGCTACGTGTTCGTTTCGCAAACCGACACCGAAGTGGTCGCGCATCTCGTGCATAGCCTGTACCGCGGCGATCTGTTCGAGGCGGTTCGCGAAGCCGTGAAGCAACTGGACGGCGCGTACGCGATCGCGGTCGAGCACAAGGCGCATCCGCATCTGGTGGTGGGCGCGCGGCAAGGTTCGCCGCTCGTCGTCGGCATCGGCGAGGGCGAGAATTTCCTCGCGTCGGATGCGCTGGCGTTGGCCGGCGAGACCGAACGCTTCATCTTCCTGGAAGAGGGCGATGTGTGCGAGCTGACGCTCGAGCGCGTGCGGGTCGTGAGCCGCGACGGCGCCGACGTAGAGCGCGACGTGCGCACGGTGGCCGCGTATGGCGGCGGCGTGGAACTCGGCCCGTACCGGCATTTCATGCAGAAGGAAATCTTCGAGCAGCCGCGTGCGATCGCCGACACGGTGCCGCAAGGCGAGTCGCTCGACGCGTCGCTGTTCGGTGAAGCGGCTGCCGCCGTGTTTGCGGATATCGACAGTCTGTTGATTCTCGCGTGCGGCACCAGCTATTACTCGGGATTGACGGCCAAATACTGGCTCGAATCGATCGCGAAGATTCCCACTCAGGTCGAAATTGCCAGCGAATACCGCTATCGCGATTCGGTGCCGAATCCGAAGGCGCTGGTGGTCGTGATTTCCCAGTCCGGCGAAACGGCCGACACGCTTGCTGCGTTGAAGCATGCGCAGTCGCTCGGGCATCAGCACACGCTGTCGGTCTGCAACGTGGCGACGAGCGCGATGGTGCGGCTGACGTCGCTGTCGTTTCATACGCATGCGGGCCGCGAAATCGGCGTGGCGTCGACCAAGGCGTTCACCACGCAACTGGTCGGACTGTTCGTGCTTGCCGCGACGCTGGGCAAAATCCGCGGCACGGTGAGCCCGGAACAGGAAGCCGACTATGTGCGCCAGTTGCGCCATCTGCCGGCCGCGCTGAACGCCGTGTTGGCGCTGGAGCCGCAGATCATCGCGTGGTCGGAGAAGTTCTCGGGCAAGGAAAGCGCGCTGTTCCTCGGACGCGGTTCGCACTATCCGATCGCACTCGAAGGCGCGCTCAAGCTCAAGGAGATTTCCTATATTCACGCGGAGGCTTATCCCGCCGGTGAGTTGAAACACGGCCCGCTGGCGCTCGTCACCGATGCGATGCCGGTCGTGACGATCGCGCCGAACGATGCGCTGCTCGAGAAGCTGAAGTCGAATCTCCAGGAAGTGAAGGCGCGCGGCGGCGAGCTTTATGTGTTTGCGGATGCGGACACGCGGATTGGCAGTGAGCCGGGGATTCACGTGATCAGAATGCCGGAGCACTATGGGCCGTTGTCGCCGCTTTTGCATGTGGTGCCGTTGCAATTGCTCGCTTACCACACGGCGTGCGCGCGTGGGACGGATGTCGATAAACCGAGGAACCTGGCGAAGTCGGTTACGGTGGAGTGAAGGGTTAGCGGCGGGGCGGTCGGCGGCGGCGGCTCCCCGTCGGCTTTGCTGTTGAATGGTTGCCTGCCAAAGCTTGCTCAGAGCTTTGATCATCGTTCACGAACCGCAGGGCGACCGCATTCTCCTCTTCCTTACTCCTTGGCGTCATGACCCGAGCGCAAGCTGTTCGGTGCGACGATCATTGGATTGCGCAAAGACCTGTATGGATGTACAGTATCCGGCATGGGATTTCGTTGCGCCGGCGTGATTGTGGCGGCGTGATCGATGGCGCATAGGGAGAGGACATGTTTCGATTTTTGGGCTTGGGCGCTCTGCTGTTCGCGGTGGCTTCGACGGCCATGGCCGGCGCACACTACGTCGAAGTCTGGAACCCGCCGGAAGCACGAGCAAGCATGCCGCATCGCGCGGTCGTTGCCCATCGACCTGCCGGTGGTCGGCACATCGTTCCTCATGCCGTGAAAGCCCGCGCGCGGCCTGCATCGGCGCCAGTTGCCAGGCTCGTCGCGAAAACGGACCGGCGGGAAAACGTGCCTGTTCATGCGCCGGACATGTCGGAGATTCCGCGGCAGATCACGCCCGAGGGCAATGTGTTGCGGGTGGATTCGCGCGGCATGACGGCTGAGGTGACGCGCTGATGGAGTCCCAGACCTATCACGGCTACACCGTCTGGGGTCACGCCATCTTGCAGCAGGAGGACATCTTGCAGCCCGAGCGCTACGCCGCTAGCGGGACTATTACGCTCGCCGGCAAGCTGATTGAAGCGTCGGGCATTCTCGCCCACTTCGATACTGAGGAAGAAGCGCAACGCGCAGGCCTCGAGTGGGCGCGTGCCTGGATCGATAGCCACGGGTGACCGGCAAAAAAAGCCGGCGATAGCCGGCTTGAATGGTCCTGGTTTTCCGAGGCTTCCAGAACCTGAGAGAAGGTGAGGGCTGCGTCTGACGGTCACTGAGACAACGTCCCAAACGCACGACGCACCCTCAAGTCAAGATGCTGCGACTGCTTCGATTAAGAGACGCTTAAGCAGGCGTGGAGCGGCTGCATGAGCGTTGAGATCCCCGAACCGCTCGTGAGCCGGAGTCTTCACTTCGCCGCACGAGCGGCCGTGATAATAGCCGCGGCAACTTCAGTCGGCTGCGACAGCATCGCAACGTGGCTCGCATTGACCTTGACCAGCGTGGCGCCGATCTGTTGCGCCATCGCGGCCTGCAAGGGCGCGGGGATCATGCGGTCCTTCTCCGTCAGCACGTACCACGACGGCTTGCTGTGCCACGCTGCGCTCGCCACCTTGTCGTCCGAGCAACCGGCAAACCAGGGGCCTTGTGTGGCCGCCACGATCCGGGCCTGCGCCGGCGGGAGGTCCTGCGCGAAGTCTTTGATGATCCCGTTTGTCGACAGCGTCAGATAGCCGGCGGAATCCTTCTGCAACTCCGTCGCCCATGAAGGCGCGGGCTTGCCTTTGAGGATGTCGTTGATCGACTGACCGCTATCCGGGGCAAACGCCGCGACATAGACGAGGGCCTTGACCTTGTCGTCGTTGCCTGCCTGAGAGATCACCGCACCGGCCCACGAGTGGCCCACCAGAATGACGGGCCCGTTCTGTTGTTCAATGACGCGTTGCGTCGCCGCTGCATCGTCGTCGAGTGATTTGAGGGAGTTTTGCACCGCCACCACGTGCAGACCTTTTGCTTCCAGCAGCGGAATCACCTTGTTCCAGCTCGAGCCGTCGGCGAACGCTCCGTGCACCAGGACGACGTTTTTGCCTTTCAGATCGCCGTTCGGCGCGGCGGCGCTTGCCGGCGTGACAGCGGCCAGCGACAGCAAGCCTCCCAGCATCAACGTGGCAGCCAGGCACTTTTTCAGCAAGGTATTCATAATGTTCATCCTCTTCGTCAATTTCGTTGGGTAAGAAACAATTTGCGGATTGGAGGATGCGCCGATCGGCCGATTTCCTGTATCGGTCGAATGACCGAGCCGACACAGTCCGGCTGGACGCGCGAGTACTGACAACAAGGTCGAAAGCTATGCATGACGTTTCTGCAATCCGGGTGCTGGACGCAGTCAAGGCCCTCGCGTTCATTGGCGACCTCAGCATGGGGCAGCCCACCGACCATTCGCCGCGCACCGCCTGGCTGGCGGCGCGACTCGCCGCCGAGGCCGGTCTGGACGGCGCGCAATGCGACGTCGTCAAGGAAGTGTCCCTTCTGAGGTGGTCCGGCTGCACGGCAAACGCAGCCGGTTTTTCTGACTGGCTCGGCGACGACATCGGCGGCCGCGCGGCCATGCTTGCCATGCGGCCGGACTGGACCGGGACCGGCGAGTCGCCGGCGCAAGTGGGCGCCGCGATCACGCCGCTCGCCCAGATACACTGCGAGGTCTCGGGCGAGGTGGCTCGTATGCTCGGGCTCACTCATGCGACTCAGGAGGCGCTTCGACGTATTTTCGAAAGTTGGGACGGCGGAGGTTTCCCTGACCATCGGCCGGGGCGCGATGTACCTGCAGCGGTGTTCATCGTCGCCGTGGCGGGGGATCTCGAGATTCTGAGCCGGGTCTACGGTATCGAGCGCGCGCAGATGCTGATCGCGCAGAAGGCCGGCCGGCAATACCCGTCGGAATTGGCACAACTCGCCTCGGCTCGGGCGGCCGCGTGGCTCGAGGAACTCGGGGATTCGATCGCGCAGCGGCGTGACGAGTCGGGCTGCACGCAAGCGCTGCAACTGGTCAGCGCGCCGGAGGTCGTCGCCGACGTGATCGACCTGAAGCTGCCGTGGATGACCGGCTATTCGCGGCGAGTAGCGGAGACGGCGGGCGCCTGCTGTGCGTATTTAGGCCTGAGCGACGATGCGCGGCGCTACACGTACACGGCGGGGCTGCTCCATGGCATGGGACGCATGGCGGTCCCCAACGCCATCTGGAATACGGCGGGCGAGCTTTCTCCGGCAGCATGGGAAAAGGTTCGCCTCGTGCCCTACTGGACCGCGCGTGCGGGCAAACAGATCGAGGGCCTGGCTCGCGAGTCGGAGATCGCTTCTTTCGCGTACGAGCGTCTCGATGGTTCGGGCTATTTCCGCAGCAGCGCCGGCGATGCAATTGGACGCGAAGCGCGGGTGCTTGCGGTTGCTGCCGCCTGGGTGGCGCTGCGCTCAGCGCGCCCCTGGAGGCCGGCATTTTCGCCGGAGCAGTCCGCGGCGCTGCTCAACGAGCAGGCGCGGGCGGGGCGTTTCGATACAGAGGCGGTCGAGGCAACCGTTTCCTCGGAACTCGGCGATGGTCCCGCATTCGGCGAACGTGCGCGCAATCCGAAAGCAGGGTTGCTGTCGCCGCGAGAAGCGGAAGTGCTAAAACACATCAGCCTGGGGGCGAGCAACAAGGAAGTCGCCCGCATTCTTGAACTGAGCCCCAGTACCGTGCGCACGCATGTGGAAAGCGTCTTTCGCAAGCTCGAATGTTCTACCCGTGCCGCGGCCACGTTGAAGGCCTCCACGCTCGGGTGCATCTAGGTGGGTGAGCTGCGTACGGGTTTGCAGTGGCGCGGACACCCGTACTTTCTAAAGTTTTTGTTTTCCGGCAACACCACCTGACGGCAACCGCGCTGGCGGCGCTCACCGAAACTGCGTCACCGCGAGCAGCAGCACCATGCTGCCGATCGCCCCATCCAGCACGCGCCATGCTGTCGCCCGCTTGAAGAGCGGCGCGAGCGCCCGTGCGCCGTAGCCCAATCCGATAAACCAGATCCCGCTGACCGCCATCGCGCCCAGCGCAAAAGCGATCCGCGCGCCTTCGGGTTCGCGTGCGCCGGCCGTGCCGATCAATAGGAACGTGTCGAGATAGACGTGCGGATTGAGCCACGTGAAGGCGAGCGTCATCAGAATGATCGGCACGGCGCGCTGCACGGGCGCCGCGCTGACGTCCCCGCCTTCCAGTACCGCATGCCCAGGCCGCACCGCGCGGCGCAACGCGCTGATCCCGAACCACGCAAGATAGGCAAGCCCGACATACAGCATGGCGTGAACGAACACAGGATAGCGCTCGACCAATACCGATGCGCCGCCGACGCCCGCGCCGATCAGAAGGCAGTCCGACAACGCGCACAGCGCGACGATCTTGCCGACATGCGAGCGCATGATGCCCTGACGCAGCACGAAGGCGTTTTGCGCGCCGATCGTCACGATCAGGGAGGCGCACAAGGCGGCGCCGTGAGAAAAAGACAGCCAATTCATAATCGATCCAGTAGACGGGAGAAGCGAACGAGGCTAGTCTGCGGGTTTGCTGCTCATAAGAGAAGCTAATTCACTTAATGCCGATTAAGGAACGCTAATGCTCGACTATGCGTTGCTCGATGCGCTGGCCGCCGTGGTGCGCCACGGTTCGTTCGACCGTGCCGCCAGCGAACTGAATGTGACACCGTCCGCGGTATCGCAACGGGTCAAACTGCTGGAAGAGCGCGTGGGCAGCGTGCTGGTGAAGCGCGGCCAGCCCTGTGTCGCGACCACCTCGGGCGCGCTGCTGTGCCGCCACACCGAACGCGTGCAATTGCTCGAAGCGGAGCTGACCGGCCGCCTGCCGGCGCTGCCCGGCGCGCTGGTCGAACCGTGGCCGGCGCTGCGCGTGGCCGTCAACGACGACAGCGTCGGCACCTGGTTTATCGACGCGGTCGCGCAATTTTGCGTCGAGCGGGAGATGCTGCTCGATCTGGTGATCGACGATCAGGACCACACTGCGCAGCGGATTCGCGACGGTAGCGTGCAAGGCGCGGTCACCACGCAAGCCGAGCCCGTGCAGGGTTGCCGCTCCACGCGTCTTGGGCGGATGCGTTATCTGGCGGTCTGTTCACCGGACTTTCTCGCACGTCACTTTGCCGACGGCGTCACGCGCGAGAGTTTGCGGCGTACGCCGTGCGTCGACTTCAATCCCAAGGACCAGTTGCAAAAGCGCTTCATGCGCCGCATCACGCGCGCGGACATTGATCCGCCGTTGCATTGGATTCCGCACGTCGCCGGTTTTTTGCGCGCCTGCGTCACGGGCCTTGGCTGGGGCATGTGTCCGGAACGCATGATCGCCCCGCATCTGGCCAGCGGCGAACTGATGGAGATCGCGCCCGGCAAGCATATCGATGTCGATCTCTACTGGCAGAGCTGGCGTTTATCGATCGACTGGCTCGACGACTTCGGCGCGGTGTTACGTAAGCGGGCAACCGAGTTTTTGGACTGAACATCCGCAATGCGTAATCAGGCAGCTGGCCAGTGCCGGTACTCGATCCGCACACTGCTGGTCCGCGCATCCGCCATGAAACTGGCGATCACGCGCCGCACGTCGTAGTCAATATGATCAGCCTGGGTCGCGTCGAGAATCAAGGTCGCGCCCGGCGGAATCTGCCCGAGATAACGTTTCAGTTGCGGCGTGCAGAAGAAGCTCGCGTTCTTGCGCAAGGTCAGCACGTAGTGATCGCCGTCGCGCGTGAAGCTCATCGCGCGATGCAGGTTGCGTTCGACAACAAGTACCACGCTCAGCGCGAAGCCGATTGCAATACCGCTCAGCAGATCCGTCAACAGCACCCCGGCGATGGTGCCGATGAACGGCACGAACTGACTGCGTCCGGCGCGGCCCATTGCGACGAACAGCTGCGGCTTCGCGAGTTTGTAGCCGGTATGGATCAGAATCGCCGCGAGGCTGGCGAGCGGAATCATATTGATCACGCCGGTCAGCGTAAGTGTGGCGATCAGCAGCACGAGGCCGTGTGTCATGCACGAAACACGGCTGCGGGCACCCGCATGCACGTTGGCCGCGCTGCGCACGACCACGGCGGTGAGCGGCAGCGCGCCGATCAGACCGGCGAGCAGGTTGCCTACGCCTTGCGCCTTCAGTTCACGGTCGGGCGGCGCTCTGTGATGCGCGGGATCGATCTGTTCGAGCGCTTCGAGACTCAGCAAGGTTTCCAGACTCGCGACGATCGCGATCACCACGGCCACGCGCCACACAGCGGGGGCGAGCCAGTGCGCGAAGCCGGGAAACGTGAGCGCGTCGCGAAACGCATCCCATGATCCGAGCGCGGGCATCGCCACACGTTGCACGGACGCGATCGCGTTGCCCGGTGCGAGAGAGTCGGCGAATCCCGCGACCGCGATGCCGATCAACACCACCACAAGCGGCGCGGGAGCCGCGCGTACGAGGCGCCAGCGCTGCAACGTTGGCGTGTCCCACGCCACGAGTATGGCGATCGACGCGATCGCGAGGAGCGGCGTGACCACGGAGATGCCGTCGCCACTGATGCCCGCGGCCAGCGGCAACTGGTTGGCAATCAGCAGAATGCCGATCGAGGCGAGCATGCCGTTGATCACCGGCACCGGCACATAGCTCGCCAACCGTCCGGCGCGCAGAAAGCCCAGCATGATCTGCAAGGCGCCCGCGATCACGAGTGCGCTCAAAAACGCGGAGAAGCTGCCGAGCGTAGCCAGCGCATTGACGACAATCACGACGAGCCCGGCAGCGGGTCCGCTCACGCTCAGCCGTGAGCCGCTCAGCAACGCGACCACAAGGCCGCCGATCACGCCGGCCAGAATGCCGGCGAATGGCGCGACGCCGGAAGCCTGCGCGATGCCCAGGCATAGCGGCAACGCGATCAGGAAAACGGTGATGCCCGCGAGCAGGTCGCTGCGCCATGCATACGCGCGAGACGCGGGGCTGCTGTTGACTTCAGGTTGTTCAGAGGTGGATGGAATCATCGTAAACCTTGCCTCGAAGCTGGGGAGTCGAAAAAAAAGCCGCGCTTATCGGCGGCGTTTGCGTGCGCGGTTGCAGCAGCGCGGGCGATTGGGACGAGTCGGTCTCCTCGCACGTATTGCGACTGGTTGGTGCAGCGGCAGTCAGCCCATCGCGGCTTCGGTGGCAGCGTTGCTGTTCGCGGTCTAGGGCGTGTCGGTCAATGTTTTCAGACGCCCTTCGAGCATCGAGAAAATCCAGCCGTGAATCTGCACGGGACGCCGCGCGCGCTGAATCAGCGGCATGGCGTGCAGCGCCTGAACCTGTGCCAGCACATTGAGTTCGGCGAGCCGATCCACGCGTGCCTCGAAGCTCGGTAGCTCGCGCAATTCGGTGGTGTGCAGCGCGCACAGCCGGCGAATTCCCCCAATGCGCCGATTGACGTTCGGCAGTTCGGGCACGGGTGGCCGCAGCGCCGCCTGCACGCCGCCGCAGCAGTGATGGCCGCAGACGATCACATGCTCCACCTGCAGTGCGGTGACCGCGTATTCGAGCACGCTCGAGAGGTTGTCGTCGTTGTCGGCGACGAGATTCGCGATATTGCGATGCACGAAGATCTCGCCGGGCATCGCCCGCGTAATCGCTTCCGGCACGCGGCTGTCGGAGCAACCGATCCACAGTACGTTCGGTTGCCGATTGCTGGCGAGGCGCCGGAAATACGCAGGATCACGGTTGTTAATTTCGTCGGACCAGGCGAGGTTTTCGACGAGCATGCGTTTCGGGTATGTCATGAACGAGCTTCCGTTGATGCGACGATCGCGTTGTGAATTGCATCTGTATCTGTTGCCGAACGAGTGTCAGTCGTTCTCGGCCCAGTAGCGTTGCATGGCTGCATGGCGGGTTTTATTCGCGTCGATGCTCCGTTGACTCGGTGGATAGTCGGCCTCGGTGTTGGGAATGAGACCTTGCCGCTGAGCCTCGATTAACTCCTGACGCACCTGTTCGCGGGATTTCCCCATCTGTTGCGGCTGGCCCGCGAGGGCGCCTTGCGGTTGCGAGGTGAAGGTGGGAATGCTGTTGTTGTCGTTCGCTACGGCGGTGGTGGCGAGTGTGCTCAGAATCAGGGCAGTTGCGTAGTGTTTCATCGAGTCCTCTGCAAGTTGATTGGGATGTCTGATCAATGTTGATCAGACAGGGACATTGTGCATAGCAGGGGATGAGACCGTGGTGATCGCCGCATGATAGTTTTGTCATCGTGCGGGCGTGTGCTTCGCTCAACTGATCGGCGGATGCTTCGGGAAGCGCAAGCTGAACGTGGTGCGCACGTGCGGCACGCTTTCCACGCTGCATTCGCCGTGATGTTCGTCCATGATCGACTTGACGATGGCAAGTCCGAGGCCCGTGCCGCTTGCCGAGTTGTGCGTCGATGGATCGACCCGGTAAAAACGGTCGAAGATGCGCTCCAGATGCGGTCGCGCGATGCCGGCGCCGGTGTCCGACACCGAGACGTGCGCATAGCGCCTGCGTTCCGCGCACTGCACGTCGACGGTGCTGCCGCGCGGCGCGTGGGTCAACGCGTTCGAAATCAGGTTGCTGAGCGCCCGCTGCACCATCAGCACATCGCCTTCGAAACGCGCATTGCCCAATACGACGATTTCGACGCCGGCATCCGCCGCCATGATTTCGTAGTAGCCGGCAATGCGCAGCGCCTCGCTGCGCCCGTCTACACATTGCAGCGTCAAGCGGTGGCGAATGCTGTCCGCGCGCGCGAGAAACAGCATGCTGTCGATAAGACGCGCGAGGCGCTGGAATTCGTCCACGCTCGATTCGATCACGCCGCGGTACTCGTCGGCGGAACGCGGTTGCGAGAGTGCCACTTGCGCTTCAGCCAGCAGATTCGTGAGGGGAGTCCGCATGTCATGCGCAAGGTCGGATGAAAATTGCGTGAGACGCGTGAACGATTCATGCAGGCGCGCCAGCATGCGGTTGAAGGCACGGCTCAGCTCCTTCAGTTCGCCAGGCATGTCGCGCTCGGGCAATGGTTCCGCAAGATGGCTGCTGGAGATCTGCTCGGCGCGCGCCGTCAAACGAGCCAGCGGCCGCAGTCCGAAACGGGCGATCGACCACGCAAGCAGCGCATTCACCAGCGTCCCCGTCACGATGACGACCAGCACGTTGAGTGCGTAGGCGCGCAGTAACGCACGTTCGCCGCTCGCGTCGTATTGCACGACCACGCGCACTTGTGTGCCGGATGGGTCGCCGAGCAGCGCCATTGCCACCAGAAAGCGCAGCGGCAGTTTCTCGATCGACACGCGCACGGGTGCGAGGCCAGCGGGCACGGTCATGGTCTCCGCATTCGGCCAGTAGCCGTTGGTGCGAATGAGCGGTGCGCTGCGCGAATCGAACAGCGCGATATCCAGGTTCTGATGTCCGTATAGCTGGTTGTGCCACGTCTCACGACCCGCGCTGACCGCCTGGATGCCGGGCATGGTGTGCAGGCGCAATTGCAGCGCGGCGAGCGTGGTGGTCATCTCGCGCGCCGACGCGGCTTCGATGCGCGTTTTCAGTCCGTGATACAGCAATACGCCATTGAATATGAGTAGCAGCGAAGTCGAAAGGGCGAAGAGTATCGACAGCCTCGCACGCAAGGTGCGCGGCATGAGCAGCGCGGGCGGCCTGAAGCGCAGCGTTGACGCGCGCAGGCGCAGCGCCGCGAGTAGACGTCGGATCATGACTGCGATGGGCCGCGCTCTTCCAATACGTAGCCCATGCCGCGCACGGTGTGAATCAGCTTGGGCTCGTAATTGTCGTCGACCTTCGCGCGCAGGCGGCGGATCGCGGCGTCGACCACGTTCGTGTCGCTGTCGAAGTTCATGTCCCACACCTGGGACGCAATCGTCGAACGCGGCAGAATTTCACCCTGACGACGCATCAGCAGCCATAACAACGCGAATTCCTTGGCCGTGAGCAGGATCATGTCGCCGTGGCGCGTGGCCTTGCGGCGCGTCAGGTCGAGCACCAGATTCGCTACCTGCAGGGAAGCGGCGTCGCGCGTTTGCCCACGTCGCAGAATCGAGCGCACACGGGCCAGCAGTTCGGCGAAGTCGAACGGCTTGACGAGATAGTCGTCGCCACCCATGTTGAGGCCGCGCACTTTGTCGTCCACCTCGTCGCGCGCGGTGAGCAGCAGGACCGAAGTCGAATGGGTGCGGCGCAGGTTTTTCAGCACCGTCCAGCCGTCCTGGCCGGGCAGCATGACGTCGAGGACGATCAGGTCGTAGTCCTCCGTCAACGCGCGGTGCTGGCCGGTCACGCCGTCTTCCACCCAGTCGACGATAAAGCCCGCTTCGGTCAAACCTTTGCGAAGATACGTGCCGGTTTTGATTTCGTCCTCGACGATCAGGATACGCATGATTTTCTCTCAGTGCCGCGAGTCAGCGGCCGATGCGTGCATTGGGCGCGCATGACGTGGAGGCATTGGCTGCATCGAGCCCGTGATCGACTGCAGGCAGCGAACTGGAAGTCCGCGGCATGGTGCGAGTCATCGCGGAATACACCTCGAGCGAGAGCAGGCCTCGCGTGAATAACGCCTCGTCCTGGCCAGTTGACTTTGCATATACGGAGGGGCAGGCTGGTTCGCCGCCGTCGAACAGCCCGTCAGGCTGAATCCACCAGAACGCCAGCGAACTGAGTGCAATGACGAGCAGCGCGGCTCCCAGAGAGACCGGATGATCGATGCGGAGCCGTTCCCAGCGTGCCGGGACGCTTGCACTGAAATGGGTGATGCGCATCGTCAGGCTTCGCATTCGTTGAAAGTGCCGCATACGGTTCAATTTGAAGATAGAACGGGTCCATCGTACGGATACCTGATCGATGCGAACATGAACGCAACATGACAATTCCGTCATATATTTTGCGTGCATGTTTTATTGCGGTGCGTCGCACGCATGACAGGATCGTCATGGCACGCTCATGTTCAGGGAGCCGCTTCGATCTAGCATGGGGGCTCAATCAAACGGAATCGGAGAATAGATCGTGCGGAATGCGAAGTGGTTTGCGGGAGTCGTGCTGGGCTTTGCGTGGATGAGTGTGTCGGTGGCGAGCGACGGTGTTTCGTCGCTTGACCCAGCCACGGGGCCGCGTGTGGCTTACGAGGCTCAGGAGCAGGTGCAGCGAAAGCCGCAACAGGTGCAGGGTGGAGAAGAGCGTGCGGTGCGGAAGGCGCGGCAGGCGCCGCAAGGAAAGACCCGCGAGGAGGTGAAGCGTGAACTGGCCGTCGCGCGCGCGTCGGGTTGCATGGACGTGTCGGACAGCCAGTATCCGCAGCCGTGTCCGTTGCCGGACGGCGCGCGTTCCGTGGCGGACGCGTTCCAGATGCGCTAGGTTGAAGTAGGTGGCAAGCCGCTCACTTGCCGAACCGATCGCATCTATCGGCGCGTGAGCAGCAAATTTTTCTCTAGTGCAAACGGATCACCGGATGCACGCGTCTGCGCAACCAGTGGCTCGCCGTATCGAGCGCCATGCGCGCGAAACCGGTCAGCGTCATGACGTGCCGCCGATAGATGAGCTTGTAGACCGCAGTGGCGAGCCAGCCATCGACAAATACCGGCTGCGTCAGCAAGCTGTTGCTGAGGCTGCCTATGGTGCCTTCACGCCCGAAGCCGACCAACGTGCCGGCGTCGCGGTACACGAACTCGGGTAACGCTTCACCTGCAATCTGGCACTTCAATGCGCGCGCGAGAAACAGCGCCTGTTGATGCGCGACCTGCGCGCGCGGGGCGAGGAACGCGCCGGCGTCGTCGGCGGGGCAGGCCGCGCAGTCGCCAAGGCCGAAGATATTCGGATCGTTCGTGCATTGCAACGTGCGATTCACCTGGATCTGCGCGTTGCGATTCACCGCGATGCCGTCCAGCGTGCGCAATACCGGTGGCCCCGAGATGCCCGCTGTCCAGATCGCGATGTCGCTGGCGAGCGGGGCGCCGCCGTCGGTCAGCACGGCATCGGCGCGCACTTCGGTGACACGCGTGGCACTTAACACTTCCACGCCGAGACTGGCGAGCATCCGCTGTGCGCGCGCTGAAATCGTTTCGGACAAAGCAGGCAGCACACGTCCGCTACTTTCGATCAAACGGATGCGGAAGTCGCGCACCGGATCGAGTGAAAACGGACTGTAGCGATTCAGCAAACGCACCGTGTCGCGCAATGCGGCGGCGAGTTCGACACCCGTCGCGCCGGCACCGATGATGTTGATCGACACCGGCGTATCCGCATGCGCGGTCTGCGCCCGGCGCGCATGGTTCGCGCGCAGACAGGCATCGAGCAACTTGCGGCGGAATGCTTCCGCATGTGCGACCGATTCGAGCGGCAACGCATGCTCCGCGGCGCCGGGCACGCCGAAATACTGTGTGACGCTGCCCATGGCCAGCACCAGCGTATCGAAAGCGATTTGCCGTGCCGGCAGAATTTCGCGGCCGTCTGCATCGTGTAACGCGCTCAGCGTGATATGCCGCTCGGCGCGATCGAGCGCAGTGAGTTCACCCTGTTCGAATTCGAAGCCGTGCCGTTGCGCCTGCACCGCATATTGCAGTTGATGGGTCGCGGGATCGAGTTGACCTGAAGCGGCTTCGTGCAGCAGGGGCTTCCAGAAGTGCGTGGGCCAGCGGTCGACCAGCACTATCTGCGCGAGGCCGGCACGCCCGAGCGATTCGGACAGGCGCGTGGCGAGCCCGAGTCCACCCACACCGCCGCCGACGATCACGACCCGATGCGCCGCCGAATTGTCCATGCGTTGCGCGGATTGCGCGTGGTGCGCCCGCTGCGTTGTTGCGCTTGCCTGTTGATCGATTGCGGCCATGATCTCTGTCCTCCTGACGTTATTCGTGCCGGGCCGGTGCTGGCGCCGCGCGGAGCGCGATTCCAGACATTCCCCGGCTCATCTGTCAGGCCAGTATAGAATCGGCGAAAACCGCAGCACAATTTAATGTTTATACGGAACATATAGGTTTTCACTTATGTTAAAAGCTGCGACGTTTCGTCAGTTAAAGGCCTTGCATACGATTGCGAAGCTCGGCAGCGTGTCGCGTGCGGCCGAGGAATTGCGGCTCACGCAGCCGGCCGTGTCGCTACAGGTGCGGCTGCTCGAAGAGGCCGCGGGTGCGCCGCTCCTGCAGCGCGTGGGCCGTGGTGTGCAGTTGACCGCGGCCGGTGAGATCCTCGCCCGTTATGCGCTGGAAATCCTCGACCTGTGGAACGGCGCGGCGGACGATCTGGCCGCGTTGCACGGCGAGCAGGGCGGCACGCTGCGCATCGGCGCGATCACCACGGCCGAGTATCTGATCCCGCCGTTTCTGGTGCGTTTCACCGAATTGCGTCCGCAAGTGAAGGTGCAGTTCAAGGTCGGCAATCGCGCGGACATCATCCGCATGCTGGCGACGCACGAGATCGATCTCGCGGTGATGGGCAGCGCGCCGCGCGAATTGCGCACGGCGGCGACCGCGTTCGCCAAGCATCCGATGGCGTTCGTCGCCTCGCCCGCGCATGCGCTGATGAAGAAAAAGCGTTTGTCGCTCGACGATCTGCAAAGCGCGAATCTGTTCGTGCGGGAACGCGGTTCGGGCACGCGTTCGACGGTCGAGAATCTGTTTCGGCTCGCGGGCCTCAAGCTTCATATCGGCTCCGAGTTGTCGAGCAACGAGGCGATCAAGCAGTTGGTCGAGGCGGGATTGGGCATCGCGTTCCTGTCGCTGCACGCCTGTTCGCTGGAGTTTCAGGCGGGTTTGCTCGCGCTGTTGCCGATGCCCGCCAACCCGATCGAGCGCGACTGGTATGTGATGCATGTGTCGGATAAACGTCTGCCGCATGTGGCCGGGCTGTTCCGCGATTTTTTGATCGAGCACGGCATGTCGGGCGCGGTGCCGGTGCCGGTGCCGACTGTCGCTGCCGCAAAAAAACGCCGCCAGACGCGCCAGGCGGGCGGCGCGGACGCGACATAACGCGTGCGGATTCTCGCTATTCGCTTCGACGTTTGCGCTGCGCGAAGCCTGCGGGAAGTCCCTAAGCGGCCTTTCTGGATGCCCGCAGAGCCTTGCCGGGCGGTGCTTGCGGGTTACATCGCCAGCGATCGAAGTAAAGGTTGGGCGGACGATATTTTTGCCCGCGCCGATTGTCTTTACAGTGGCGTCCAGACATCTGAGAAAAGTGGACGCCGCATCCCCGTGGCGAGCCATTGTGATTGACCTGGCCGTTACAGGAGTCGGAGACAATGAGCAGCAACAGCATCACTCAAGTCGAAACATTCGGTTTCGAACGCATTCCGGATCGCTCGCGTTATGCGCGGCCGATCGATCTGTTCCGCTTGCTGTTCGGCGGTTGCAATACCTTTTCGACCTCCGTGCTCGGCAGTTTTCCGGTGCTGCTCGGTTTGTCGTTCAAGGCGGGTGTCTGGTCGATCGTGCTCGGCGTGCTGATCGGCTCGTGCATTCTTGCGCCGATGAGCCTGTTCGGTCCGCGTAACGGCACCAGCGACCCGGTCTCGTCGGGCGCGCATTTCGGCATTCATGGGCGGATCGTCGGCTCGTTTCTGGCGGTGCTGACCGCGGTCGCGTTTTTCTCGCTGGCGGTGTGGAGTTCGGGCGATGCGCTCGTGGGCGGCGCGAATCATCTGCTCGGTTTGCCGGTCAACTGGATGACGCTGAGCTTCGCATATGGTCTGTTCGCGGTGCTGGTGCTGACCGTGTGCGTGTATGGTTTCCGCTTCATGCTGTGGGTCAACAAGATCGCGGTGTGGGCGGCGAGCATTCTGTTCGTCGTCGGCCTGTTCGCGTTCACCAAGTCGTTCGATGGCGCCTACGCCGGCAAGGTCGCGCTCGGCTCGGTGGGTTTCTGGCCCGCCTTCGTAAGCGCCGTGCTGGTTGCGATGAGCAATCCCGTATCGTTCGCCTGCACGCTCGGCGATTGGGCCCGCTATATTCCGGAGAACACGCCGAGAAAGCGCACGATCCTCGCGGTAATGCTTGCGCAACTGGCCACGTTCGTGCCGTTCTTCTTCGGCCTCGCCACGGCGACGATCATCGCCAGCAAGGCGCCGGATTTCATCGCGTCGAATAACTATGTGGGCGGTCTGCTGGCGATCTCGCCGAACTGGTTCTTCCTGCCGGTGTGTCTGATTGCGATCATCGGCGGCATGTCGACGGGCACGACCGCGCTGTATGGCACCGGCCTCGACATGTCGAGCATGTTTCCGAAGTTCCTGAACCGCGTGCGCGCCACGTTGCTGATCGGCAGCCTCGCCATCGGCTTCATTTTTCTCGGCCGCTTCGCCTTCAATCTGGTCGAAAGCGTGTCGACGTTCTCGGTGCTGATCAACGTCTGCAGTTGCCCGTGGATGGTGATCATGATCATCGGCTTCGTCACGCGGCGCGGTTTCTATCTGTCCGACGACTTGCAGGTGTTCAATCGCGGCGGCCGTGGCGGTCACTACTGGTTCACGCACGGCTGGAACTGGCGCGCGATGGGCGCATGGATTCCGAGCGCGGCGATCAGCCTGTGCTTCGTGAATCTGCCGGATCAGTTCGTCGGTCCGCTCGGCCAGCTCGCCGGTGGTCTCGACATCAGCATGCCGGTTTCGCTGACGCTGGCAGCCGCGCTGTATATAGCGTTGCTGCAGAGCTTTCCGGAGCCGGATGGCGTGTATGGACCGCAAGGCCGCCGTTGGCTGCGCGGCGGTTCGCAGCGCAATGTAACCGTGCATCCCGTGGTGCCGGCGACTAAGCTTAAAGCAGCCACGCAGCGGCGGACGAAACCGCAACGCGCCGTGGGTGCGGAACGCGAGCGCGAGGCGGAGCTGGACACGCAGGACGCAGGTTGAAGCGCACGCCGATGTGCGCGGCTTCGTGCAGTACAAGCAATGGTATTTAAATTGAGTAGGCAAACAGGATGAGCGAGTCAGTAAAGCGCGCGTTTGAAGGGGTAAAACTGTTTCCGTTCTGGCTGGACAATCCGCGCGCGCCGGCTGTCGAACGGGAATTGATCGGTCCGACCACTGCGGATCTGGTCGTGGTGGGAGGTGGCTTCACCGGTCTATGGGCCGCGATTCAGGCGAAAGAAGCCGACCCGTCGCTCGACGTCGTGCTGGTCGAGGCGGGCAAGGTGGCTTATGGCGCCTCGGGCCGTCCGGGCGGCATCATCTCGACTTCGGTAATGCACGGCCTGCCGAATGCGACGCGCGTCTTTCCGCAAGACCTCGACGTGCTCGAAAAGCTGGGCCAGGAGAATCTCGACGGCTTCAAGGAGTCGTTGACGCGCTATGGCATCGAGGCGGACGTCGAATGGAACGGCGAGATGACTGTTGCGGTCGATCCGGGCCACCTCGGTCATCTGAAGGGCGATTACGAGTTGCATGTCTCACATGGGCACGACGTGGTGCTGCTCGACAGCAAGGGCGCGCGCGAGCAACTCGATTCACCGCTTTTCGCAGGGGCGATGTGGTCGCGCAATCGCAGCGGCACGATTCATCCGGCGAAGCTCGCGTGGGGTTTGAAGGCCGCCGCGCTGAAACTCGGCGTGCGTCTGCATGAACATTCGCCGATCACGCGCCTCGAAGATTGCGGCGCGAAGATGGTCGTGCACACGCAATCGGGCCGCATCGAAGCGCCGCGCGTGCTGCTCGGCACCGGTACCGCGGACGTGGGTGTGACGGACATCAAACGCCGTGTGATGCAGGTGCGCGATCACATCATCGCGACGGCGCCGTTGAGCGAAGAACAGATGACGCGCATCGGCTGGAAGAATCGCCAGGGCATTTACGACACGCGCACGCAGCTCAATTATTTCCGGCTCACGAAAGACAACCGCATTATCTTCGGCGGCCGTGTGAGCTATCACTTCGGCGGCAATCCGAACCCCGCCGCCGATCGCGACGAAAGCACCTATTACAAGCTAGCGGAAGCGTTCTACCGCACCTTCCCGCAACTCGACGACGTACGCTTCACGCATGCCTGGGGCGGCCCGATCGACTACTGTTCGCGCGGCGCCGTGTTCGCGCGCCGCTATCACGGCGGCAAGAGCGTGTTCGTCGCGGGTTATACGGGCTTTGGCGTGGCGGGCAGCCGCTTTGGCGCGAAGATGGGCCTCGACATGCTGTGGCATCGCGAGACGGTGATCACGTCGCTCGATATTTCGCGCAAAGGGCCGTCGTATATTCCGCCGGAACCCGTGCGCTGGATCGCCGCGAAGATCACCTTCAACGCGTTCGACGGCGCCGACGATCGCGGCGGCTGGCGGCGTCTGTGGATCAATTCGATCAAGGCGCTGGGTTTTCCGATGTAGTTGATGGCGTCCGCGCAATCGTGGCGGGCGCTTTTTTTTTGCGTTTTTTGGTTTCTTCGCCAGAATAAAAAAACCGCACCTCAGTGGGTGCGGTTTCCGGTGAAGCAACGGTGCGATGCAGTCAGAATCAACCGCAGTACACGATGCTGTACTTCTTGGTCGCCACCGGCATGTGCCACGTGCCCGAGAAGCCTTTGTGCAGGATGAAGGCGTCGCCGGCGGCATAGCGTTCGCTGCGGCCGTCGTCGCTGGTAATCACGACTTCGCCTTCGATCAGCACGCACACTTCGTGAATCGGCAGGTCGGCCAGCTTCAGCGTGCCCGCATCGCATTGCCACACGCCCGCGGACAACATGTTGGTGGCGTCGGAGAAAGCATTGAGGGCGTGCGGTGCCTTGGCGCCTTCGAGAATGACGTCGGCCGGATCGTGCAGGGCCGGGTTCAGGCCGGACGCGCCAGGGCCTTTAGCGTCGATGCGGGTGAAAGTGATGTTGCTCATGTGTCTCTCCTGGTTGATTGGATCGAGGTCGCTATCGGTGTGAATCGATGCGAAAAATGGATTCGAAGCCGGAGTCTGAGCCAAAGCCGCGTAGCGATGAATTTCGATTTGAAGACATTCAGATTGAGTGGCGTCGATGTAAAGCAGGCGATGCCGCCGCGGGTGCGATTTGCCCCGCATCTGACCTGAAACTTTCATGTAGAGGACAAGCCCCATGCAACACGACAAGCAGTTTTATATCGACGGTCAGTGGGTCGACCCCGTCGACCAGACCAACGCCGCCACACTCGACGTGATCGATCCGTCCACCGCCGCCGCGTTCGCGCAAATCTCGCTGGGCAGCGCGGCGGATGTCGATCGCGCCGTCGCGGCCGCGAAGCGCGCATTTCCCGCCTACAGCGACACGACGATCGCGCAGCGCATCGATCTGCTGCAAGCGATCCTCGACGTCTATCGCAAACGCTATGACGACATGGTGCATGCGATCAGCCGCGAGATGGGCGCACCGCTGCAGTACGCGAACGACGCGCAGGCATGGACCGGCGTCGCACATCTGGAAACCATGATCCGCACGCTCGATACCTTCGAGTTCGAGTACGTGAAGAGCGGCATTCTGATCCGCAAGGAAGCGGTCGGCGTGTGCGGGCTGATCACGCCGTGGAATTGGCCGGCCTTGCAGATCACCACCAAGGTCGCGCCCGCGCTCGCGGCCGGCTGCACGATGGTGCTCAAGCCTTCGGAACTGGCGCCGCTGTCCGCCATCATCTTCGCCGAGATCCTCGACGAAGCGGGCGTGCCGGCCGGCGTGTTCAATCTCGTGAACGGCGAAGGCCGCACCGTGGGTGAAGCCATGTCGTCGCATCCGGACATCGACATGATGTCGTTTACCGGTTCGACCCGCGCGGGCGTGCAGGTCGCGAAGGCCGCGGCGGATACGGTCAAGCGCGTGCATCAGGAACTGGGCGGTAAATCGGCCAACCTGATTCTCGAAGACGCCGATCTGAAGGAAGCCGTGACGCGCGGCGCGCGTGCGTGTTTCGACAACAGCGGCCAATCGTGCGATGCGCCTACGCGCATGTTCGTGCCGCGTGGGCGCGAAGCCGAAGCGCTGGCGTATGCGAAAGAAGCCGCGGAAGCGTTGAACGTCGGTCCCGCGGACGCGAAGGGCACGGACCTCGGCCCCGTGATCAGCGAACAGCAGTTCGACAAGATCCAGCGGCTGATCGGCGTGGGCATGGAAGAGGGCGCTACGCTGGTGGCCGGCGGCCCGGGCCGCCCCGAAGGATTGAAGGGCGGCTACTTCGTGCGTCCGACGGTATTCGGCAAGGTCACGCCGGACATGACAATCGCGCGCGAGGAAATCTTCGGGCCGTTGCTGTCGATCCTCGCCTACGACTCCGAAGACGAAGCGATCGCGATGGCCAACGACAGCCCCTACGGTCTCGCGGGCTACATTCAATCCGGCTCGATCGAGCACGCGCGTGCGGTGGCGAAGCGCCTGCGCACCGGCACGATCTATCTGAACTACGCGGACTACAACCCCGAGGCGCCGTTCGGCGGCTTCAAGCAGTCGGGTAATGGGCGCGAGTACGGCGAATTCGGTCTGGAGGACTTTCTGGAGATCAAGGGCGTGGTGGGTTACGCGGATTGAATTCGCACAGCGCCGTGAGGTAGCAAAACACTAAAGCAGCAACTCGATCGAATGAAACAGCCGGCGCTGCTCGGGATCTTGTGAGCGCGCCCCTTCGTCGATCACTTCACGCAGGCATTCGAGAAAGCACGCGGCCGCCGGACTCGTCGGTGCGCCGCGGCGTGAGGTGATGCTGACGATGGTTTCATCGACCGTCTCACGCAGTGGCAATGCCCACAACTGTTCCTTCGCGAGCGTCACTTCCACGAGCGGCCACGGAAAGATGCTGAGCATGTCCGTGTGGGCAAGCAGACCTAGCACGACCGCCAGCGAGTGCGCAAGCAGAATGGTGTGCGGCACCTGCATGCCACGCTTGCGAAACACATTGTCCGAGATCGACTCGCGACTCGCCGGGTCCCAGTTCAATATCCATTCCGCGTCTTCCAGTTCGAGCAGCGTGCGGCAGCCGGCCTTCGGATGATCGCGCCGCGCGACCACGGCCGAGTGCGTGGAAAACAGCGGCACGTTGTGAAACTCCGATTGCGGCGACGCGGGTGGCGGCCGTCCGATCGAAAAATCGAGGCTGCCGTCGCGCAAACGCGGCTGCACGACCGCGAGCAATCCTTCGAAAAACTCCAGTTGCACTTCAGGCATGCGCTGCCGGAAGCGCTGCACCGTGGGCGGCAGAAACGTCAACGCGACCCACGGCGTGACGCCGATCGACAGTTTGCCGGCCGCCGCGCCGCGTAATGCTTCGATCTCGGCTTGCGCCCGTTGCAGTTGCCCCAGCACCACGCGCGCATGCACGACCAGCGCGCGGCCGAACTCGGTAAACGCGACGCCGCTCGCGCTGCGCACCACCAGCGGCGCTTGCAGATCGCTTTCCAGTTCGCGCATCGCCTTGGTCACGGCGGCGGGCGAGAGGCCGAGCGAACGCGCGGCGGCCCGGATACTTCCAGTATCGGCGATGGCCGCTAAGGTACTGAGTTGATGCAGTTTCATCTGACAGAGTAGGCGTGAGGGTGGCAACCACGAGTTGCTGCCGTAACGATTTTACGCCTGCCGCTGGAATATCGGCGTCGTTATGCTGGGTTCACGCTTTCAATGACGGAGACACGACGTGAACACCATGGCCATTCCGGCGGGCATCGCCGAACTCGAAGACGAAATGATCGCGCTGCGCCGCCAGATCCACGCGCATCCCGAGCTGGCTTACGAAGAGTTCGCCACCGGCGACCTGGTCGCCGAACGCTTGCAGGAGTGGGGCTATACGGTGCATCGCGGGCTCGGTGAGACGGGCGTTGTCGGGAAATTGAAAGTCGGCGACGGTACGCGCAAGCTCGGGCTGCGCGCCGACATGGACGCATTGCCGATTCATGAAACCACCGGCCTGCCATATGCGAGCAAGCTGCCCGGCAAGATGCACGCATGCGGCCACGACGGCCACACGGCCATGCTGCTCGCCGCCGCCAAACATCTGGCGCAGGAAAAGTGCTTCGACGGTACGTTGAATCTGATTTTCCAGCCCGCCGAAGAGGGCTTGGCCGGCGCGAAAAAAATGCTCGAGGACGGCCTGTTCGACAAGTTTCCATGCGACGCCGTGTTCGCGATGCACAACATGCCCGGCCATCCGACGGGCAAGTTCGGCTTCCTGCCGGGCTCGTTCATGGCCTCGTCGGATACGGTGATCATCAAGGTAACCGGCCGCGGTGGCCACGGCGCGGTGCCGCATAAGGCGGTCGATCCGGTAGTGGTGTGCGCGCAGATCGTGCTGGCGTTGCAGTCCATCGTATCGCGCAACATCGCGCCGCTCGATATGGCGATCATCACCGTCGGCGCGATTCACGCGGGCGAAGCACCGAATGTGATTCCCGAGACGGCCGAAATGCGTCTCTCGGTGCGAGCATTGAAGCCCGAGGTTCGCGATTATCTGCAGGAGCGCATCACGGCAGTGGCGTGCGGCCAGGCGGCCGTGTTCGGCGCGCAGGCGCACGTGGACTATCAGCGTCGCTATCCGGTTCTCGTCAACGATGCGGAGATGACCGGGCTGGCGCGGCAAGTCGCGCTCGACTGGCTGGGCGAAGGCGGCCTGATCGCCGACATGCAACCGCTCACTGGCAGCGAAGATTTCGCGTTCCTGCTCGAGCGTTGCCCCGGCAGCTATCTGATCATCGGCAATGGCGACGGCGAGGGCGGCTGCATGGTTCACAACCCGGGCTACGACTTCAACGACGATTGCCTCGCCACCGGTGCCGCCTACTGGGTGAGACTCGCGCAGACGTTTCTGGCCTGAGGCCACAGCGTTTGCATAAGCGGGCAAAGCCGCCGCGCATTAGCAGGAAGAACATCACGGAGACACAGATGGACTATTCCGCCACACCGCAACCCGCAGGCACCGACGCGTTGAGCATGCAGAGCACGCCGGCCGCGCAGCCTGTCGAACGCACGAGCCACGCCAAGGCGATTGCCGCGATCACGCTGGGCAACGGCCTCGAGTTTTTCGACTTCACGATCTATAGCTTCTTTGCGACGATCATCGGCAAGCTGTATTTCCCGGTGGAAGGGCAGCTCGCGCAACTGATGCTGGCGGTCGGCACCTTCGGCGTCGGGTTCATCATGCGTCCGGTGGGCGGCATCGTGCTCGGCGCGTATGCCGATCGCGCGGGCCGCAAAGCCGCGATGAGCCTCACGCTGTGGCTGATGACGCTCGGCTCCGCGATCATCGCGTTCGCGCCGACTTATGCGGCGATTGGTGTTGCCGCGCCGCTGCTGATCATTCTCGCGCGGTTGATTCAGGGCTTTGCGCTGGGTGGTGAGGTGGGGGCGTCGACGTCGCTGTTGCTGGAGTATGGGAGCAACAAGACGCGCGGGTTTTACGGTAGTTGGCAGTTCGTGAGTCAAGGGCTGAACACCGTGTGCGGATCGTTGCTGGGTGTCGCTTTGGCGGCGGCGCTTTCGACTGCGGCGCTGGAGAGTTGGGGGTGGCGCGTGCCGTTTGTGATCGGCATGGCGATGGGGCCGATTGGTATTTATATTCGGCGGCATCTGAATGAGACGTTGCCTGGTGTGGAAGATGGCGCGGCGGTTTCGCAGCCGGGTTTGCAGCCTGCCTCGCAGCCGGTGCGCAAGCTGTTTCGCGAGCATTCGCGCGTGATTACGACGGGCGTGTTGACGACGATCGGTGGCACGGCGGCGAACTACATCGTGCTGTTTTATCTGTCGACCTACGCGATCAGGATTTTGCATTTGCCGATGTCGTCGGCGCTCTGGGCTGCGTGGACCGCCGCGGTGGTGACGGTGATCTGTTCGCCATTTGCCGGGGCGTTGTCCGATCGTGTTGGGCGTAAGCGCGTGTTGTGGATCTCGCGGGTGTTGCTGATTGTGGCGGTGTATCCGGCGTTCATGATTATCAATGCTTCGCCGACGGTGCCGGTTTTGTTGTCCGTGGTCGCCGGATTGGCTGTGCTCGTTGCGTTTACCGCTGTGCCTAATATCGTCATGCTGCCGGAGATGTTTCCTCGTGAGATTCGTGCTACCGGCATGTCGATTGTTTATTGTCTCGGGGTTTCTATCTTTGGTGGGTTTGCGCAGTTTTTTGCTACTTGGTTGATTCAGATTTCGGGGAGTAATCTCGCGCCGGCTTGGTATCTGATTGGGTGTGGGGTGGTTTCGTTGTTGCCGTTGCCGTTTATGCGGGAGACTGCTGGGCGGGATATTGGGTAGTGGTTTTTTTGGCTGTGCTTTTTGGGGTGTTGGCCTTTCCTTGTGTTGTTAGTGGTCTATTAGCGTTGCCCCTGTGCGGGGCGGCACCTACTTCTCTTTGCCGCCGCAAAGAGAAGTAGGCAAGAGAAAGCGGCTCAAACCGCTAGCTCATAAGCGGGTCCCTCGCGCAGTCGCGATAGTGGTGCATCTGGAATCTGTGTCCTCGCGCATTCCTCGTTAGTGACAAGGCCGTCATTCTTCCGGCGGCGCTGCGCGCGCCGTCACGGTACTTCAAGTCGCACGTTGCTGGGCTATTGGTTTCATTCTATATGGCGGTATGTGCGCGCCTGCTCGATTTCTGCCAACGAATCGCGCGGCATTCATGCCGCGTGCGAAGCGGTTATTTCGTTCTGAGACCAGAATTCCTATTCGTCGCCAGCTGTCGTCTCCGGAGTTGATGGCGATCGTCATTTGCTCTTTCAATGCGGCATCGGCGAGCCGCGAAGTGGTGCGATTGGCGACCCCCATGACGATTCGGCCCTGATGACACATGGGGATTGTCACGAACAGTTCTTGGCCGTCGGCATAAGCTAGAACGTTATCCTAAGCATGAGTGAGCGAAGAACCGCGCCGCTTAAGCGAAGACAGGCGCATCGGCGACGGGATGGCGCTAATACTCAAGACCCCGAGAACCGCATCCGCAAAGATGCAGCCAGCGTCATTGAACAACCGCTTCGGCGCGCGCAGCGCTGCCGGAAGAATGACAGCCTTGTCACTGACGCGAAATGCGCGAGGGCACTGATTCCAGATGCACCACTACCGCGGCTGTGCGGGGGGACCCGCTTAGAAGCTGGTGGTTTGAGCCGCTTTCTCTTGCCTACTTCTCTTTGCGGCGGCAAAGAGAAGTAGGTGCCGCCCCGCACAGGGGCAACGCTAATAGACCACTAACAACACAAGGAAAGGCCAACACCCCAAAAAGCACAGCCAAAAAAACCACCGCACAGGCCCAAACCCCTGCCCGTTCACCGCACCGCCGACTTCCCCCCATCCGCCACCGGCCCTTCATCCTCAGCCGCCGCATCGCGAGTCTCCGGCATCGCCGCCCACACCAGCAATACAGCCAACGCCCCAGCCGCGGCCAATCCAAAAAAGCTCACGGCATTGCCAAAATGATCGGCGACAAATCCAGCAGCGGTAGTACTCAACGTAGCCCCAATCCCAGCCGCCAACCCAAACAATCCAATACAAAGGTTATAACGCCCCTTACCGCCGGCCACATCGGCGGCAATCAACGGCAGCATCACGCCAAACACCGCAGCACTCAACCCATCGAGCATCTGCACCGGCACGAGCAAATAAGGGCTGCTGATCCCGGCAAACAACAACGCCCGTATCGGCAACGCCGAAAACCCGAGCAGCAGAATCGGCCGACGTCCCCATCGCTCGGCCGAGCGTCCGACCCACGGCGACATCATCGCCACGATCGCCTGCGGCACGATGATGCACGCGGCAATCACGAGCTGCACGTTGTCACCCATGCCGGCCGTCACTTCGCCGGCGGCGAGATTGAGCATCGCCGCGTTCGACAAATGGAACAGCACGATACACGCCGCGAACAACAGCATCCGCTTGTCGCGCAGCAATTCGCGCAGACTCTCGCGCCGCTCGATCTGCTGCGGCGTCGGCGCGGACTTCGGTAGTTGGACGGTGTCGGTGCGCTGGATCATTGTCAGCGCGAAGAGCGCGGGCACGGCGAGCGCAGCGGTCAGCCAGAACACCGCCCGCGGCGAATAGTATTCGCCGAACACGCCCATCAGACCGGCCGCGACCGCGCTGCCGATCGACGCCCAGCGCGCATTGCGCCCCAACCGATCGCCGAGATTCGCTCGCCCCACCAGCGCGAACGAGATCGCGGCGAGCGCCGGCGTCAGCATGCAGCTCGCGAAGCCGTGGAAGACTTCGGCGGCGATCACCGGCAGCACCGTCGGGCTGACGGCCAGCAGCACCGCGCTCAGGATGATCGCGATGATTGCCCAGGCCGCCGCGCCTTTCTTGTTGCGCAAGGCATCGACGGCGGCGCCGCCGGGCACCTGGCTCACCATCGCGCTGATGGTGCCCACGGAGAGCGCCATGCCGATCTCGCCCTGCGTCCATTTATGCGAGGCGAGATAGGACGCGATGAACGGTCCAAAACCCGTCTGCACATTGGCGACGAAAAAATTCAGCCAATCGAGCGCGCGCAAGCTGCGCGCCGTTACCAGAGTGCGGCCTATCATCGGGCCGCCCGTGCGTTGGAAACCGCCGTGGACGTGGCCGCGGCAGCCGGCGCCGCAACAGCGGCGGGTGCGGAAGCAGGAGCGGGCGCAGGCGCGGGCGGTGGCGCCGGCGACACCGCGCGTATCGGTTTGTCGCTGGCGTATGGCGGTGTCGCGTTGATCTGCGCATCGCTCAAATCCATCAGCGGATGCAGCTCCTTGTCCTTCGTCACGAAGCGCAGCGCCGACCAGTTGGCGGCAATTGTGCGCCGTTCGGTGCTGACCATGCCGTTGACGTCGAGCACGACCGCCTGCGGCTGCGCGTTGGCGTCGATCAATACATCGATCACGCGGCCGACCTTGGCGCCGTTCGAGCGCTCGACGGTTGCGTCGATCAGCGGCAATTGCACGGCAACCGAGGCGGCTTTGGCCGCGTTCGCCGGGACCGCGGCAGCATTCAGTGTGATGGGGGCGGCCTTCGCCGTTGGCGTGAAGCGGAACGCGCTCCACGGGAAGTTCACCTTGCGGTCGCCGACACCCAGGAAGCCTTGCAGGTTCACGACCATCTCACGCGGCTTGCCGCCGGCGTCGGCGATCAGATCGACCGCGCGTCCGACCACTTTGCCGTCGGGCTTCTGCACTTCGCTATCGAGCAGCGCGCGCGCCTCGTTGCGCTCGATGGTGCGCAGCACGATCAGCGGCGGGGGCGGCGGAGGGGGCGGCGGAGGCGCCGTGACAACAGGCGGCGGGGGCTCAACCTTGTGCGGCTTGACGACCGGCTTCTTCGGCTTTCTCGATTGCTCGGGTTCGGCCGCTTCGGTCTCGACCGGTTCGGGCGCGGACGCGGCCACCGGCGCGCTGGCCGGCTCGACGGGCATCACCGTGGCGTCGACGATCGGCGCCTGCTGCGGGCCCCACAGCAGGCTGCAACCGGACAGCGCGAACAGCGCGAACACAGCAAGAATCAAGAGACGCCAGGCAGGACGCGAAAAACCGCCGCTCATCAAGAAGGACTCCATGGGCCGGTGCGGACGGGCGCAGTGAGCCGCCGCAGTTAAAACAGGTACGGGCCAGAGTGTAACCCGCGACGTCGGGCGGCCCCGGTTTTGCAGGCGATCTGACAGGTTGGCCCAAGCACGGTTCATGCCGCGCTCCGCCGATTCACTGGCTCATCGAAGTCCATTTTCACGCGTGAAAACCCTCAAAACCCTTTCAGATCTTCATGACAAACCGTAGGTGTAAACACGCGGACCGTGAAGCTGGTTTGCCGTCCCTTAAAGGATATAAGCATCGCGACATGTCAGGCATGCCATCCATGCGATGGGAGATATATTTGTGTTGCCCTACATTTCGAGACAGCAAATAAGACCCCAACCCACACTAAACCAACGCAACGAGACGAACCTGATGACGACCGAATCGACGGCCGTTTCAGCACGCTGATAAAGGAGGCACTCATCATGATGGAACCCCACACCCAACCGATTTCTGAAGTCGGCGTCGAATCATTCGACGGAAAGGGCTTTCTCGACCGCTACTTTGAAATCTCCTCACGCGGCAGTTCGCAGCGTCAGGAGATCGTCGCGGGCATCACGACCTTCCTCGCGATGGTCTATTCCGTGTTCGTCGTGCCGGGCATGTTCGGCAAAGCGGGCTTCGACACCAGCGCGGTGTTCGTCGCCGTGTGTCTGACCACGGCTTTCGGCTCGCTGCTGATGGGCGTGTGGGCGCGCCTGCCGATCGCGATCGGCTGCGCGATTTCGCTGACGGCGTTCACCGCGTTCGGCCTCGTGCTCGGCAAAGGCCTGCATCCGAATGTCGCCCTCGGCGCGGTGTTTCTGATGGGTGTCGTGTTCACCGCGATCTCGGTGACGGGCGTGCGTTCGTGGATTCTGCGCAATCTGCCGACGGGCATCGCGCACGGCACGGGCATCGGCATCGGCCTGTTCCTGCTGCTGATCGCCGCCAACGACGTGGGCCTCGTCGTGAAGAATCCGGGCGCTGGTCTGCCGGTCGCGCTGGGCAATATCACAGCCTTGCCGGCCATCATGTCGGTGGCGGGTCTGGCGGCCATCTTCGGTCTGGTGCGCCGCCGCGTGCCGGGCTCGATCCTGATCGTGATCGTGGCGATTTCGGCGATCGCCTTCGTGATCGATCCGACCATGTCGTTTCACGGCGTGTTTGCGGTGCCGTCGCTTAGCGCACCGGGTCACGCGTCGCTGATCGGCGCGATGGACATCAAGGGCGCCTTGTCGATGGCGGTTCTGCCTAGCGTGCTGGCTCTCGTGATGACCGCGGTGTTCGACGCCACCGGTACGATCCGCGCCGTCGCCGGACAAGCGGGCCAACTCGATGAAAACGGCCGCATCATCAACGGTGGCCGCGCCCTGACGGCCGACTCGCTGAGCTCGATTTTCTCGGGCCTGCTTGGTGGCGCACCGGCAGCGGCGTATATCGAATCGACGGTCGGCGTGGCGGCAGGCGCGAAGACCGGCATGGCCGCGGCGGTGGTCGGATTGCTGTTCCTCGTGGTGATGTTCTTCTCGCCGCTCGCGGCCCTCGTGCCTTCGTACGCGACGGCGCCCGCGCTGATGTACGTGGGTCTGCTGATGCTCTCGAACGTCAGCAAGCTGCATATGGACGACATGGTCGACGCGATGTCGGGTCTGATGTGCGCGGTGTTCATCGTGCTGACCGCCAACATCGTGACGGGCATCATGCTCGGCTTCGCGACGCTGGTGATCGGCCGCGTGGTCAGCGGCGAGTATCGCAAGCTGAACGTGGGCACGGTTGTGATCGCCGTCGTGCTGGTTGGTTTCTATCTCGGCGGCTGGGCGATCTGATCGTCACGTCATAGGCTCGGGCGTTGCCTGGGCCTCGCCGGGTTGCAGTATCGATCTGTTGAATCTGTGCTGGAAAGCGAGAGCGGAGTGGTGCGATTCTGGCCCCTTCGCTCGGGCCTGTAGTCGGTTGTTCTCCACCTTTGACGCGGCGCGTTGCAGAGGCTATCTGCGGCACGCCGCGTATCTTTTTTGCCGCGCTCCCCCTTTACTTTCCACGCGCTCTACGAAAGCGCGTACCTGTCCTTGACATCATTCGCTGCGTTTCTATACTTAACCTCATGGTTAAGTTTAACGAAGCGCTACTGGATCGCACCTTTGCCGCGCTGTCCGACCCGACACGGCGTGCGTTGCTCGCGCGCCTATCGTCGAAAGATCTGTCGGTCAGCGAACTCGCCGAGCCGTTTGCGATGTCCTTGCCTGCTGTGATGAAACACCTCGACGTGCTGAGCGAGGCGGGTCTCATCACACGCAACAAAACCGGCCGCACGGTGGCGTGCCGCCTGTCCGCCGGGCCGATGGAAGAAGCCATGGCGTGGCTTGGCCGCTATCAGCGCTTCTGGTCCGAATCACTCGATCGTCTTGCCGCTTTCGTCGAAGAGGAACAAGCCCCATGTCCACCCAGCCCAGCCTCACCCTCCAGCGGCGTCTCAACGCCGCGCCCGCCAAAGTCTTCCGCGCCTGGACGGAACCGGCGCAATTCATGACATGGATGCATCCGGGCGGCTCGGACGTGGTGCGCGCGGAGCTGGATGTGCGGGTCGACGGGCGTTACGTGATCGTCTATCGCAAGCCGGACGGCAACGAGGTCGAGGTCGGCGGCCGGTATCTGGAGGTGGTGCCCGACCGCAAGCTTGTTTTCACATGGGTGTGGCGCTATAGCCCGGAGCATGAGTCGCAGGTCACGCTGCTGCTGGAACCGGACGGCGACGCCACATGGCTCACGCTCACGCACGAACGTCTCGCCGACGATGCGCAGTGCGAGGATCATCGCCGCGGCTGGACCGACGGGATCGATTCGCTGGAACGCTACGTGGCGTGATGTCGTTTGTATTCGTTAGTCTGCACGACGCAGAGAAGGAGACGCATATGGAACCGCAACACCGTACTGGGTCGAGAGAGGAATGGCTGGCCGCCAGCAGGGCATTGTTAGCCGAAGAAAAGGCGCACATGCGCGCTGGCGACGAACTCGCGCGCAAACGCCGCGCGCTGCCGTGGGTGAAGGTCGACAAGACGTATACCTTCGATACGCCGCAGGGCCGCAAGACCCTGGCCGATCTGTTCGACGGACGCAGCCAGTTGATCGTTTATCACTTCATGCTGGGCGCCGATTGGGAAGAGGGCTGCGTCGGCTGCTCGTTCCTGTCGGATCACATGACCGGGATCGTCACGCATCTCGAACATCACGATGTGTCGTACGTGACGGTGTCGCATGCGCCGCTCGCGAAGATCGAGGGTTTCAAGAAGCGCATGGGCTGGACTTTCCCGTGGGTGTCGTCGGCCGGCAGCGACTTCAATTTCGACTATCACGTGTCGTTCACGCCCGAACAGTTGGCGAGCAAGAAAGCGTTTTACAACTTCACCGAGCAGGACGTCGGCATCGATGAGCAACACGGCCACAGCGTGTTCTACAAGGACGAGAAGGGCGACGTATATCACACGTATTCCTGCTATGGGCGCGGCGATGAACGCTTCATCAACACCTACGCGCATCTGGACGTCACGCCGAAGGGCCGCAATGAAGACCGCAGCCTGACCGACTGGGTCAGACATCACGACCGCTATGAAGTGAAGACGCAAGGTGGCTGCGCCGCGTGCGGTTGACGGACCGCGGCGCTCGCTCAGGCTCGCGTTGAAAAGCGGGGACGTCATGCACCTTGGCGTCCCGCTTCGTAAAACAGCGCGAACAGTTCCGACTGTGAATTGACGTTCAGCTTCGTATAGATGTGCTTCTTGTGCGCGCGCACGGTCTCGAACGAGATCGTCAGTTTCTCCGCGATGGCGCGCGTCGAAAATCCGCTCAAGGTCAGCATCGCCACTTCCACCTCGCGTGCCGTGAGCGATGCGCGGCCACCCGACGATGCGACCTGTTCGAAGCGCGCGGCGTACGCGGGGGTGTCCGTGGGTGCTAGTGTTTCAGTTGCCGTTTCGGCGCTGGCCTCGGTCAGGGTCGACCGCGTCGCATCGAATCCCTCGTATGGCAAGCGCTGTCGCAACAGCGCAATCACCCACGGCGCGCACAGCGCCAGCACGGCCAGATCACGCTCGCCATAGCGATGCGTCGCGCCCAGCGAAAAGGCGAGCGTGTGCCGCGTGTCGATCATGTAGTTGAAGTGCACCTCGTCGCCGACGATATTCTTCCTGAAGTACCGCTGGTAGTAATCGGTCATCGAGAAGTTGTCGGGCGCGACATCGGCCAGCGTGACGAAGCCCGACGCGGGCGTCTCGGTAGCGGCGATATAGAACGGGTCGAGTTGATAGAGCGCGGCCAGATAGTCCTGAAACATCGCATCCACGGTGCCGTCCGGCGTCGGCGATTCGGCGCACACGAGCGGCGCTTCGCCGGATGTGAAGCGCAACGCGACCCAACTGTCGAAGGCCACATAGCGTTCGAGCGCGCGCGTGAGGCGGGTCCAGAAGTGCGCGCTATCGAGGGCTTCGATAACCGCGCCGATCTCGCGATGAAAGGCCAGATCGCGCCATTCGAGTTCCATGCGTGCTCCGATGAGGGTAACCCAGCAGGGTAATTACGAACAAAAATATGTCTGGTAATAATAGGCCCAACCTGATCGCGGGGCGGCCTAAAACGGCCGCTATTCAACGCGAAGCGAACCGGCATGGACGGCAACTAAATTGCATGGGACCCGAGTCAGCGCTGACTCGGGTCGACAGGAGACACAATGCTTCAACTCGAACTGGCACAGATTCCCGTCGTGGATGGCGCCGTGGGCGTCAGCGGCGCGAACGTGCAACGCGTGCTGCAAATCATCGGCCAGCGTTCGGCCGGAACCGATCTGATCGTGTTTCCTGAGACGACGCTGTCGGGCTTCCCGACGCGGCATAACGTCGGCGAAGTGGCGGAAACCATCGACGGTCCTTCGCTCACCGCCGTGCGCCATGCGGCGCGTGAAGCACGCGTGGCGGTGGCGGTAGGCCTCGCCGAGCGCGACGGCAGCCGCTTTTTCAACACCACGGTGCTGGTCGACGAACGCGGCGAGATCGCGCTGCGCTATCGCAAGACGCACTTGTGGGCCTCCGACGTCGGCGTGTTCGAACCGGGCGACCGCTATGAAGTATGCAGCTTCAAGGGCATGACCGTCGGTCTCTTGATCTGTTATGACATCGAATTCCCCGAAACAGCGCGAGCGGTCGCCTCGCTGGACGCCGATCTGCTGATCGTGACCAATGGCAACATGGACCCGTTCGGGCCGGTGCATCGCCGGGCCATCGTGGCGCGCGCCATGGAAAACCAGATGTTTGCGGCGCTCGTCAATCGTATCGGTCCGGGCGACGACAACCTCACGTTTCCCGGCGAATCGGCGCTGATCGATCCGTTCGGCGACGTGGTGTGCGACGCCGGCCAGCAGGAAACCGTGCTGCGCGCGACGCTGGATCGCGCGCGTCTCGAAGGCGCACGCGAACACTACCGTTACCTGCACGACGCGCGCATCGCACTCGATCTCGCCACCGAAGACGGCGCGCAGGGACAACGCGCGCGCGTGATTCGCTCGCGCTGAAGCAAACGCTCAGACAGATAAACGACCGGGCGCGTGCCGCTTTGGCGGCGGCATGCACAAGCCCGGCAAATCAGTAAAGACATCGGCGCGAATCCCGCGCTGCCAGCAAGTCCGATCGATCCGGCTCGACTGGGGCGCGTGCCATGCCGCGCCCGGGGCGACGCCTGTCCATTCGCAAGAGGAGACACCGTATGACTTCATCATCATCCGCCGCTGAACCCACGGCCCCGTGCAGCGCGCATCTGAAGCGCACGCTCGGCCTGCCTTCCGTCCTGCTGTTCGGCCTCGCCTACATGGCGCCGCTGATTGTCTACGGGACGTATGGCGTGCTGGCGAGCGCCAGCCACGATACGGCGGCGCTCGCCTATCTGATTGCGCTGGTGGCGATCGTGTTCACCGCGCTCAGTTACGGCAAGCTCGCGCGGCTTTTCCCGGTGGCAGGTTCGGCCTATACGTACACGCGCAAGAGCTTCAACCCGCATCTCGGCTTCATGATCGGCTGGGCCACCTTGCTCGATTATTTTTTCCTGCCGATGGTGATCTGGCTGATCGGCGCGGCGTATCTGAGCGCTGCTTTTCCGCATGTGCCGAGCTGGATCTGGATCGTCGCGTTCATCGTGCTGACCAGTGCGCTGAACATTCTCGGCATCGAACTCGCGAACCGTTTCAACATCGTGCTGATGGTGGTGCAACTGGCGATCGTCGCGTTGTTCGTCGCGCTGTGCTGCCACTATGTGACGGCGGCCGTCGGACCCGGCGGCCTCATTTCGGCCGAGCCGTTCTTCAAGCCGCACGTGCCGCTCTCCGCGACGATGGCGGGCGCCGCGATCGCCGCGTATTCGTATCTCGGCTTCGATGCTGTCTCGACGTTGACGGAAGAAACCATCGCCCCTGAGAAGACCATGCCACGTGCCATCGTGCTGATCGCGCTGATCGGCGGCGCGATCTTCGTGATCGCGGCATACACGGTGCAGCTCGCGAATCCGGGCGCGGTCTTCAAGGACCCGGATTCGGCGGCCTTCGAAGTCGCGCGCAAAGTGGGCGGCGATATTTTCGTCACGGTGTTTCTGGCGGGCCTGATTCTCGCGCAGTTCGCCTCGGGCATCTCGGCGCAGGCGAGCGTGGGACGTCTGTTGTATGCAATGGGCCGAGACGAGGTGCTGCCTAAACGGATCTTCGGTTTCGTGCATCCGAAGTTCAAGACGCCGGCGCTGAACATCGCGATCGCGGGCGCCATCGGTCTGGTCGCCTTGAAGCTCGATGTGGCGACTTCGACGTCGTTCATCAACTTCGGTGCGTTCCTTGCGTTCACGGCTGTCAATCTCTGCGTGATCCGCCAGTTCTTCAACGCGAAGGGCAGTGCGAATGCAATGGGTGTGATCGGCGGCCTGCTGTTCCCGCTGGCTGGCGCGCTCGCAGACGTCTGGTTGCTGGTGAGTCTGGAGAAGACGGCGCTGGTGCTCGGCGCGGTGTGGTTCGTGTTGGGCTTGTGCTATCTCGGCTGGATCACGCGCTGTTTTCGTCAGGCGCCGCCGGAAGTCGCGGTTTGATGGAACGGCTTGCGCTCATGGGTGAGCGTGGCCGTAGTGGGAGTGACGCCGCCGCGCGTGGCGTCACGCTCGAAGCGCTCGTGTTCAAAGCGACATGTCGAAGGCGGGCCTGAGGAACAGTTCGATCGCCATCACGACGAGTCCCATCGCGGCAGCCGACAGCGTCAACGTACCGTATTCGTCGTAGCGTGCATCGTAGAGACACGCCACGACGAAGAGAATCGCCAGCAGATTGGTTAGCCAATCGAAATTCAGCGCCAAAGTCATCGATCAAATCCGGGCTCATGTGCGGCTCGGATTGTCGAATCGCACGATCAGGTGAGCGCGATTCTATCGAGTCGAGCTTACGGATTCGCAACGGCGACGCTTACACTAATTACGCCCTGGAGGGCGCTGCGGGCGCCCCGGAAGAAGTCCTCTCGGGGTGTGCCCTGTAGGGCGCCCCAAAAGAAAATCCCCTCGGCTTACACCGCGGACGAAGCCCGCTCGGGGGACAGCATGTCGTGCTCGATCCAGTCGATCACTGACGTGCGCTTCGGCTGCCACCCCAGCAGCTTGCGGGCGCGCTCGCCGCGTACGCGGCTATTCGAGCCGAGGCCGTACGAGGCCATTTCATAACCCCATTCCTTCTGCGCTTCTTCGAGCGGCCAGTCTTGCGGCGCGCCGAGTTTCATCGCGCGCGCAATCGCGGCGCTCATGTCGCGGAACGATGCCTCGCCGCTTTCGACGAAGTAGAAGGTGCCCGCCGGCGTCTTATCCAACGCGAGGCGATACAGTTCGGCGACATCGTCGATGAACACGTTCGACCAGATGTTGCCGCCGCTGCCCACATGACGCACCACGCCGCTCTTTTGCGCCTGACGCACGAGGCGCGGCAACTGCACACTCGCGCTGCCCGGCACGGCGCCATGACCGTAGATCAGCGTGTTGCACAACACGGCCGAGCGGATGTTCTGCTGCGCGGCATCGAGCACCAGTTGATCGATGGCGACGCGCGCGGCCTTGTCCGCGGTCGGCTCGGGCAGCGCGTCCTCGTGATAGATACGCGCCTGACCCGCTTCGCCGCCCGACGCATCGCCGACGATGCTCGAACCGCTCGTATGCAGAAACGTTTTGCCGGAGCCCGCGAGCCCGTCGATCAGCGCCTTGACCGCGCCTTCATGATCGCTGCTCGCGGCATTGATGACGGCGTCGGCGGCTTGCGCTTCGGCGATCAGCAACGCGTGGTCGTCGAGCGTGCCGATCACGGGTTCGATGCCGAGGCGTTGCAACTCGGCGCTATGGTCGGGGTTGCGGATCAAACCGCGCACGGTATGGCCGGCGCGCGCCAGATGCGCTGCAATCGAACCGCCGATAAAACCGCTTGCACCAGTGATGAAAATCTTCAAGACGTTCTCCTTGATGAGAAACACGATGACATGCACGCAGTATCCGCCGACTTGATTCTCGCAAAAACCGTGTTAGTCTCAAATCAATCTTGATTTGAAATCAACAATGAAAACATCCACCGACGAGTTGCTGGTGTTCGTCACGGTGATCGACAGCGGCTCGATCACCGCGGCTGCGGAGAAATTGGGCCAAACCGTCTCCGGCGTGAGCCGCGCGCTCACGCGCCTCGAAAAGAAACTCGACACTGCGCTGGTGCGGCGCACGACGCGCCGTCTGCAACTCACCGAAGAGGGCGAGACCTTCCTGCAGCGCGCGCGGGCGATTCTGGACGCGATGGAAGAGGCCGAGGAGTCCGTCACGCGCGGACGCGAGCGACCCTCGGGGCGCCTGCGTGTCGATGCGGCGTCGCCCTTCATGCTGCATTGCGTGGCGCCGCATATGACGGCGTTTTCGGCGCAGTATCCGGAGATCAGGCTGGAGCTGACCAGCAATGAACGGATCGTGGATCTGCTGGAGCAGAAGGTGGATATCGCGATCCGTATCGGCGAATTGCAGGATTCGACTTTGCATGCACGCGCCCTCGGCACCAGCAAGCTGAGAGTGCTCGCGAGTCCGGCGTATCTGGCCGAATATGGCGAGCCGAAATCGGTGGAAGCGTTGCGAGAGCATCGGCTGATCGGCTTCACGGCGCCGGAGCATTTGAATCGCTGGCCGTTGCGGGAAGGGCGCAAGGGCGGGGCCGAGTCGCTGAAGATCGAACCGGCGATCACCGCCTCGAGCGGCGAGACGTTGCGGCAACTGGCGCTGTCGGGTTGGGGCATCGCCTGTCTCGCCAATTTCATGAGCGCGGCCGATGTGCGCGAGAAGCGTCTCGTGCCGATTCTCGGCAACGCGCTGGTGGACGAGCGGCAGCGGGTGAGCGCGGTGTACTACCAAAGCGCGTCGCTGGCGGGGCGCGTGCAGTGCTTCCTGGATTTCATCGCGGCGCGCGTGAAGCTTTAGCCACGCTGTCCCATTACTTGCCCAATAAGAAGGAGTTCGCGGGTCGCCTGAGCACGCGGGCTTTTTTGCGTCACAAGAAGCCTTTCCTATAACGCTCTTATAGGCAGCGAAGCGCGCCCGTTCGCCAGTGAAATCTTTTTGTCCGTCTCGCGCCTGCCATTTTGAACGTGTATATACAAGTTGAGGCCCACGTCGCCCGGAAGGCGATCCGCAGCGCGCGGCCGCCGGAAATCGCCGCAGTGGCAAGATCCAAGCCAAGCGTGCATCCCGCCCTAATGGAAACCCCTGGGGCAAAACCTCAAAAAACAAGTTGTATATACAAGCCGACGTCGCTAGACTTCTCTCAAATTGTATAGACAGGACGACAACCATGATGAATCTGAAGCCCGGCCACCTGACTCTTCCGCAACTGCGCCAGATCGCTCGCGAACACGTCGCGTTGCAACTCGATCCCGCCAGCCACGCCGCGATCGACGCTTGCGCGCAAGCCGTCGCCGATATCGCCGCGAAGGGCGAGCCGGCCTACGGCATCAACACGGGCTTCGGGCGCCTCGCCAGCACGCATATTCCGCATGACCAGCTCGAACTGCTGCAACGTAATCTGGTGCTCTCGCATGCCGTCGGCGTGGGTGAGCCGATGTCGCGTCCGGTCGTGCGTCTGTTGATCGCGCTGAAGCTGTCGAGCCTCGGCCGTGGTCATTCCGGCATCCGCCGCGAAGTGATGGAAGCGCTGATCACGCTGTACAACGCCGACGTGCTGCCGGTCATCCCGGTGAAGGGTTCGGTTGGCGCATCGGGCGATCTCGCGCCGCTCGCGCATATGTCGGCAACGCTGCTCGGCGTCGGCGAAGTGTTCGCGAAGGGCGAGCGTATGCCGGCCACCGAAGGTCTCGCGCTCGTCGGCCTCAAGCCGCTCACGCTGCAAGCCAAGGAAGGTCTGGCGCTGCTGAACGGCACGCAAGCTTCGACCGCGCTCGCGCTCTACAACATGTTCGCCATCGAAGACCTGTACCGCACCGCGCTGGTGTCGGGCGCGTTGTCGGTGGACGCGGCAATGGGTTCGGTCAAGCCGTTCGACGCGCGCATTCACGAACTGCGCGGCCATCAAGGTCAGATCGACGCGGCCGAGGCGTACCGCTCGCTGCTGCAAGGCTCGGGCATCAACGTCTCGCACGCCGATTGCGACAAGGTGCAGGACCCGTACAGCCTGCGCTGCCAGCCGCAAGTGATGGGCGCGTGTCTGGATCAGATGCGCCACGCCGCGAACGTGCTGCTGCTGGAGGCGAACGCCGTCTCCGACAATCCGCTGATTTTCCCGGACACCGGCGAAGTGCTGTCGGGCGGTAACTTCCACGCGGAACCCGTCGCTTTCGCCGCCGACAACCTCGCGCTCGCCGTCGCCGAAATCGGCGCGCTGGCCGAACGCCGCATCGCGCTGCTGATCGACGCGACGCTGTCGGGCCTCCCGCCGTTCCTAGTGCGCGATGGTGGCGTGAACTCGGGCTTCATGATCGCTCACGTCACGGCCGCCGCGCTCGCCTCGGAAAACAAGACGCTCGCGCATCCGGCTTCGGTCGACTCGCTGCCCACTTCCGCGAACCAGGAAGACCACGTGTCGATGGCGACGTTCGCTGCGCGCAAGCTCGGCGACATTGCTGAAAACACCGCGAACATTCTGTCGATCGAGTTGCTCGCCGCCGCGCAAGGCGTCGACCTGCGCGCGCCGCACAAGACCAGCCCGAGCCTGCAGAAAGTGATGGACGCGGTGCGCAAGGACGTCGCGCATTACGAGCTCGACCACTACTTCGCACCGGATATCGCGGCGGTCACGCGCCTCGTGCAGGACGGCACGATCGCGAAGCTGAGCCCGTTCTCCTTCGTGTCCGAACAGTAAGCCTCAACGCACATCAAGCCAATGAACGCACCGGCCTACCAGGGCATCAAGGACTTCATCCTCGCGCGCATTCATGCGGGCGAATGGGGTGAAGGCGACCAGGTGCCCTCCGAAAACGAGCTCGCGCGCGAATTCAACGTGGCGCGCATGACGGTCAACCGCGCGTTGCGCGAGCTGACCTCGGAACAGGTGCTCACGCGTGTGCAAGGGTCGGGTACCTTCGTGGCCCGTCCCAAGTACGAATCCACACTGGTGGCGATCCGCAGCATCTCCGACGAAATCGTCGCGCGCGGTCATCGTTATCAGGCGAACGTGCTGCACATCGGCGCGAGCATCGCCGACGAAGCGCTCGCCGAGGAAATGCAGGTGAGCGCGGGCAGTCCGGTGTTTCATTCACGTGTGCTGCATTTCGAAAACGACGAGCCGGTGCAACTCGAAGAGCGCTGGGTCAATCCGGCAGTCGCGCCCGAGTACGCGCTGCAGGACTTCACGAACACCACGCCGAATCAGTATCTCGTGCGTGTCGCGCCGTTGCAGCGGGTCGAGTACCGCATCGAGGCGCTGGCCGCTGATGGCGATACCCGCGAGTTGCTGACCATGGACGAACTCGAACCCTGCCTCGTGCTCCATCGGCGCACGTGGTCGCAAAGCCAGGTCGCTTCGATCGCCAATCTGTGGCATCCCGGCAGCCGATATCGCTTCACCGGACATTTCTGACAACGCCGTTTTTGCCGTACCCGAATCTTTTTCGACCATCTTCAAGCATTCCGAGGGCCATCATGAACAACCCGAAACACATCGACCCGCGTCTCGATCCCACCCGCACGATCCGCGCACCGCGCGGCGCGGAAAAGACCTGCAAGACATGGATCGCGGAAGCCGCGTACCGGATGATCCAGAACAATCTGGATCCGGAAGTCGCCGAGCATCCGCACGCGCTGGTCGTGTACGGCGGCATCGGCCGTGCCGCGCGCAACTGGGATTGCTTCGATCAGATTCTCAAGTCGCTGAAGGATCTTGAAGAAAACGAAACGCTGCTGATTCAATCGGGCAAGCCGGTCGGCGTGTTCCGCACGCATGCCGACGCGCCGCGCGTGCTGCTGGCGAATTCGAATCTGGTGCCGCATTGGGCGACGTGGGAACACTTCCACGAACTCGATCGCAAGGGCCTGATGATGTACGGCCAGATGACGGCGGGCAGCTGGATCTACATCGGCAGCCAGGGCATCGTGCAGGGCACCTACGAGACGTTCTTCTCGGTGGCGAACCAGCATTTCAACGGCGATCCTTCGGGCCGATGGATTCTGACGGGCGGCTTGGGCGGCATGGGCGGCGCGCAGCCGCTGGCGGCGACGATGGCCGGCTTCTCGATGATCGCGGTGGAATGCGACGAGACGCGTATCGATTTCCGTCTGAAGACGCGTTACGTCGACAAGAAAGCCGCGACGCTCGACGAGGCGCTCGCCATGCTCGAGGAAGCGAAGAAAGCAGGCAAGCCGGTGTCGATCGGCCTGCTCGGCAACGCAGCGGATGTGTTCGCCGAATGTGTGACGCGTGGCATCACGCCGGATTGCGTGACCGACCAGACCAGCGCGCACGATCCGATTCACGGCTACCTGCCGCAAGGCTGGAATGTCGAAGACTGGCGCGAGCGTCAGAAAACCGTGCCGGACAGCATCGTGCTGCCGGCCAAGCAGTCGATGGCCAAGCAGGTGCAAGCCATGCTGACGCTGCAGGAACGCGGCGCGGCCACGCTCGACTACGGCAACAACATCCGTCAGATGGCGCTGGAAATGGGCGTGGAAAACGCCTTCGATTTCCCTGGTTTCGTGCCGGCGTATATCCGTCCGCTCTTCTGCGAAGGCAAGGGCCCGTTCCGCTGGGTCGCGCTGTCGGGCGATCCGGAAGACATCTACAAGACCGATGCGAAGGTCAAGGAACTGATCCCCGACGATCCGCATCTGCACAACTGGCTCGACATGGCGCGCGAACGTATCGCGTTCCAGGGCTTGCCGGCACGGATCTGCTGGGTCGGCGTGAAGGATCGCTATCGTCTGGGCCAGGCGTTCAACGAGATGGTCAGGAATGGCGAGCTGAAGGCGCCGATCGTGATCGGCCGCGATCACCTCGACACCGGTTCGGTGGCGAGCCCGAATCGCGAAACGGAATCGATGAAGGACGGCTCGGACGCGGTCAGCGACTGGCCGCTGCTCAACGCGCTGCTGAATACGGCGGGCGGTGCCTCGTGGGTCTCGCTGCATCATGGCGGCGGAGTCGGCATGGGCTTCAGCCAGCACTCGGGCGTCGTGATCGTCGCGGACGGCACGGATGCGGCGAAAGAACGCCTCGGCCGCGTGCTGTTCAACGATCCTGCCACCGGCGTGATGCGTCACGCGGATGCGGGTTATGAACTCGCGCAGGAAACGGCGCGCGAGGCAGGTCTCAATCTGCCGATGCTGGGCCGTTGAGCGTGACGCTTCACAGCATGCATGTCGGCAGCGGGGCAAGCCTCACGCTGATTCGCGGCGCCGACCTCGTGGCGGCGCCGTGGAAGAACGGCGGCGGCGTCACGCGCGAAGTGGCGGCGTTTCCCGAAGGCGCGGGGCTCGATGCTTTCGTGTGGCGGTTGAGCGTTGCCGATGTCGCGCAAGCCGGGCCGTTCTCGCGCTTTGCGGGTATCGATCGCACGCTCGTGTTGTTATCCGGCGCGGGCATGTTGCTCGATGAAGCGGATAGCGCGCACGGTATGAAGACGCACGCGTTGACGCAAGCGCTCGACATAGCCCGTTTCACCGGCGAGGCGCAGATCGACGCGCGTCTGGTCGATGGCGCGACACGCGACTTCAACCTGATGGTGCGGCGTAACGCGGCGCAGGGTGAACTGGAAGTATGGCGCGGCGTAACGCAACGCACGCTTTCCGCCGACGCGGTCCTGCTGTATTGCGCGGAAGGCTCAGTATTGGTCAAACCGGGCGATTGCGAACCGCTGTCGCTCGCAACCGGCGACACGCTGCGCATCGACACGCCAAACGCGCTGTCATGCACGGTCGAAGGCGCGGGCGCGTTGCTCGCAATCAGCATCCGCTACACGCAACGATGACGACGATTCGCGTGCGTGCTCGCCGCTTATGTCACAGCAGTCACGGCACGCGCACGCGAACCACCACAGACACGCAACAAGCTGCAAAGAGCACGCGATGAAGCAAACCGTCTGGCATCACCTGAAACTTTGCCCGCAGGGCGATCCCCAACATACGCTGCCCGATGCCGCGATCGCCGTTGAAGACGGCACGATCGTGTGGCTCGGCGCGGCTTCCGCATTACCCGCCGAATACGCCGCATGGCCGCGCGAAGATCTGCACGGTGCGTGGGTGACGCCGGGTCTCGTCGATTGCCATACGCATCTCGTGTACGGCGGTCAGCGCGCGGACGAATTCGCGCAGCGCCTCGCGGGCGTCAGCTACGAAGAAATCGCGCGGCAGGGCGGCGGTATCGTCTCCACGGTGCGCGCCACGCGTGCCGCGGACGAAGCCTCGCTGTTCCGTCAGTCGGCTGCGCGGCTCGAACCCTTGCTCGCCGAAGGCGTAACCACCGTCGAGATCAAATCCGGCTACGGCCTCGACCTCGCCAGCGAGCGCAAGATGTTGCGCGTCGCGCGTCAATTGGGCGAGCGCTATCCCGTCACCGTGTACACGACGTTTCTCGGCGCGCATGCGTTGCCGCCCGAGTTCGCCGGCCGCGCCGACGCGTACATCGACGAAGTCTGCAACACCATGCTGCCCGCGCTCGCCGGCGAAGGTCTCGTCGACGCGGTCGACGTGTTCTGCGAGCGCATCGGTTTTTCGCTGGAACAAAGCGAGCGCGTCTTCGAAGCGGCAGAGCGCTACAAGCTGCCGGTGAAAATGCACGCCGAGCAGTTGTCGAACGGCGGCGGCACGGCACTCGCGGCGCGCCATCATGCGCTCTCCGCCGACCACCTCGAATTTCTCGACGAAGCCGGCGTTGTCGCGATGAAGGAAGCCGGCACGGTGGCCGTGCTGTTGCCGGGCGCGTACTACTTCATCCGCGAGACGCAGTTGCCGCCTTTGGAATTGCTGCGGCGCTATCAGGTGCCGATCGCGATTTCGACCGACAGCAACCCCGGCACGTCGCCCGCCACCTCGCTGCTGCTGATGATGAACATGGCCACCACGCTGTTCCGCATGACCGTGCCCGAAGTGCTACAAGGCGTGACGTCGCACGCGGCGCGCGCGCTCGGCAAGGCGGATCGGCACGGCTCGCTGGAAGCGGGACGCGCGGCCGATTTCGCGGTGTGGTCGGTCGATTCGTTGGCCGAGCTGGCTTACTGGATTGGACGTCCGCTGTGCGCGCGAGTCGTGCGCGCGGGCGAGACCGTTTATACGCGGCGTGAATTGAGCTAGGGCCTGAGATGACTGAACCGCACAAGCAATCGAATCAATCGCTGTTCGCCGAGCACGCATACCTGCCGGATGGCTGGCGCCGCAACGTGCTGCTGGAGTGGGACGCAAACGGCACGCTCACCGCCGTCACACCCGATACGTCGACGCCGCCCGCCGGCGTGCAGAAGGCTGCTGGTCCGGTACTGCCCGGCATGCCGAATCTTCATTCGCACGCGTTTCAGCGCGCGATGGCCGGGCTCACCGAATATCGCGCATCCGGCGCCGGCGCGACGGATAACTTCTGGAGCTGGCGCGATCTGATGTATCGCTTTGCCGCACGCATCACGCCGGAAGGCCTGGCGAGCGTCGCGCAATGGCTGTACATTGAAATGCTGAAGGCGGGCTATACGTCGGTGTGCGAGTTCCACTACGTGCATCACACGCCCACCGGCAGCCGGTACGCGAACCAGGCCGAACTCGCGCAACGCGTGGTGGATGCTGCGTCGGCGAGCGGCATCGGCATGACGATGCTGCCGGTGCTGTATCAGTACAGCGGCTTCGGTGCGCGCGCGCCGCGTGAGGATCAGCAGCGTTTCATCAACACGCCGGACAGTCTGCTCGATCTGCTCGGCACGTTGCGCGCGGCGCGCCCCGAAACTGCCGCGTTGCGTTATGGCGTGGCGCCGCATTCGCTGCGCGCCGTATCCGCGGATTCGTTGCGTGCGTTACTCGGTGGAATCGAGGACACGGCGCCCGTTCATATTCATATCGCCGAGCAAACCGCTGAAGTCGATGCCTGCCTCGAAACCGAAGGCTCGCGCCCGGTGCAATGGCTGCTGGATCGTTTCGATGTCGACAGCCGCTGGTGCCTCGTGCACGCCACGCACGTCGATGCGAACGAAACGCTGGCGCTCGCGAAAAGCGGCGCGGTCGCCGGTTTGTGCCTGACTACTGAAGCCAATCTCGGCGACGGCATTTTTCCGGCGCAGGAGTATCTCGACGCGAACGGGCGCATCGGCGTGGGCTCGGATAGCCATATCGGCGTCGACTGGCGCGCGGAGCTGCGTTTGCTCGAATACGGCCAGCGTCTCACGCGCCGGCAGCGCAACGTACTGGCGTCGGCGCAAGCCACGCACGTCGCCGATCGTCTCTTCGACGCCTCGCTCGAAGGCGGCGCGCGCGCGACGGGCCGAGCGGTCGGCGCGCTGCAAGCCGGCCGCCGCGCCGATTGGCTGGTGCTCGACGCGGATCATTCGAGCATCGCCGAGCATGCGCCGAACGCGTGGCTCTCGGGCGTTGTATTCTGCGAGCATGGCGAAACGCCGATTCGCGACGTTTACGCGGGCGGCGACAAGGTCGTCGACAACCGCAGGCATCGCGATGAAGAGGGCGCGTACGCGCGCTATCGCGTGGCGCTGGCGGACCTGCTCAAATGAATGACGCGCCGACTTGCCGGCGCGCCTCGCATGAGTTGCTGAACCGATCCTTCGATCCTATCGATTCCGGACTGACATGACTGCTTCGAACACTCCGCCGGTTTTCTCACTGCATCGGGGAAGCCTGCCGTTCCTCATTTCGATTCCGCATCTGGGTACGCAAATCCCGGCCGACATCGCGGCGACGATGACATCCGTCGCGCAGCGCACCGACGATTGCGACTGGCATCTGGACCGTCTCTATGCGTTCGCGAAACGCATGGGCGCGTCGATTCTCGCGCCCACCTACGCGCGCTATGTGATCGACCTGAACCGTCCGCCCGACGGCGCGAATCTCTATCCGGGCCAGGACACGACCGGCCTGCTGCCGGTCGATACGTTCGACAAGGAGCCGTTGTACCTGGATGGCCATCTGCCGGACGAGGCTGAAGTCGCGCGCCGTCGCGAGGCTTACTGGAAGCCTTACCACGAGGCGCTGCAAGGCGAACTCGCGGCGCTGAAAGCGAAACACGGCAAGGTGCTGCTGTGGGAAGCGCATTCGATCCGCTCGCATGTGCCGCGTTTTTTCGAGGGACGTCTGCCCGATTTCAACTTCGGCACCTCGAATGGCGCGAGCGCGGTGGCCGGATTGGCCGAGGATATGGCTGCTATTGTCGAGCGACACGACGGCGGCTATACGGCGGTTGCCAACGGCCGCTTCAAGGGCGGCTATATTACGCGCGAGTATGGCCAGCCGTCGCAAGGCGTGCATGCCTTGCAACTCGAACTCTCGCAGATCACGTATATGGAAGAGCATATGCCATATGCGTATGACGAAACGCTGGCCGCGAAAGTCGAGCCTCTGCTGGAAGCGCTGGTCGTGAAGGCATTGGAGCGCGTCAAGACGGCGTGACGCCGCGCGTCATCTTCTCTTCTTTTCCACGCGATTCACGGCGCCGCGCAAGTTGCTCGGCGCCGTGCGCGCGTCGGCCGACACCGCAAAGGTGTAACAGCATGTGTCCGTGATTGCATGCTGTCGTTTTCGCGCAGAACGTATATAGCGCGTTGAAGAAATCTGCCTGCTCCGCGCCGACTCGATGGCGAAAAAAAGCCCCGCCTGTAGCGGGGCTCTACGATGTGCCGTGCCGGTCAGAGCGTGGCACCGCCATTAATGGCAGCGTTTTTCCCAGTGATGATGAACGCGCACCTTGTGGCACTCGGGATGATGATGCTCATAAGCTTGTGCGGGAGCGATGGCGCTCAGGGCTGCAACGGCTGCGGCGATGGCGAGGACGATCTTCTTCATTACAAAATCCTTAAATCAGTGTTGGGGTACTAACGGTGCAGCACGGGGCGTGCCGTAACCGCCTGCAAGCATGCCACATCGCGAGGGCAGAGCGGAGGAACGCTGAACAAATGCAGATGTCAATTCACAACGACGATCGTCGCGAGCCGCCACCGGCAATGGATAGCGGGCAATGGTGCGCAATGGCGCAGTGGCGTGTAATTACGACATATCGCCGCTCACGCAATGGCATACCGGGATTGCGCGCCATGCGGTGATGCGTCTACCCTTTCAATACGATAACGCGCGAGTGGCGCGTGATCTCTACATCGGGCAAAAAGATGGAAGACCCAGCGATGGAAGATTCCGACGAATTGCTGCTCCCGGTCTGGCGAGCAAACCTGGTGCTGTTGACCCGCGAGGTCGGCGCGGCGACGCGACTCGCGCGCATGATGACCTTCTCCGCGAGCTATCTGAAACTGATGTTGTCCGGCCAGCGCGAATTCAGCGAGGAATTCGTGCGGGGCATCGAAGCGGTCACCGGCTTGCCGGGCGGCTGGATGAACGTGCCGCACACCGAGCACGACATCCCGCCCAACGCGCGTGAGGCGATCGACAACGAACAGCCGCTCGCGCGGTTTCGCGGTACGGCGCATCCGGTGAGAAAGAAGACGGTGCTGCGGCCGCCCGAGCCGATTTTCGGCCAGCCGGGGCCGGCCAAACGCGTCGAGGAAGAAATCCTCGACGCGGAAGCGCATCGGCGTCAGGCGCACTTTCGCAAGGTCCGCGACGTGGCGATTCAGGACGTGCGGCGTTTCGAGCGGCATCTGACTCACGCGCCGGTGGAGCTGGCGACGATGCGTGCCAAGGTGGAAGACGTGATCGCCGCCGCCGATCTCGACGACCCGATCCAGGCGGACCTCGCGGGACGGCTGGAGCAGATCGAAAAGCATCGGCATCTGCTGCTCAGGCACGTGGAGCGATTGCAGGCTTTGCTCGGGCAACTCGGCGAAACGGAGTGATGCAGCGAGGCGCGAGCTGGCGCTCGCTTACGTGGGCTGAGAGGAGCTCCTGCGGCGAGCGTGAAACTCGGCCTCGAGCGTCCACGTCACGCCGTCCTGTGCAAGCGCCACGCCGGTCCAACGGAACGAATCCGGCGTGATGTCGGTGAAGTTCCATCGAATCGGCGTGCCGTCGGCGTGTGTGCCGATCTGCACGAGATGCTCGCCGATGCGGCGGCCCACCAACTCGTCACGCTGACCGGTCCGCGGATTGAGGTACGTGACCCGCCATGCCCGCAGCGCCGGGTCCCAGACACGCAAGGTCGTGCCGTACATCCCGTCGCCGGGCGTCGGCGTGTCGCGTTGTGCGGCGAGCGGCGGCATGATCCAGACGTCCTGCACGGCGCGGCCTTCCAGCACCCAGCCGAAATGAATTTCGCCGCGACGGCGCGCGCTGCCCAGGTCGACGCGGTAATGCACCACGTCCATGTCCCAACTGCCGATCAGCCAGCCGTAGAGGTCGTCGGCGGCGTCGATGTCCGCGGCGCGCGCGGGCGCGCTCAGGGCGGCGTGAAAGCCGCTGTCCAGGTTGTACTCCAGCCGGTTCATCGTGTGTGCTCCTTCGGTGCATAGTGGGATCGGCATCGGCGGAGCCAACGGAAACGCGCCGGCCGCCGATGTGCTAAAACCACGATACGGACTCAGCCGAGGTGCATCTTGGGGAAAATTGCCGTCACGCTGCAACAGGCGCTGGCCCGCCGCGAACAGGAAGGCGCGCGCGGCGGCACGTCGGCGCGCGCGCTCGCCGGGGGCGCAGGGTGGCGCGTCGAGGATGTGTTGTGCACCTTCGGCCCGCGCGACCAGCCGTTCGAAGAGCGGCACGACGGCGTGTGCATCGCGATGGTGGTGGCGGGTTCGTTCGCTTACCGCGCGGCGACCGGCCGCGAGTTGCTCACGCCCGGCGCGCTGCTGCTCGGCAACACGGGTGATTGCTTCGAGTGCGGGCATCGGCATGGCGCCGGCGACCGTTGCATCGCGTTTCACTATGCGCCGGCGTACTTCGAACGGCTTGCCGCGGATGCGGGGCTGGCGCGCGGCAATCTGCAATTCAAACGCGCGCGTTTGCCGTCGCTGCGTGCGTTGTCGCCGTTGATCGCGCGTGCATGTGTCGGTGCTGGTGGTGCAACTGGGGGTGAAGTTGGAGCCGATCCAGGTGCAGGTTCTGCTGTCGGCGCTGGAGCTAATGCCGGTGCTAGTGCTGGTGCTAGTGCTGGTGCCGGCGTAAGCGGCTCTGCCGCAACAGCATGGGACGAACTCACCGTCGAACTGGCCGCCAGGACGCTGCAAGCGGCCGGCGCCTTGACGCGTCCCGCTGCGCCCGCTAGCGCCACGGCCTGTTCGCGCGTCGCGCAGACCGTGCGGCTGATCGACGACACGCCCGGCGCGCCGCATTCGCTCGCGAGCCTCGCGGCCGCCGCGGGCTTGAGCGAGTTCTACTTTCTGCGCACGTTCCAGCGCGTGACCGGCGTGACGCCGCATCAATACCTGTTACGGGCGCGCTTGCGCGCCGCGGCACTGCGTCTTCAGGACGGCGGCGCGAAGGTCGTCGATATCGCGTTCGATTGCGGCTTCAACGATCTGTCGAATTTCAATCACGCGTTTCGCGCGGAGTTCGCTTCGAGTCCGCGAGCCTGGCGCGCGCGGGGCAGGGCGCGGCGCACATGACGCGCTGCGTGGCCTTTTTTCTCAGGCTGGCCTGCGGGTCGGCACTGGGCGTATGCCTCGCCGCCAGCGCGTTCGCCGACGACAGCGCGTCCGCCACATCCGGCGACGATCGCGCGCCTTCCACGATCGAGCGCGACGTCCATCTCTTCACGATCCAGAAAGACGGCTCCGTCGAGGAACACGACGACACCGTCCTGCGCGCCAACACCACGAGCGGCGTCGACGATATCGCGCAACGCTACGTGTGGTTCAACAAGGACATCGAGCAGGTGCAGTTGCTGGCCGCCGAGACGATCGACCTGGACGGCGTCGCGCATCCGGTCGGTCCCGAGGCGATTCGCGACGTGCAGGAGCCGCGCTCGGCAGGCGCGCCGAGTTTCGAAGACGGCGTGTTGCGCACGGTGATTTTCCCTGGCGTGGAGCCGGGCTCGCGCGTGCATCTGGCGTTTCGCAAGACGCGCACGAAGCCCTTGCAGGCGGGCACCTTCGCGTATCTCGTCGAACCGACGCGCGACCCCGTCGAACTGCAGCGCCTGATTTTCGATCTGCCCGTCGACGTGCCGCTCTACGCCGACGCGCGCGGCTACGTCGCCGTGCCGCCGGTCACGGCAAACGGCCGTACCCGCTACGAGTTCGACTATCAGCACGGGCCGTATGCGCCGCTCGAAGCGGGCGCGGTCGGCTACGCGAACTGGGGCGACCGCCTGATGGTGTCGACGGTGCCGGACTTTGCGAGTTTTGCGGCGCGCTATCGCGGGCCCGCAGCCGACGCAACGGCGAGCGATCCGGCGATTGCCCGCTTCGCGCAAGCGCTGACCGCCGGCACCGACGATCCGCGCGTGAAAGCGCAACGGCTATACGACTGGATGCGTTTGAATATCCGCTACGTCGCCTTGTTTCTCGGCGAAACGGCGGCGATTCCACACAAGGCGACCGACATCCTGCGCAATCGTTACGGCGACTGCAAGGACCACGTCGCGCTCTACGGCGCGATGCTGGCCGCGGTCGGCATCCGTAGCGAGGCGGTGCTCCTCAATCTCGGCCCGTACTACAGTTTGCCGGACGTGCCCGGCTACGGCACAAGCGCGATCAATCACGCGATTATCTGGATTCCTGAGTTGTCGTTGTATGCGGATACGACGGCGGGCGGCACGGCTTTCGGTTATCTGCCGCCGAGCGTGATGGACCGGCCAGTGTTGCTGGTCGGCGAGGGCGAGCTGTCGCGCACGCCGGCCACGCAGTTGCGAGAGCGCAGCGCGCGCGTGCAGATCGACATCGGCGAAAGCGGGGCGGCGAATTACGCTTACCGCGCGGAGGACGCGGGATTTACCGCCGAGATCGAGCGCAACACGTTCCGGCGCGCGACGCGGCAACGTACGCAGCAGATCGCCGCGAACCGTCTTTTGCAGACGGGTTTGCACGGCACAACGCAATTGCGCACGGCGGAGCTCAGCGCCACGAATGGACCGTTCTCCACGTCGATGCAGGGAAAAGTGGAGCATTTCGTGTGGACCGACGGCACCACGGCGATACCGGCCTTGACGAGTTTTTCCGGCGGCATGGGCTCGCAGGTGCAGGCGTGGCTCGCGGAGCCCGCAAGGACTCAGCCGTGGACGTGCATCGGCGGAGAGTTCGACGAGACCTTGGAAATGACGCTGCCGCGCTTCGTACGGGTGACGGATTTGCCGTCCGACACCGCGGTGCAAAACCGCTTTCTGACCTTTTCATCCAGCTATGTCTACGATCCGGCCGCGCGGGTCTTGCAGGTCAGGCGGCACCTGCGCGCCGCCTTTGGTCATCAGATGTGTTCAGCAAGTGAATTCGCCGAGCTGCACGACGATCTGGTTCGAATCGAACGGGATCTCGAGGCCGAACTGGTGGTCAAGGTCGCCAATTCGAAGAACCCGTAGCGATTCCGCCGGCACGGGCGCAAGCATTAACACCCGTGCCGGGACCAGAAGTCGCCTAACTCCCGCTCTTGGTCACGATGGGCACCCACGCTCCATTTTTGACCTGATAGAGCGTCGATGCGCCGCTCTTCAACGCGCCGGTGTTGTCGAAGGAAATCTTGCCGGTCACGCCTTCGAAATCGATGGCCTTCAGCGCGGGCCGGTAGTCGTTCGGCGAGATGGACTTGGCCTTCTGCATCGCCTTGATCGCGGCCCATGCGCCGTCATAGCCGAACGGCGCATAGGACAGGATATCCACCCCGAAGCGCTTCTTGAACTTCGAGGAGAAATCCTTGCCGCCAGGCAGCTGCGCGAGTGGCCGTCCGTATTCCCAGGCCATCACGCCTTCAGCGGAATCGCCGGCGAGCTTGATGAAATCCTGATCCATCACGCCGCCGCCGCCCACCAGTTGCGCGTTCATGCCCAGCTGCTTCATGCGCTTGGCAAAGCCCGCGGCCTGCGTGTCCAATCCGCCGAAGAAGATCAGATCCGCATTGGTCGATTTGATCTTGGTGATCTGCGTGCTGAAGTCGACCGCCTTGTTGTCGGTGTACTCACGCGTCACGATGTTGCCGCCGTGCGCTTTCACCGCTTTCTCGAACTCGTCGGCCTCGCCCTGGCCGAACGCGGTCCGGTCGTCGATGATCGCGATGCGTTTGGCCTTGGTCACTTCCACGGCATACACGCCCGCGTTGCCGGCGTTCTGCGCGTCGGTGGAAATCACCATGAAGGTGTTCGCGAAGCCGCGTCCGGTGATGATCGGATTGGTGGCGGCCGGGTCGATCACCGGAATGCCGGCCTGCTCGTAGACCTGCGAAGCCGGAATCGTCGTGCCCGAGTTGAAGTGGCCCACCACGGCCGACACACCCGCGTCGACCAGTTTCTGCGCGGCCTGCACGCCGATGCGCGGGTCGGCCTGGTCGTCTTCGGAGACGATCTGGAATTGGGCCACCTTGTCGCCGATCTTGATCTTTTGCGCGTTGGCCTCTTCGAGTGCGAGCCGGACGCCGTTCTCCAGGTCCTTGCCGTAGCCGGCGTTGGCTCCGGTCAGCGGCGCGGCGAAGCCGACCTTCACCGGCAGATCGTCGGCGTAGCTGGCCGGCGGCACGATGGCGAAGATAGCGCCAACGAACAGGGCAAGCGGTTTCAGCGTGTAGCGAAGACTCATGGTCTCTCCTTCCATCGACAGTTTCAGGTTGTGAAAGCGGCAAGGCAGTAACGCTGGATCGACGCGCAAGCATGGACTTCCCATGGCGCGCATCGAGAGACTACGGATGATCGGTCGCTTTGAACAATGCGGGAATGCGCGCACTTGTGCGCATTTGCGTTTAAGCGTCGGTCAATCTGGCGCGAATATAGAAAGCCAATTTGCCGTCGTCTTGGCAGTTCGAGGCACTTTGAATGAGCATTTCGGCATAGCCGGCGCAGCGCGTTCGCTGGCGGCGTGTCCGCGCCGGCGCGCGGGTGCGGATTGCGGCATATGCTTAAGAGACCGGCGCGAGCGCGCCGGCCGTGTGACTGTGGCAAAGCGGCGGGAGTGAATCCGCGCGCCATGCGCCGAGGTCAAGCCTCGTTGTGAGCTTAAAACCAGGCGCTCAATGCTCGCCTTGCTGGCGCAACAACTCTTCGCGCAGACGCAGCAGTGGCGCCTTGGTGTCGTCGTCGGCCCAGGTGTCGAGATCGTCGAGGGCGCGCTGGCAGCCGTCGAGCACCAGGTCGAGGTCCACCGGCACGCCGTTGTTCAGCGCGAACTCGATGGTCTCGGCGAACTGCTGGCACTCGTCCTCGCCGTACGAGATGTCGAGGTTGTCGGCGATCACTTCGGCGATATTGCTGCGCGCCTTGTCGTCCGGCGTCACCATGTCGACGATGCCGCGCGCCACGGCCGGCGAGTAGTACAGCGCGATGTCGAGCCACTGCGCGGGATCGAAGTCGGCCTGGTCGAACTGGCTCTCGAAGAACTCGATCGCTTCCTGTTCGTGCGCCTCGTCGGCATCGACGCTGATGCACAACTGTTCAAAAAATTCTTCCCGCTCGCTGCGGATATAACCGTCCATCGATGCCTCGTCTGCTGAATGCCGGATGCCTGAAAAATGCGGTGTGGGCTGGCAGGTGCCTCGTCCACGCGGCACGCATTATAGGACGGGCGGCTGACAGCGAGCATCTTGCATGGGACCGGAGTCTGCACGCAAGCGCCGAACTCTGGTCGACAGCCGAGCGACGCGGCGCGAATCGGCTGGTCACGTGGCGCGCATTACGGATTGCTTGTGCTGCGCGAAACACGCCACCTACGCCGTATCCGCGACCCACGCATCGAACCACTCGCGCGGCTGCGCGATTTCATTCTGCGCGGCCACCAGTTCGAGCTCATAGCGGCCGGCCTGCCAGGTCGTCTTCACCACCGCGTTCACGGCGGCCAGCGTGTGCTCGAAGGCCGCGCGAATCGAATCGCCTAGCAACGTGCGCGCGACGAACACCGCGCTCGTCAGATCGCCGACCCCCACCGGTTGCCGCGCGAACGGATAGAGCGGGCGCTGCCCCATCCACGATTCGCGTTCGGTGACGACCAGCATGTTGAAGCGGTCGGCGGGACTGTTGCGATCGAGCAGATGTTTGACCAGCACCAGCTTCGGCCCGCGTGCGATGAGTTCGCGGCATGCCGTCACGGCTTCTTCCAGCGTCTCGATCTCGCGTCCCACGAGGCGCTGCAATTCGGTGTGGTTCGGCGCCATCGCGTCGGCCATCTCGGGCATGGTGCGCACGAGAAATTCCTGGATGCCCGGCTCGACCTTGCAGCCGCTCGCGGCGCCCATCACCGGATCGCAGAAGTACCAGGCGCGCGGATTGGCGGCCTTCACGGCCTTGACGATTTCCAGCACCGACTGCGCCTGTTCGGGCGTGCCCAGATAGCCGGACAGCACGGCGTCGCAGCGCGGCAGCATGCCGATGGCGCCGATGCCGTCGACCAGATCTTCCATTTGCGAGCCGTCGATCGCGCTGCCGGTCCAATGGCCGTACTGCGTGTGGTTCGAGAACTGCACGGTATTGAGCGGCCAGACGTTGACGCCGAGCCGACGCATCGGAAACACGGCCGCGCTATTGCCGGCGTGACCGAAGACGACATGTGACTGGATGCTCAGAACGTTTTTCGTCATGGTGTGGCCCGCGCAAACGGGTATGCGCGATCAATGAAAACGGGAAGGGTGCACCGCGGCGGCGATCCGGCTAGCACCCGGACACCTCATGCGGCAGGACTGCTTCAGATGGTGCAGGAAATCGGCACACTCTGCATCGTCAGGAAACAATACATGAGTTTGCCTTGCGCGAGTCGATCGGTCCCCGCGTTGTTGCGCCGAACCATCAGACATGAGCATGGTGACGGACGGTTGCGAAGCCGCCCTTGGCACGTAAAAAGCGGCGTACCCGGGTTGCCCAACAGCCGTTCGAACTCAGGCCAGCTCGCGATACAACGCCAGATAACGCTCCGCCGAGGCGCCCCAGCCGAAGTCCTGGCGCATCGCGCGCCGCTGGGTTGCCTTCCATTCGGTGCGGCGTTCATACAGCGCGAAGGCGCGGCGGATCGCGGCGCCAATGCCTTTCGGTTCGAATCGCTCGAACACGAAACCGGTGGCGAGATCGTCGGCGAGATTTTCGAGCGAGGCGTCCACCACCGTATCCGCGAGGCCGCCCACGCTATGCACGAGCGGCAGCGATCCATACGCCAGCGCATACAGTTGCGTCAGCCCGCACGGCTCGAAACGCGAGGGCACCGCAATCACGTCGCTGCCCGCGACAATCGTATGCGCGAGCGTTTCATCGAATCCCAGTTCCACCGCCACGGATTCGGGATGCGTATGCGCGACGCGTTTCAAACCGTTCTCCAGCGCCGGGTCGCCGGTGCCGAAGACGATCAGCTGCCCGCCGTGCTTGACGATTTCGGGCACAGCCTCGAGCAGCAGGTCGAGGCCCTTCTGCTCGGTCAGGCGGCTCACCACGCCGAACAGCAGCGCGTCGCTTTTCTGCGCGAGGCCGAAGCGTTTTTGCAGCGCTTCCTTGCACGCCAGTTTGCCGGCGAGCCGCGTCATGCTGTAGTGGTTCTCGAGCAGCGTATCGGTGGCGGGACACCAGACCGTGTAGTCGACGCCGTTCAGGATGCCGCTCAGATCGTGCGAGCGATGCCGCAACAGACCGTCTAGCCCGCCGCCTTGGGCGAGCGTCTGGATTTCGCGAGCATAGGTCGGGCTGACGGTGGTGATGCGGTCGCTGTAGTAGAGGCCCGCCTTGAGAAACGACAGTTGCCCGTAGAACTCCACGCCATGCACGCTGAAAAAATCGTCCGGCAGGCCGAGCTGACCGAACTGATGCGCGGGAAACACGCCTTGATACGCGAGGTTGTGCACCGTAAAGACGCTGCGCGCGAAGCGCTTGCCGTGCTGCCGCTCGGCCGCTTTCAGATAGGCCGGCGCGAGCCCCGCGTGCCAGTCGTGCGCGTGGATGATCTGCGGCGACCATGCCGGGTCCAGTTGCTGGGCGAGTTGCGCGGCGACCCAGCCGAGTAGCGCGAAACGCTGCGCGTTGTCGCCGTAGGGCACGTGCTCGTCGTTCAGATAGGGATTGCCGGGCCGGTCGTACAGCGTGGCCGCGCGGATCACATAGACGACCAGGCCGTTCGACGCCAGCGTGCCGCGCTCGAGCGTGACGCCCGGCGCGTCGAAGCGGCGGCCCAGTTGCGCGACCGGCGCCAGATCGGTCAGGCCGGCGACCACCGCCGGAAAGCCGGGCAACAGCACCCGCACATCGGCGCCGCGCTCGATCAGCGCGGGCGGCAACGCGCCCGCGACGTCGGCGAGACCGCCCGTTTTGAGGAGGGGATGCAGCTCGCTTGCGACGTGCAGGGCGCGAATCGTCATAGGCTCCGTCTCTGTCCTGTTAGTGCGGGTTGGATGGCCGGCGGCAACCGGTCCGGTCCTGCTAAGTCTTCTGCTGCAACGCCTCCGGCGTGACCAGCACGACGCCGTCGTCGGTACGGTAGAAGCGCTCGGCGTCGCTCACCGGATCTTCGCCGATCACCGTGCCGTCCGGTATCGCGCAACCGCGGTCTATCACCACTTTCTGCAGCCGGCAGCTCGCGCCGACGGTGACCTGCGGCAACAAGACTGCCTCATTGATGTTACAGAACGAACTCACCTTCACATTCGAGGACAGCACCGAGCGCGAAATCTGCGAGCCCGAGATCACGCAGCCGCCGCACACGATCAGATTATTGCCCGAGCCTTGCAGCCCCTTCAGGTCGCGCACGAACTTGGCGGGCGGCAACTGTTCCTGGTACGTCCAGATCGGCCAGTTGCGATCGTAGAGGTCGAGCGTCGGGATGGTGGAGGCGAGGTCGAGATTGGCGGCCCAATAGGCGTCGATCGTGCCGACGTCGCGCCAGTACGGCTCCACATTCGGATCCGACGACACGCACGACATGCTGAACGGATGCGCGATCGCCGTGCCTTGCGTGACGACGCGCGGCAGGATGTCCTTGCCGAAGTCGTGATCGGTGTCGATGGTGGAGATGTTCTCTTCGAGCAGCGAATACAGGTAATCCGCGCTGAACACGTAGATGCCCATGCTGGCGAGCGCCGTATCCGGGCGGCCGGGAATGGCGGGCGGGTCGGCGGGCTTTTCCACGAAGCCCGTCACGCGGCGGTTTTCATCGACGTGCATCACGCCGAAGGCCACCGCCTCCATGCGCGGCACCTCGATACAGCCGACCGTGCAATCCGCGCCGCTCTCCGCGTGGTCGGCGATCATGCGCGTGTAGTCCATCTTATAGATGTGGTCGCCCGCCAGCACCACCACGTATTTCGGCCGGATCGAACGGATGATGTCGAGGTTCTGGAACACAGCGTCCGCAGTGCCGCGATACCAGTGCGCGCCTTCCACGCGCTGTTGCGCGGGCCACAAGTCGATGAATTCGCCCATCTCGCCGCGCAGGAAACTCCAGCCGCGCTGCAGATGGCGCAACAGCGAATGCGCCTTGTACTGCGTGACGACCGCGATGCGGCGGATGCCGGAGTTCAGACAGTTGGAGAGCGCGAAGTCGATGATCCGGTATTTGCCGCCGAAGTGCACGGCCGGCTTGACGCGTTTGTTGGTAAGCGGCCCGAGCCGCGTGCCCCGTCCGCCCGCAAGGACGATGGCGAGGGTAGTGCGTTGCAGATCGTTCAGCCGTGCCGGAGTGTCCATGTCTGTCTCCTGATTAGTATGCCCCGGATGGTTTGGTCGCTTGCTCTCCACTGATGAATCGTGCTGCGAGGCGGCTCCGTCTTCGCGGGTCCGTCTGCTAGTTCTAGCACTGATTTGCCGCGGGCGAGTCGTCTGAATTGTGCGGATGCCGCGCGTGCGCCCACCTTGCGCACGATCACCCCTTGCATCGCGGCGATCCGTGCGCCACGACACATAGGGCGTGAGGTGAGCAGTTGCAATATGCGTGCCACGACCGCCATGCCGCTGTCAGCGGGCGCCGGCGGCAGCAGAGTCGGGCGGCGCGTCGTAGAATCGTGCGCTCCCGGCCGCGGGTTCGGGCGTTGGTTTCGCCGTGCGTTTGCCTCGCATGCCTGCCGTGTTTCCTCTTTAGAAAAAACTTCGATGAGTTTTCGCCGCCTGTCCTTGCTCGCCACGTTGAGCGTTTGCGCGCTAGCCGCCACCTCCGCGCCCGCCGTTTTAGCGGCTTCCGCCGCCACACCCGCGAGCGCCGCCGCGCCCGCGAGTGCCGCCGCGCGGAGCGAGGCGAGCGTGGCTAGTCCGGCCAGCCAGGCCGTTTCCGCCGCCACTAGCGCCGCCGGCGATACCGGTACGGCTTACGGTCCCGAGTTGCAGGGTTTCAATTATCCGGCGCCGGTCGACCAGTACGACTTCACCTCGCAAGGGGTGGCGCTGCATATGGCGTACATGGATATCAAGCCGGCGAAGGCGAACGGCCGCACAGCGGTGCTGCTGCACGGCAAGAACTTCTGTGCGGCGACGTGGGACGCGACCATTCATCGGCTGACCGACGCCGGTTATCGCGTGATCGCGCCGGACCAGATCGGCTTTTGCAAGTCGAGCAAGCCCGAGCACTATCAGTACAGTTTTCAACAGCTCGCGCGCAATACGCATGCGTTGCTGGAATCGCTCGGCGTGACCAATGCGACCATGTTCGGCCATTCCACCGGCGGCATGCTGGCGATTCGCTACGCGCTGATGTATCCGCGCGAGACGCAGCAACTGGTGCTGGTCAACCCGATCGGTCTGGAGGACTGGAAGGCGAAGGGCGTGCCCTCGCTGTCCGTGGACCAGTGGTACGAGCGTGAGCTGAAGACGACCGCCGAGGGCATTCGCCGCTACGAGCAGACCAACTATTACGCGGGGCAGTGGCGCGCCAACTACGAACCGTGGGTGCAGATGCTGGCGGGTATGTATCGCGGTCCGGGCAAACAGATCGTCGCGTGGAATTCCGCGTTACTGGACGACATGATCTACACGCAGCCGGTGGTGTATGAACTGGGGCAAGTGAGCGTGCCGACGCTGTTGCTGATCGGCCAGAAAGACACCACGGCGATCGGCAAGGACGCCGCGCCTGCCGAAGTGCGCGCGAAAATCGGCCATTACCCGGAACTCGGCAAGGCCGCCGCGAAGGCGATCCCGCATGCGACGCTCGTCGAATTCGCCGATCTGGGGCATGCGCCGCAGATGCAGGATCCGCAGGCGTTTCATAAGGCGTTGCTGGACGGTCTCGCGGCGGTGCCGGCGAACCGGTGAGTCAGGAGTCGGTTGACTCTCGCAGATCGAAAAAAGGGCAGCCGCTGGCTGCCCTTTCTACATTCGTTGACGTAATTACCTGTCTTACTTGCCGCCCGCCAACTCCTCACGCACTTGCGCGCCGATCTCGAACGAGCGCAGCCGTGCCTTGTGATCGTAGATCTGTGCGGTGAGCATCAACTCGTCGGCACCGGTTTGTTCGATGACCGACTTCAAGCCTTCGCGCACCGTCTCACGATCGCCCAGCACCGTGCAGGCAAGCGAGTGCGCCACGCCATTCAATTCCATCTCCGACGCATCGAGCCGTTCGACTGGCGGCTGCAACTGACCCGGCGTGCCGCGTCGCAGGTTGATGAACTGCTGCTGCAGCGAGGTGAAAAGACGCTGCGCTTCTTCGTTCGTATCGGCGGCGAACAGATTGACGCCGACCATCGCATACGGTTTGTCGAGCGCGGCCGACGGACGGAATTGCGAGCGATACACCTGCAACGCCGTGAGCATGTAATCCGGCGCGAAATGCGAAGCAAAGGCGAACGGCAGACCGAGCGCCGCCGCGAGTTGCGCGCTGAAAAGCGACGAGCCGAGCAGCCACAGCGGCACGTTCAGCCCCGCGCCCGGCACCGCGCGAATGCGCTGGCCCGGCACGGGATCGGCGAAATAACGCTGCAATTCGACGACGTCGTCGGGAAACGACTCCGCGCTATTTTGCAGATCGCGGCGCAGCGCGCGGGCAGTGCTCTGATCGGTGCCGGGCGCGCGGCCGAGGCCCAGGTCGATGCGGTCGGGATACAGCGAAGCGAGCGTGCCGAACTGTTCCGCGATGACGAGCGGCGCATGGTTCGGCAGCATGATGCCGCCCGAGCCGACGCGGATCGTTTTCGTGCCGCCCGCGACATAACCGATCACCACCGAGGTCGCCGCGCTGGCGATGCCCGTCATGTTGTGATGTTCCGCGAGCCAGAAGCGGCGGTAATTCCAGTTTTCCGCGTGCTGGGCGAGGTCGAGCGTATTCCTGAACGCGTCTGCCGGCGTGGCGCCCGCGGTGACCGGCGAGAGGTCGAGGACCGAGAAGGGGATCATTGTCTGTTCACTTGTTGTTTCCGGCGCTTTCGCGCGATGGGGCATTCTCGCAAAGGTTGTGTTTTTCTGCTGACGGTGCCGCGATGCCCACGTTCTTGAAAGGGGGTTTGCTCGCGCGCGGCGTTGGAAAGGCAGAACGCGTCGCTAGAGGGTCCGAGCGTTACATGCAAATCCGATATAGATATGGCCGATCAATATTTAACAAGCGCATGTCGCGCTGCTACCTTAACCCCTCGCACGAAAGCCATGCATCCAGCCAGTCACGTCACCGCCCCGCCGGGCAGAAACCATTCAGGGAGACACGCACGTGTCCATCGAATTCATCGGCATGATCCAGACCCGCAAGGTGTCCGAAACCCACGCGGCGCAAGGTCCCGTTATCGACATCGACTACGTCGAACAGTTTGCCCGCGCGCATGAAGCCGCGGGCTTCGACCGCATCCTCGTGCCGCATCATTCCACTAGCCCCGATGCGCTGTTGACGATCGCGCACGCGGCGAGCGTGACCAGCAAGGTGCACTTCATGCTCGCGCATCGGCCGGGTTTTGTCGCGCCGACGCTCGCCGCGCGTCAACTGGCGACGCTCGATCACTATTCGGGCGGCCGCCTCGCGGTCCACATCATCTCGGGCGGCGACGACACCGATCAGCGCCGCGACGGCGACTTCCTCTCGCACGACGAACGCTACGCCCGCACGGACGAGTACCTGCACATCCTGCGGCGCATCTGGACCGAGGCCAAACCCTTCGATCACAACGGCCAGTATTACCGCTTCGAACAGGGCTTCTCTGAAGTAAAGCCGGTGCAGCAGCCGCATATTCCGGTGTACTTCGGCGGCGCGTCGGCGCCCGCGCTCGAAATCGCCGGCCGTCACGCAGATGTCTACGCGCTGTGGGGCGAGTCGAAGGCACAAGTGCGCGAGCAGGTCGCCCGCGTGCGCGCGGAAGCCGCGAAGCACGGCCGCACCGTGCGCTTCTCGGTGTCGTTCCGGCCGATTCTTGCGGCCACGGAAGCAGCGGCTTGGGAGCGCGCGGAACACATCCTCGAAGAAACGAAGCGGCTGCGCGCGGCGCAAGGGATCGGCGTGGGTGGGCCCGCGCAAAGCGAAGGCGCACGGCGGCTGCTCGCGGCATCGGGCGATTCGGATCGCGTGGACGAGCGGTTGTGGACCGGTATCGCGAAAGAAATCGGCGGACGCTCGAATTCGACCGCGCTCGTCGGCACGCCTGAGCAAGTGGCCGATACGCTCGCCGAATATCACGCACTTGGCGTCTCGACCTTCCTCGTGCGCGGCTTCGATCCGCTGGAAGACGCCATCGACTACGGCCGTGAACTGATTCCCGCCACTCGCGAACGTATCGCGCGCGTCGAGCGCGTGGCGGCGTGAACGGAGGCGCCATGACCGATCTGTCTCTCACCACGTTCGCCAAGGAACTACCGGCAATCCAGCGTCACGCGCCGCAACGCAAATTCTGGTTCGACGATGTACCGCCGCGCGAGAGCGTCGCCGCTGAACGCCGCTATCGGCAGGAGCGGCTCGCGGTGGCGTTTCGTCTCTTCGCGCGCTACGGTTTCGATCAGGGGCTCGCGGGCCACATCACCGCGCGCGATCCGGAATGGCCCGATCACTTCTGGGTGAATCCGTTCGGCAAGCATTTCAGCCGCATCCGCGTGTCCGATCTGCTGCTGGTGAATGCCGAGGGCGAGATCGTGGTCGGCGAGGGGCCGGTCAATCAGGCGGCGTTCGCGATTCACGCGGCGATTCACGAAGCGCGCCCCGACGTGGTCGCGGCGGCCCACACGCATTCGCTGTACGGCAAGGCATGGTCGACGCTCGGCCGTACGCTCGATCCGCTGACTCAAGACTCGTGCGCGTTCTATCAGGATCACGCGTTGTTCGACGATTTTCGCGGCGTCGTGCTCGATACCGATGAAGGCGCGCGGATTGCCGCGGCGCTCGGCGAGCGCAAAGCGGTGATCCTGAAGAATCACGGCATTCTCACGGCCGGCCCGAGCGTGGAAGCGGCGGCGTGGTGGTACATCGCGCTCGACAACGCGTGCCACGCGCAACTGCTCGCTGAAGCCGCCGGCACGCCGCAAGCGATTCCGCACGACATCGCCACGCTCACGCATGAACAGGTCGGCCGCGCGGGCGGCGCGCTGTTCGCGTTCCAGAGCCTGCTGGAAGGGCTGGTCGAAGCCGAGCCCGACGTCCTCACCTGAACGCTCCCACACGATGACTCAACGTACGAATTCGCCGGTTTCGCACCGGCGTCGCCGGCTCATGGCTGCGCTGTCAGCCGCGTTGCCGGCTGCGGCATGGCTCGGAGTGGGCAGCGGCCTGATCTCCCGCTCCGCCGTTGCTGCCACGCCCACGCCCAACAGCGCAACCGGGCCGCGTCTGGACCTGAGCAAAGTCCGCCTGCGCGTCGCCACTTACAAAGGCGGCGACGCCACGCTGCTGAAAACCGCGGGCCTGACCGATACGCCTTACATGATCGACTGGTCCGAATTTCAATCGGGCAACGCGATGGTCGAAGCGATGAACGGCGGCTCGCTCGACATCGCCTCGGGCAGCGAGATTCCACCGATCTTCGCGCGCCTGCAGAACGCGCAGATCCGCGTGATCGCCGTCTATAAGGACGATGTCAACAACCAGGTCGTGCTGGTGCCCAAAGGCTCGACGATCCGCTCGATCGCCGATCTCAAGGGCAAGCGCGTCGGCTATCTGCGCGCGACCACCACGCATTACTACTTGCTGCGCATGCTCGAGGAAGCGGGACTCTCGTTCAATGACATCCAGGCGACCTCGCTCGCGCCGCGCGACGGCTTCGCCGCTTTCAACGCCGGCTCGCTCGATGCCTGGGCGATCTATGGCTACAACGTGCCGCTCGCGATCTCGCAGGCCGGCGCGCGCGTGCTGAAAAACGCCAACGGCTATCTGTCCGGCAATTACCTGTACTACGGGCATCCGGCGACGCTTGCCGATCCGCTGCGGCGCGCCGCGTCCGCGGATCTGCTGGTGCGCTTGCAACGCGCGTGCACGTGGTTCGCGCAACATCAGGACGCGTACGCGAAGGTGTTGTCCGCCGAGTTGCGCGTGCCGGAGGAGGCGATCCTCTCGCTCTATCGCAACCAGAGCCAGGCGCGCCGCGTCACCGGCATCACGGGGGCGGATATTGCGAGCGAGCAGCAGGTGGCCGATACCTTCGCGCGTGCCGCCGTAATCGAGCGGCGTGTCGATGTCGCACCGCTGTGGACCGACACCTTCAACACCGCGCTCGCCAAAGGTGCGTGAGCGCGCCATTCGAACCTACCTTCTGAATACTCGATGACTCAAGCCCTGAGGTCGGACCGCCTGCGCGCGTTCGCCGGCCGGATTGCGTCGCTCGTCGACGAAGCGGCGCCCGAAGCGCATCTGCTGGAAACCGGCGGCGCCGCGCTGCGCGAACTGATCGCCCACGACGACTGGCTGCCCGACGCCTTCGCGCAACCCGATCCCGAGCGGTATCAGCAGTACCTGTTGTACGTGGACGCGCGGCAGCGTTTTTCAATCGTCAGTTTTGTGTGGGGACCGGGGCAGGCGACGCCGGTGCACGATCACACCGTCTGGGGTTTGATCGGTGTGCTGCGTGGCGCGGAAATTGCGCAGGGTTACCGTATCGCCGCCGACGGCGCGCTACAGGAAAACGGCGCGGCAAAACGACTCGACGCCGGCGCCGTGGATGCAGTGTCGCCGCGCATCGGCGATATTCATCGTGTGAGTAATGCTTTTGGTGACCGTACGTCGATCAGCATTCACGTGTACGGTGCAAATATCGGCGCGGTAAAACGGTCCGTCTATCCGGACGGCGCCGCACGCAAGCCCTTTGTCTCCGGCTACGCGAACGACGTGTTGCCGAATATCTGGAATGTTGCGAAGGAGTCCCCGATCTCATGAGTTTCGTTCAGGCATTTCGTACCCGATCATTCGAAGACGTGCGCCGCGCACTGCTCGAACGCGAGGAAATCGCGCTCGTCGACGTGCGCGAGGAAGATCCGCACGCCCGCAGTCATCCGCTGTTTGCCGCCAATCTGCCGCTGTCGCGGCTCGAACTCGACGCGCCGGTGCGCTTGCCGCGCCAGGCGGTGCCCATCGTGGTGTTCGATTCCGGCGAAGGACTCGCCGAACGTGCCGCGCGCCGTCTAGGCGAGCTGGGCTATACCGACGTCGCTCTGCTTGAAGGCGGTTTGCAAGGTTGGCGCGCGGCCGGCGGCGAGCTGTTCCAGGACGTCAACGTGCCGAGCAAGGCGTTCGGCGAACTGGTGGAAAGCGTGCGTCATACGCCGTCGCTGACCGCGCCGCAAGTGCAGGCGCTGCTCGATCACGAAGCCGACGCGGTGGTGCTCGACGCACGCCGTTTCGACGAATATCACACCATGAATATTCCCGGCAGCATCAGCGTGCCGGGCGCGGAGCTGGTGCTGCGCGCGCGCCAGCTTGCGCCGAATCCGGCGACGCGGATCATCGTCAATTGCGCGGGGCGCACGCGCAGCATTATCGGTGCGCAGTCGCTGATCAATGCGGGTGTGCCGAATCCGGTTGCGGCGCTGCGCAATGGCACCATCGGCTGGACGCTGAGTGGCCAGGCGCTCGCGCACGGCAGTTCGCGCAAGTTCGAGCCGATGGTCGACGATCAGCTACGTCTGGCCGCCGCCGATTCGGCGCGCACGGTGGCGGATCGCGCGAAGGTGGGCCGCACTTCACGCGACGAAGCGCGCCGCTGGGCCGGCGAAGCGGTGCGCACCGTGTATCGCTTCGACGTGCGCACGCTGGAAGAATACGAAGCGGGCCACGTGCCCGGTTTTCGCAGCGCGCCGGGCGGCCAGCTCGTGCAGGAAACCGATATGTTCGCGCCGGTGCGCGGCGCGCGCGTGATCCTCGCGGATAACGACGGCGTGCGCGCGAACATGACCGCGTCATGGCTCGCGCAGATGAATATCGAGGTGTATGTCGTCGATGGTTTGATGGCGGCGGACTTCGGCGAGAAGGGCGCGGCGCCCGCGGTTCGCCATGCGCCCACGGCGCCCGACGCCGACGAGATCACGCCGGCCGGACTGGTCACGCTGCTGCAATCGCGAGGCACCGCCGTGCTCGATTTCACCAGCAGCGCGAATTACGTGAAGCGGCATATTCCCGGCGCGTGGTTCGTGATTCGCGGCGAACTCGAGAAGGCACTGCACAAGCTGCCGGATGCGCAGCGTTTCGTCGTGACCTGTGGCAGCGGCGAGCTCGCGCGCTTCGCCGCTCCCGACGTCGCGGCATTGACCGGCAAGCCGGTGCAGGTGCTGAGCGGCGGCACGACGGCGTGGATCGAAGCGGGTTTGCCGCTCGAGAGCGGCGAGACGCGGATGGCGTCGGCGCGCATCGATCGTTACCGGCGGCCTTATGAGGGCACCGATAACGCGCGCGAAGCGATGAACGCGTATCTGGAATGGGAGTATGGGCTCGTCGCGCAACTCGGGCGCGACGGTACGCATGGGTTTCGCGTGATCTAAGCGGTTTGCTGCGACGAAACCGTCGAACAGGCGAAGTGAGCGAGGGCGGCGCGGCTTAGGCCGCGCGCTGCGCGCGCGCTTCCTTGAACTGCCGCTCGACAGCCGCGCCGAAACGTTCGACAGGCTGTTGCAGTTTGCCGAGCACACGCGGCTGCACGAGCCAGATGTCGATCAGCGGCTTGAAGTCGCTGATCGGAATGATATCGAGCGTGTCTGCGTGGGCGCTCATCTGCAGTAACGGCAGCGGCACGAGACCCAGACCGTTGCCGTCCGCGACGAGGTGCAATTGCAATTCGGTGCCAAGCGTTTCCAGGTTCAGCTTGAGGGCGAGTCCGAGCCCGGTGAGCGCGCGTTGCAGGCCGTCGCGGAAACCGCAGCCGTCCGGGTTCAACACCCAACCGATCGACTGGCATTCCGCCAGCGTATGCGCTCGCTTTTTCAGCAGCCCTTTCTGCGCGACCACCGCCAGTTTGATGCGACCTAGCGAGCGGGCCGACAGCGCGTCGTCGAAGGTCTTGTTGCTGGGCAGCAGGATCGCCGCCGCGTCGAGTTCGCCCTGTTCGACGCGTTGCAGCAGTTGACTGCCCCAACCGGTCGACGCGCGCGCCTGCAAGTCGGGATAGTCCGTCTTCAGAACGCGCATCGCCTCGGTCAGCGCGATATCCGCAATCGTCTGCGCGACGCCGAGACGCAGCGTGCCGACTGGCGGCGTGTCGGTGGCGACGATCTCGCGCAGCACGTCGAGTTCACGCTGGATCACGCGACATTGTTCGTAGACGATGCGTCCCGTGGCCGTCGCCTTCAGCGGACGCGTATTGCGGTCGAGCAGTTCGACGCCGAGCGCTTCCTCGAAATTCTGCAAGCGGCGCGTGATCGCCGGTTGCGTGAGGCCGAGCGAGAGCGCTGCCTGCTGCAGCGATTGACAGCGAATCACGGTGACGTAGGCGTCGATTTCGTCGATCTTCATGATGAGCGGTGAGCGGATAGAGGCGCAAAAGAATGCGCTCGATGATACCCGCGTCGGCGCGTACCCGCATCGGCCGCGTAAGAAAATTTCGCATATTTGCTTAGCAGAATAATGCGTTTGTCTTATACAAAGGCCTGCCTTATCGTCGATGGCAAATCAACTCGTTGCCACGACACACGCGCTGCCCATGACGACTTCCCGTTTTTCTTTCGCAATCCGATCTGTTGTGCGACGTGCGTGGTCTGTAACGCCCGGCGTTGCCGCGCTTGCTGCGTCAGCGTTGCTGTGCGCCGCGCCATCGTATGCCGCCGATCTGCCGGTGCTCAAGGTCGGCGATCAAGCCTTGCAAACGCGCGGCATTCTCGAAGCGTCCGGCCAGTTGAAAGACCTGCCGTACAAGATCGAATGGTTCAACTTCCCGGCAGCGCAGCCGCTTGGTGAAGCATTGAATGCGGGTGCGGTCGACGTCGGCGGTCTCGGTGACGCGCCGCTCGTCTTCGCGCTGGCCGCCGGCGCACGAGTGAGGGCGGTCGCGGCGACGCGCTCGAATCCGCTGGATCTGGCGATCGTGGTCGGCGCACAGTCGCCGCTCAACGACGCGGCGAGTCTGAAGGGCAAGCGCATTGCCACGACGCGCGGCTCGATCGGCCACTACCTCGCGCTGGCCGCATTGAAAAAGGCCAACGTGCCGCTCACCGACGTCACCTTCGTATTCCTCGCGCCCGCCGATGCGAAAGCGGCGCTCGCCTCGGGCAGTGTCGACGCATGGTCGGTGTGGGACCCGTACACGGCGCTCGGAGAAGCGCGCGATCACGACCGCATCATCGCCAACGGCGTCGGTCTGTCGGAAGGGCTGAGCTATCAGGTCGCCACTGAACGCGCGATCACCGACAAACGCGAACAACTCGCCGACTTCCTGCGGCGCGTGGCGATCGGCCAGCGCTGGGCGCTCTCGCATCCCGACGAAGTCGCGGCGATGCAGTCGCGTGTCACGGGCCTGCCGACCGATGTGCTGAAGACCGTCTATCAGCGCGGCCAGGTGCATCCGGTAGCGATCGACGACAGCGTCGTGGCCGCACAGCAACGCACGGCGGACACTTACGAAGCCGCCAACGTGATCCGCGCGCATCTGGACGTGCGCCCGAGCTTCGATCGCAGCTTCCCTTTGCCTTGACGCGGCCAGCCGGAGTCTCCGCATGAATGCCCCGATTGCCGACCGCGCCGTGACACGGCGTCATCCGCCGTTCGAAAGCGATGCATTCGACGCATTGCTGGCGCAACTCACGAATGAGTTCGCCGCGAGCGCCGCGCACCATGACCGCACGGCTGAATTCCCGCATGCGAATCTCTCACGCCTGCACGAGTTCGATCTGCTTTCGCTGACGGTGCCCGCAGCGCTCGGCGGCGCGGGCGCGAGCCTGCCGCAGGCCTTGAAGGTGGTGCGCGCGGTGGCGCGCGGCGAGCCGTCCACGGCGCTGGTGCTGGTGATGCAGTATCTGTTTCATCATCGCTTGCAGGGCAATCCGCATTGGCCGGTCGAACTGCGCGAACGCGTGGCGCGCGATGCGGTGCGTGAGGGCGCGTTGATCAACTCGCTGCGTGTCGAACCCGAACTCGGCACGCCCGCGCGCGGCGGCTTGCCGTCGACGATCGCGAAGCGCCGCGCGGACGGCTGGGTGATCGACGGCAGCAAACTGTATTCGACCGGCAGTCCCGGTCTCACCTGGCTCGCGGTGTGGGCGCGCAGCGACGAGACGCCGCCGCGCGTCGGCGTGTGGCTGGTGCACCGCGACACGCCCGGCGTGCGAGTGGGCAACGAATGGAATCATCTCGGCATGCGCGCCACCGGCAGTCACGATCTGGTGTTCGACAACGTGTTCGTGCCGGCCGCGCAGGCAGTGGATGTGCATCCGCCGGGCGCGCCGGGCGCCGGGCTCGATGCGCTCGGCGTGGCGTGGATGAGCGTGCTGTTGTCGGCGGTCTACGACGGCGTCGCGCGGGCCGCGCGCGACTGGTTCGCGCAATGGGCAGTGGACCGCACGCCGGGCAATCTCGGCGCGCCGCTGTCGAGCCTGCCGGCCTTCCAGCAGACGCTCGGCCGCATCGACGCGCTGCTGTTCAGCAATCGCGTGCTGCTCGACGCGAGCGCGCGTGCCGAACACGCGGCGCTCGACGAAGCGCCGCTCGTCAAATACACGGTGACGAACCAGGCGATCGAGGCCGTGCAACTGGCGATCGAAGCGAGCGGCAACCCCGGTCTTTCGCGCGACAATCCGCTCGAGCGTCACTATCGCGACGTGCTGTGCGCGCGGATTCACACGCCGCAAAACGACTCGGTGCTGCAGGCGGCGGGACGCGCGGGTTTTGCATCGATTTCGCGAGATTGAAATGCTTCGTCGAAAGCCGTTGAAGGCCTCGCCGCCCAACGCAAATCATCTGCCAATTCGGTGTAAACGCGCTCTCGTCTAAACCCGCCAATCCGTTTAGATTAACTGCACTTGGAAGGCTTATCGAGGGACCAGGGCGGCCAATCAAGCAGCGGTTTGCCATTCCGGCGATGGCGCAAGGTCAGCAGCCAAGGTTGCTCACCGCTTCGCCCGGGACCAGACCGCTGCGCGTCGTCCGCGGTGCTTCGTTTTCAGGCGGCCAGTCGGCCGCTTTCACTTTCCGGTTGACCGTATCGACCGACCCGGCGACGCTTTGCACAGCGTCGCCTTTTTGCTTGTGGCGCCGGTTTTTTAACGTGCTTTGCCGTCTGCTTTGCCACGTTGTCTCCCGCCGTCGCCGCCTCTTGCCGCCACCACCGTGTACGACCGCGCACACCGCCGTGCCGCGTCCGCTCGCGGTTTTGCCCGTGCGCGGTTATCCTGTAGCAGACACTACACAACGGGATGCGGGCTTCGCAGTCTGCGTCCGTACAGGAAAAACTCGCTGTGAGCCTCAAACTGCTGACTGTCGCCATGCTGGCCGCGTGCGTCGCGCTGACCGGTTGCGACGACCAATCGAGCGACCGAGCCGTGCAAAAACTCAAGGAATTTTTCAACGCCGTCAAACCGGATGCGTTGTTGCTCAAGGACATGACGCCGGGCGTCACGACCGAAGCGCAGATCCGCGACCAGATGGGCAAGCCGGAAACCGAGCGCACGTTCACCGACGGTTCCAAACGCTTCGAATATCCGCGCGGCCCGCAAGGCCTGAATACGTACATGGTCGACATCGATCGTCACGGCAAATTGCAGGCGATCACCCAGGTGCTGACGGCTGCCAACTTCGCGAAGATCCGCATGGGCATGAGCGAGGACGAAGTGCGCCGACTGCTCGGCAAGCCCGGCCAGGTCGCGGTGTTTCCGCTCAAGCCGGAAACCGTGTGGAGCTGGAAGTGGCGTGAAGGCGGCGTGACCGAAGAAGGCATTTTCAACGTGCATTTCGACCAGTATCAGAAGGTGTACACGACATCGCGCTCGGACGTGATCCGAGGGCGATAGAAGTTAGAAGAGAGAAGCGGGGAAGAAGATGATTCGTCGACGTCGATACAGCCGGATCGGGCTGGTGTTAGGGGGCGGCGCCGCGCGCGGCTGGGCGCATATCGGCGCGATTCGCGCGCTGCATGATGCGGGCATCAAGCCCGATGTGGTCTGCGGCACGTCGATCGGCGCGCTGGTGGGCGCGGTGTACGCGAACGGCGACCTCGACTGGCTCGAGGAGTGGGTCGCGCGGCTCACGTGGCAGACGGTGGTGCGCCTGCTCGATCTGCGTCTCTCGGGTGGGCTGCTCGGCGGGCGCAAGGTGATCCAGCTGTTCGCCGACAAATTCAATGGCCGTTCGATCGCGCAACTGAACATGCCGTTCGCGGCGGTCGCCACCGAACTCGATTCGGGCCGCGAAAGCTGGCTCCAGGACGGCAGTGTGGTCGACGCGGTGCGCGCGTCGATTGCGATTCCGGGCATTTTCACGCCGGTGTGGCACAACGGTGTCTGGCTGGTGGATGGCGGCTTGAGCAACCCGGTGCCCGTTTCGGTGGCGCGCGGCATGCGCGCGGACTGCGTGATCGCCGTCGATCTGAACAACGATATTCTGAACGGCCGCGATTTCGGCGGCGCGGTGGTCGACACACCCGCCATCGATCCGAGCGCGCCGCCGCCGCTCGCACTTCGCCGCAACGGCAAGCCGTGGCCGCGCTGGCTCGCGCCTGCGGAGGGGCGCGCCACGGACGACGTGCGCGTGCCGCCCGCGCCGAGCGCGCGCGTGCCGTCCATGCTGAGTTCGATCGCGCAAAGCATCGACATCATGCAAGTGCGGATTACGCGCAGCCGTCTCGCGGGTGAGCCGGCGGATATCCTGATCCAGCCGCGTTTGGGCGGCATGGGGATTTTCGACTTTCACCGTGCGGCGCCGGCCATCGAGGAAGGGCGCGCAGCGGTGGAACATATGCTGCCCGCGATTCGGGCAAGGTTGGGGATTGACTGACGTCTATCGAAAAAGCGACCCGAAACTTGCTAAATCGCGGCGGCGCTCGCTGCGCGTTCCCCGCCTTACAAATCCCAATTCCCCGCAAGACCAAGCCCTGCAAGACGCACGGCACGCCAAAGCACGCTTTGCTGCGTCGCAACAAAGCGCCGGCACGCCTTTGAGAAATTAATTTTCGCTTGTGAGACTCCGCGCCATGCTGGACGAGTGGGGCAGACACAAGCCGATACCGTCCGAGACATCCTCAAACAACCTGGATGGAGACACGCGTGTTCCTATACGGCTTTGGTCCGGTGTTGCTGGCCGGCACGATCCAGACAATCGAGCTGTCCGTCCTGTCGCTGGCGGCCGCCGTGCTGCTCGGCCTCGCGGGCGCGGCGGCGAAACTCTCATTCAGCCGCCCGCTGCGGGCAATCGCGACCGGCTACACGACACTGATCCGCTCGGTGCCCGACCTCGTGCTGATGCTGCTGCTGTTCTACAGCATCCAGATCGCGGTCAACAATCTCACCGACGCGCTGAATCTCCCGCAATTCGATATCGATCCGTTCGTGGCCGGCGTGCTGACGCTTGGCTTCATCTACGGCGCGTACTTCACCGAGACCTTTCGCGGCGCCTTTCTGGCGGTGCCGCGCGGCCAGCTCGAAGCAGGCAGTGCGTACGGCATGAGCGGCGCGCGGGTGTTCACACGCATCCTGTTCCCGCAGATGATGCGTTTCGCGCTGCCGGGCATCGGCAACAACTGGCAGGTGCTGGTGAAGGCGACGGCGCTGGTGTCGATCATCGGTCTCGCCGACGTGGTCAAAGCCGCGCAGGACGCCGGTAAAAGCACCTTCAACATGTTCTTCTTCATCCTGGTCGCCGCGCTGATCTATCTGGCGATCACCACCGCTTCGAATCTCGTGCTGATCTGGCTGGAAAAGCGCTATTCGATCGGCGTGCGGCACGCGGAGCTCTAAGACCATGATCGACATCCTCAATCAATTCTGGCGCGCGTTCCTGTACTGGGACGGCCAGCGCATGTCCGGCCTCGCGGTCACGCTGTGGCTGCTGGTGGCGTCGATCGGCATCGGCTTCGTGCTGGCGATTCCGCTGGCGGTGGCGCGCGTTTCGAAGAAGCGCTGGCTCTCCACGCCGGTGCGTCTTTACACTTACGTGTTTCGCGGCACGCCGCTGTACGTGCAGCTGCTGCTGATCTATACCGGCATGTACAGCCTCGAATTCGTGCGCTCGCATCAAGTGCTGGACGCATTCTTCCGCAGCGGTTTTCACTGCGCGATTCTTGCCTTCGCACTGAACACCTGCGCGTACACCACGGAGATTTTCGCCGGCGCGATCCGCTCGACCTCGCACGGCGAAGTGGAAGCGGCCCGCGCCTACGGCATGAGCTGGTTCACGATGTACCGGCGCATTGTGATACCGTCCGCGCTGCGCCGGGCCTTGCCGTTGTACAGTAACGAAGTGATCCTGATGCTGCACGCCACCACGGTCGCCTTCACGGCCACGGTGCCGGACATCCTGAAGGTGGCGCGCGACGCGAACTCGGCCACTTACCAGTCGTTCGACGCGTTCGGCCTCGCGGCGCTGATTTACCTCGTGGTGTCGTTCGCGCTGGTGGCTTTGTTCCGCCGCGCCGAGCGTCATTGGCTGGGTTACCTGGCGGTGCGCACGCATTGAAGCGCGCCGTGTTTGCAGTGGATGGCGCGTTATCCTCGCGTCGTCACGAAGATTGATCCGTATTTTCAAAGGGAGAGCATCTTGCTCCACACGACTCAAACCGAAGCTTGCAAGCTCGCCGTACAGGACATCCACAAGCGCTACGGCGACAATGAAGTGCTCAAGGGCGTGTCGCTCAATGCGAATAAGGGCGACGTGATCAGCATCATCGGCGCGAGCGGGTCGGGCAAGAGCACCTTCTTGCGCTGCATCAATTTCCTCGAGCGGCCGAACGCCGGGCAGATCGTCGTCGACGGCGAGACGGTGAAGACCAAAACCGACCGTGCCGGCAATCTCGAAGTCGCCGATCACAAGCAGCTGCAGCGCATCCGCACGAAGCTCGCTATGGTGTTCCAGCATTTCAACTTGTGGGCGCACATGAATGTGATCGAGAACATCGTCGAAGCGCCGATTCATGTGCTGGGTCTGAAGCGCAAGGAAGCCGAAGACCGCGCGCGGGAATATCTCGAGAAGGTCGGTCTCGCGCCGCGCCTCGAAAAGCAGTATCCGTCGCATCTGTCGGGCGGTCAGCAGCAGCGTGTGGCGATTGCCCGCGCGCTGGCCATGAACCCCGACGTAATGCTGTTCGACGAGCCGACTTCCGCGCTCGACCCCGAACTGGTCGGCGAAGTGCTCAAGGTCATGCAGAAGCTCGCCGAAGAAGGGCGCACCATGATCGTCGTCACGCACGAAATGGGTTTCGCGCGCAACGTGTCGAACCATGTGATGTTCCTGCATCAAGGCCGCACCGAAGAAGAAGGCTTGCCCGCGGAAGTCCTGACCTCGCCGCGCAGCGAGCGGCTCAAGCAGTTCCTCTCCGGCAGCCTGAAGTAACGCGCGGCTCACGCCGTAGCGTTTGACTCGCTCAGCGATGGCTCGCACGTCCAGCCCGGCTCGCACCACGCAGGTCGCAATCGTCGCCTTGCCGCCCGTGTCGATGTCGGGCGTCGGGCCGATTGTCGACGCGCTCAATCTCGCCAATGAAATCGACGGCCGCGCGCTGTACCGCGTGCAGGTGTGTTCGTGGGACGGCCGCGCGGTGCCGCTCGCGGGCGGCGCGCACTGGCCGGCCGACGCCGCCTTCGGCGATGCGATCTCGTGCGACTGGCTGATCATCGTCAGCGAGCGCTTTCAGCAATTCGCCGATTACCGCCTCTTTCTTGCCAGCCTCTCGCGCGTCGGTCAGCGCACGCCGCTCGTCACCGGCATTCATCACGGCGTATGGTGGCTCGCCATGGCAGGGCAGTTGTCCGGCTATCGCGTGAGCGTCAATTGGGAAACCTATCAGCAGTTCTCCGAGCAGTTCGAGCGCTCCATCGTCACGCAACAGATTTTCGAAATCGACCGCGATCGCGCGACCTGTGCGGGCGGCCAGGCGACCGTCGACTTCATGCTGGCGATGATCGGCCGCGAGCACGGTCCCGAACTCGCGGACCGGATTGCCGATACGCTCGGCGTCGGCGTGCTGCGCGCGGGTGAGGAACGTCAGCGCATTCCGTTCGTGACCGCGCCGGGCGAACGCCATCCGCGCCTGAACGACGCGTTGCTGCTGATGGAAGCGAATATCGAAGACCCGCTTACCACCGACGAGATCGCGGGTCTGGTCGGCGTATCGCGGCGGCAATTGGAGCGCCTCTTTCGCCAGTATCTCGGCTCGATGCCGTCCAAATACTATCTGGGACTGCGGCTTTCGAAAGCGCGCACGCAATTGCAGCGCACCAGCAAGTCGGTGGTGCAGATTAGTCTCGCTTGCGGTTTTTCGTCGGCGGCGCACTTTTCGAATGCGTACCGCGAACGCTTCGGTGTCACACCGCGCGAGGATCGTCGGAACTGGATCGACAAGCAGACCGGCGCGAGCGGCGCCGCGGCCAGCGAGCCGCGGCCGGGCGCGCTGATCGAACCGCCGGATCAGGCGGATTGAAGCTGACTGAGACGCGGACAGAAACGCGGACAGAAACGCGGACTGAATCGCGGACAGAAACGCGCTGGCCAGGCGCTAAACCCGTCCCGTTCGCGTGGAACCTCATAGAAAGCGTCGCGTATGCGCAAGACGGATCGCGTGCGGTTTCCTACACTACCTGTATTACCTCTCACCTGTAACGAGGATTTGCCATGAACGACCTGACAGTGACACGCCAGACCTTCGACGAAGTCATGGTGCCGGTGTTTTCGCCCGCCGCCTTCGTGCCGGATCGCGGTCTCGGCTCGCGCGTCTGGGATACGCAAGGCCGCGACTATATCGACTTCGCCGGCGGCATCGCCGTCACCGCTCTGGGTCATGCGCATCCCGAACTGCTGAACGTGCTGCACGAGCAGGGCGGCAAGCTGTGGCACATCGGCAATGGTTACACCAACGAGCCGGTGCTGCGCCTCGCCAAACGCCTCGAAGACCTGACGTTCGCCGACCGCGCGTTCTTCGCCAACTCGGGCGCGGAAGCGAACGAAGCCGCGTTGAAGCTGGCACGCCGCGTCGCGTTCGACCGCCACGGCGCGGACAAATTCGAGATCATCTCGTTCACCCAGTCGTTCCATGGCCGCACGTTCTTCACGGTCAGCGTCGGCGGCCAGCCGAAGTATTCGGAAGGCTTCGGCCCGGTGCCGGCCGGCATCACCCACTTGCCGTACAACGACATCGAAGCCGCGAAGAAAGCCATCGGCGCGCAAACCTGCGCGGTGATCGTCGAGCCGATTCAGGGCGAAGGCGGCGTGATCCCGGCGGATCCGGCGTTCCTGAAGGCGCTGCGCGAAGCCTGCGATCAGCACGGCGCACTGCTGATTTTTGACGAGGTACAAACGGGTGTGGGCCGCAGCGGCTATTTCTACGCGTACGAGGAAACCGGCGTGACGCCGGACATCCTGACCACCGCCAAGGCGCTCGGCAACGGTTTCCCGATCGGCGCGATGCTGACCACCAACGAACTGGCCGCGCATTTCAAGGTCGGCGTGCATGGCACGACGTACGGCGGCAATCCGCTCGGCGCGGCGATCGCTGAAAAGGTGGTCGAACTGGTCAGCGATCCGAAACTGCTCGAAGGCGTGCGTTCGCGCAGTGAAGCGTTGAAGGGCCACCTCGCCAAGCTGAACGAACGCTTCGGCCTGTTCACGGAAGTGCGCGGCCGGGGTCTTCTGATCGGTGCGGAATTGACCGACGCATTCAAGGGCCGCGCGAAAGACTTCGTCACGGCGGCAGGCCAGCATGGCGTGATCATGTTGATGGCCGGTCCTGACGTGCTGCGCTTTGTGCCGTCGCTGATCATGCCGCTCGACGACATGAATGAAGGCTTCGAGCGACTCGCGAAGGCCATCGAAACGATCGTCGGCGCGAAGGCTGAAGCGGCGTCGCATTGATACACGGCATTGATCACGCGTCACATTCAACAGGAACGATGATGCTCTTCGTACGCCCAGGCCGCCTCGCCGATCTCGACGCGCTCGAACACATGGCGCGCACCGCGCAACCGGTGCTGCATTCCCTGCCGCACGACCGGCGTGCGCTCGAAGCGCGCGTCGCGTTGTCGGAAGACTCGTTTCGCGCGGAGGTCGATTTCCCGGGCGAGGAGTTCTATCTGTTCGTGCTCGAAGATGCGCTGAGCGGCAAGCTGATGGGCACGGCGAGCATCGTCGCCGCGGCCGGTTACTCGGACCCGTTCTACGCGTTTCGCAACGACGCGCTGATTCATGCGTCGCGCGAACTGCACGTGAACCGCAAGATTCACGCGCTGACCATGTCGCATGAGCTGACCGGCAAGAGCCGTCTCGCGGGCTACTACATCGATCCGTCGCTGCGTGGCGACGCCGCCGCGCATCTGATGTCGCGCGCGCGGATGATGTACATCGCCGCCAATCGCAAGCGCTTCACGCCCGAGGTGTTTTCGCTGCTGCTCGGCGTCACCGACGAGAACGGCGTGTCGCCGTTCTGGGAAGCGGTGGGGCGCAAGTTCTTCGGCCGCAACTTCGCCGACATCGAGATCGAATCGGGCGGCCGCAGCCGCACGTTCATCGCCGAAGTGATGCCGACGTATCCCGTGTATGTGCCGTTGCTGCCCGAGGCGGCGCAGCGCGTGCTCGGCGAGCCGGATTCGAAGGCTTTGCTCGCATACGACATTCATCTCGAGGAAGGCTTCGAGACGGATCGCTACATCGACATATTCGACGCGGGTCCGGTGTTGACCGCGCAAGTGGATCGCAGCGCCTGCGTCACGCGCAACGAATCGCGTGTGGTGCACGAGAACCATGCGGCCGCTGACGGTTCGACGTATCTGATCGCGCATAACGGCGCCGATGGCGAATTCCGCTGCGTGCTCGGCGAATTGCCGGCAGGTAAAGAAGCGGGCGCGTCGTTGCCGCACGCGGCGCGTGCCGCGCTCGGCGTGGAAGAGGGCGACACGGTGCGCTGCGTGCCGCTGCACCAGCCGCATCAGGAAGAACAATCGGGAGAGGCACGATGATCGTCGTTCGCGTTGTGCAACGAGGCGATGTGGACGCGCTCATGCGGCTCGCGCAGGAAACCGGCCCGGGTCTCACCACCTTCAAGCCGGACCGTGAGGCACTCGCGGCACGCGTGGAACGCGCGCGCCGCACGATGGAAGACAAGGCCGAGCCGCATGAAGCCGGCTACTTCTTCGTGATGGAAGACACCGACACGGGCGACGTCGCCGGCGTGTGCGGAATCGAAACCTCGGTCGGCCTGCAGCAGCCGTTCTACAACTATCGCGTGAGCACGGTGGTGCACGCGAGCCAGGACCTCGGCATCTGGACGCGCATGCGCGCGCTGAACATCTCGCACGACCTGACGGGTTATGCTGAAGTGTGCTCGCTGTTCCTCAGCCCGCGTTATCGCACGAGCGGCGTGGGCGGCCTGCTGTCGCGTTCGCGCTTCATGTTTCTCGCGCAGTTTCGCGAGCGCTTTCCGCAACGTCTGTGCGCGGAATTGCGCGGCCATTTCGATGCCGAAGGCACCTCGCCGTTCTGGCGCGCGGTCGGCTCGCATTTCTACCAGATCGATTTCAACGCGGCGGACTACCTGAGTTCGCACGGCCGCAAGGCGTTTCTCGCCGAGCTGATGCCGCGCTATCCGGTGTATGTCGAGTTGTTGCCGGAAGAGGCGCAGCAATGCGTCGGCCTCACGCACAACGACACGATTCCGGCGCGCCGCATGCTCGAATCGGAAGGGCTGCGTTACGAGAACCACGTCGATATCTTCGACGCGGGGCCGGTGCTCGAATGCCATATCGCCGACTTGCGCACGGTGCGCGAGAGCGTGGTGGTGCCGGTCGAGATCGGCGTGTCGAGTGCGCCGCAGGATGGACCGAAATCGATGGTGTCGAATACGTCGTTGAGCGATTTTCGCGTCGGCGTCGTGGCGGGCGTGCCGCAGGACGGCGTATTCCGCCTGAGCGCGCTTGAAGCCGCGGCACTCGACCTCAAGGCGGGCGACCTCGTGCGCGTGCTGCCGCAGAAACACAAACAGGGATGATCATGAGCGAGCTTTTCATCGACGGCGAATGGGCCGCCGGCACAGGACCCGCATTCGCGTCGCACAACCCGGGCACGGGCGCGACGGTGTGGGAAGGCAACAGCGCCTCGGCGGACGACGTCGATCGCGCGGTGCGCAGCGCACGCCGCGCGTTCGCCGCGTGGTCGGCGTTGAGCCTCGACGAGCGTTGCGGCGTGGTGCGCCGCTTCGCCGCGCTCGTGACCGAGCGCAAGGAAGCGCTGGCTGAAGCGATCGGCCGCGAAACCGGCAAACCGCTGTGGGAAGCGCGCACCGAAGCGGCGTCGATGGCGGCCAAGGTCGAGATTTCGATTCAGGCCTATAACGAACGCACCGGCGAGAAGCGCTCCGCGATGGCGGACGGCACAGCGGTGCTTCGGCACCGTCCGCATGGTGTGGTGGCCGTGTTCGGGCCGTACAACTTTCCAGGTCATTTGCCGAACGGGCATATCGTGCCGGCGCTGATCGCGGGCAATGCGGTCGTGTTCAAGCCGTCGGAACTCGCGCCCGGTGTGGCCGCGCTCACCGTGCAGATCTGGCGCGATGCCGGTTTGCCGGCAGGCGTGCTGAACCTCGTGCATGGCGAGAAGGACACCGGCATTGCGCTCGCGAACCATCGGCAGATCGACGGCCTGTTCTTCACGGGTAGTTCGGATACCGGAACATTGCTGCACAAGCAATTCGGCGGCCGCCCGGAGATCGTGCTGGCGCTGGAAATGGGCGGCAACAATCCGCTCGTGATCGGACCGGTGGCCGATGTCGACGCCGCCGTGCATCACACGATTCAATCGGCGTTTCTGTCGGCGGGTCAACGCTGCACCTGCGCGCGCCGCATTTTCGTGCCGAACGATGCATTCGGCGACCGCTTCATGGAACGCCTCACCGAGGTCACCTCGCGCATCACCGTTGGTGAATACAACGCCGATCCGCAGCCGTTCATGGGTGCTGTTATCTCGGCGCGTGCTGCATCGCGCCTGGTCGCGGCGCAGGAACGTCTGCTGGCCGATGGCGCCAAGGCGCTGCTGAAGATGGAACAACGCGACCCGAAGCTCGGGTTCGTGACGCCCGCGATTCTGGATGTCACAAGCGTGAAGAACCTGCCGGACGAAGAACACTTCGGGCCTTTGGCGCAAATCATCCGCTACGGCAGCTTCAACGAGGCGCTGGAACAGGCCAACGACACCGAGTTCGGCCTCTCCGCCGGCCTGCTCGCCGACGACGAAGCGCTCTGGACGCACTTCCAGCGCACCATCCGCGCGGGCATCGTCAACTGGAACCGGCCGACCAACGGCGCATCGTCGGGCGCGCCGTTCGGCGGGCCGGGCCGCTCGGGCAATCACCGGCCGAGCGCTTACTATGCCGCCGACTACTGCGCGTTCCCGATGGCATCCGTCGAAAGCGCGCAACTGCAAATGCCCGCGAGCGTCTCGCCGGGCCTTCAATTCTAAGGATCGACGATGCAAGCCACTGAAGCCAATTTCGACGGCCTGGTCGGCCCGACCCACAACTACGCGGGACTCTCGTTCGGCAACGTCGCGTCGCAGAACAACGAGAAGTCGGTTGCGAATCCGAAGGCGGCCGCGCGGCAAGGCCTGCGCAAGATGAAGCAACTCGCCGATCTCGGCTTTCATCAAGGCGTGTTGCCGCCGCAGGAGCGTCCGTCGATGCGTCTGTTGCGCGAGCTCGGTTTCTCCGGCGACGACGCGACCGTGATCGCGCGCGTGGCCAAGGACGCGCCCGAGTTGCTGGCCGCGGCGAGTTCGGCTTCGGCGATGTGGACCGCGAATGCGGCGACGGTGAGTCCGTCCGCGGATACGCACGACGGCCGCGTGCATTTCACGCCGGCCAATCTGTGCAGCAAGCTGCATCGCGCGATCGAACATGAATCGACGCGCCGCACGCTGCGCGCGATTTTCAACGACGCCGACCGTTTCGCGGTGCACGAGGCACTGCCCGGCACGCCGGCGCTCGGCGACGAAGGCGCGGCGAATCACACGCGCTTTTGCGCGGAATATGCGGCACGTGGCGTCGAATTCTTCGTGTATGGCCGCAGCGAGTATCGTCGCGGGCCGGAGCCTAAGCGCTTCCCGGCGCGTCAAACCTTCGAGGCGAGCCGCGCGGTCGCGCACCGTCACGGCCTCGCCGATGCGGCCACGGTGTACGCGCAGCAGAACCCCGACGTGATCGACGCGGGCGTGTTCCATAACGACGTGATCGCGGTCGGCAATCGCAATACGCTGTTCTGTCATCAATTGGCGTTCGTCGAACAGAACGCGGTGTACGACGAATTGCGCTCGAAGCTCTCCGGTCTGAAGGCGGACTTCAACGTGATCGAAGTGCCCGACGCGCAGGTGAGCGTGGCCGACGCCGTCACCTCGTATCTGTTCAACAGCCAGTTGCTGACGCGCCCGGATGGCCAGCAGGTGCTGGTGGTGCCGCAGGAATGCCGCGAAAACCCGCGCGTGGCTGCTTACCTCGACGAACTGACGTCACGCTCGGGCCCGATCGACGACGTGCTGGTATTCGATCTGCGCGAAAGCATGAAGAACGGTGGCGGGCCGGCTTGCCTGCGCCTGCGGGTCGTGCTCGACGACGCGGAGCGCGCGGCGGTCACGCAAGGCGTGTGGATCAACGACACGTTGTTCGGCCGTCTGGATGCGTGGATCGAAAAACACTATCGCGACCGTCTCGCACCGGCCGATCTGACCGATCCGCAATTGCTCGCCGAATCGCGCACCGCGCTCGACGAACTGACGCAGATTCTCGGTTTGGGTTCGCTGTATGACTTCCAGCGCTGAGCGCGATATGCCGGTTTCGATGCTCGACGATTTCCTCGCCTACACGCTGGCGAGCACGCGGCCGGCCGCTGGTGAAGCACAAGGTACGTGTGCCGGTGGCGTGCGCTGGTCGTGGCTGGACGACGGCGTGCTGTTGATGGAACCGGCAACGCAGGAAGAGGGCGTGCGCAGCGTGCTCGTCTCTGCAGGCGTGCATGGCGACGAGACCGCGCCGATCGAACTGCTGGGGTTTCTGGTGCGCGATATCGCGCAGGGCACCGCCGCGTTGACTTGCCGCCTGCTGGTGATTCTCGGCAACGTCGACGCAATGCGCGACGCCTGCCGCTATCGCGATGACGATCTGAACCGCCTCTTCAGCGGCCGTCATCTGCAGGTGCCGCAGAGCTACGAGGCGCCGCGTGCCGCCGCGCTGGAGCAGGTCGCGACGCAATTCTTCGCGGCAGCGCCGGATCAACCCGGCGCGCGCTGGCATATCGACATGCACACCGCGATCCGCGCGTCCGCCTTCGAGCAGTTCGCGTTGCTGCCGCACACCGGCAAGCCGTTTTCACGCGCGATGTTCGAGTGGCTCGGCGAGGCGCGTATCAGTGTGGTGCTGTTGCACACCACCAAGGGCAACACGTATTCGCATTTCACCGCGCAGGTATGCGGCGCCGAAGCGTGCACGCTGGAACTCGGCAAGGTGCGTCCGTTCGGCCAGAACGATCTGACGCGTTTCGCCGGTGCCGATCACGCGGTGCGTCATCTGCTGGCCGGCATGCGTGGTGAGGCGCAGGGGAATCTGCCACGGGCGTTCACGGTCATCGATCAGATCACCAAGCAAAGCGATGCGTTCGAATTGCTGGTCGCCGCCGATGTGGCGAATTTCACGCCGTTCGCGAAAGACACCGTGCTCGCGCGCGATGGCGAGTATCGCTATGTCGTGCAGCACGACGAGGAGCGGCTCGTGTTTCCGAACGCGACGGTCAAGCCCGGTTTGCGCGCCGGCTTGATGGTCGTCGAGACGACGCAGGACACGCTGTCGAAACTCGTGTAGGCCACCACGCAAGACCCAAACGTTGCGCGCCTCGGCGCGCAACGTTTTCCCTCAGGCCGCCGCCTAGGCCGCGTTCGCGCGGATCAAGCCTTCGGCCACCATCGCTTCACGCACCTTCGGGCGCGCCGCTACGCGCTCCAGATACGCACCCAGCTTCGGATAAGCACCGAGATCGATCGACAGCATGCGTGCCCAACTCAGCACCGTGAACGCATAGGCATCGGCGACCGAAAACTGTCCCGTCAGATAATCGCGTGTCGCCAGCACACGCCCCAGTTCGCCAAAACGCGTGGCGAGTTTCGCGCGGCATTCGGTCTTCGTCGATTCGGCGGTCTCCTGATGCCGGAGCCAGGGACTGAACGTCTTGTGCAACTCGGTGCTGATATACGTGAGCCAGCCGAGCGCTTCGAGCCGTTGCAGCGAACCCGCAGGCGGCAGCAAGCCCGCCTCGGGCACGAGATCGGCGACGTATTGCAGCAGCGCGGCGCCTTCCGTGTGGCGCGAGCCATCGGCGAATTCGAGCAGGGGCACATAGCCGCGCGGCGAGATCGCGTAATAGTCGTCGCCGTTGGCGAGCTTGTGCGTTTGCAGATTGACCTTGACGCCTTCGAAGTCGAGATCCGCTTCGCGCAGTGCAATGTGAACCGCCAACGAACAGGCGCCCGGTGAATAATAGAGTTTCATGATGGTTTCGCTATGAACGGGAGTGAAGTTGCCGGCAGCTGCCGGTGGCGAGGCTCGTCGGCCGACAAGTCCATGTGGTAAAAGTAGCCCGGATCGGATTCCGAATAAACAGGCGGCTTGCCAAACCATGCGTGCAAAAACGCAATACGAACTGACTTCGGCGGATACGCAGACCATTCTCGCGCTGGTGCGCGCCGGCACGCTGGCGGAAGCCGCGCAGCGTTTGGGTATCGACGCCTCGACCATCTTTCGCTCGGTGCAGCGGATCGAACGCGGGCTGGGACAGCGTCTGTTCGAGCGCTCGCGCAGCGGTTATCGCGCCACGCCGCTCGGCGCGCAACTGGCGCGACATGCCGAGCGCATCGAAAGCGAACTCGCCGCGGCGCGCTCCACGGTGCAGGCGAGCAGCGACCGCGTGTCCGGCAGTGTTCACGTGACGACCACCGACACCGTGCTCTACGGCCTCGTGTTGCCCGCGCTGCATGATTTCGCGGCGTTGCATCCGGCGTTGTCGTTCGAACTGACCGCAGCCAACAGTCTCGCTAGCCTCACCAAGCGCGATGCCGATATCGCCGTGCGCGCCACGCGCCGCGCGCCGGATCATCTGGTCGGCAAGCACGTGGGCCCGCTGCGTATCGCGGTGTTCGCCGCCAGGAGCAGCGGCATCCACGCGAGCGATGTGGATGCGCTGGCGCGCTGCGACTGGGCCGCTCCCGACGCCTCGCTCGGCGATCACCCCTCCGTGTTATGGCGCAAGCGTCATTGCCCGATTGTCGAGCCGCGCTACAAGACCAACAGCGTGATGGCCGTGTTCGAACTCGTGGTGCGCGGTTTCGGCGTGGGCATCTTCCCGACTTTTCTCGCGCGCGGCCGCGACGATCTCGTGCAATTGACGCCGCCGCTCGACGAAGCCGAGTCGCAAGTCTGGGTGCTCGCGCATCCGGAGTCGCGGCATTTGCCGCATGTGGCTGCCGTCTATACGCATCTGTCGCAGCAACTCAGTGGCGATTTCGCAGCCGGCGACGGCGCGCTTTAACGCGTTTGTCTTTGCCTGCACGCGACAGCTATTTACACCTTTACGCGTAAGCCCGAAGCGCGTGCCCAGCAACGCGCCACGCGGCGCGCCCGCAGGCGCGGCAAACGAAGCCTGTACAATCGCGGCCTCGCGGCTGTTGCGCTGCACCACACCGGCCGCACGAGTTTGAATCGCATTTTTGGCGCGGCAATCATGCTTGCCCGGATTCGGCTCCGTCTTATTCAATACCGTAGAGGAACACCCGTAATGAAGATGAATTGGCGAAACATGGCTGCGCTCGCGCTGTTCGCGGCGGCAACGGTTACGGCCGGCACCGCATCGGCTGCCGATATCAAGGAAGTGCATTTCGGCGTCGAGGCATCGTATGCGCCGTTCGAATCGAAGTCGCCGTCGGGCGATCTGCAGGGTTTCGACATCGACGTCGGCAATGCCGTGTGCGCGAAGCTGAAGGCCAAATGCGTGTGGGTCGAGAACTCGTTCGACGGTCTGATCCCGGCCTTGCAGGCGCGCAAGTTCAACGCCATCAACTCGGACATGACGATCACGGATCAGCGCCGCCAGGCGATCGACTTCACCGATCCGATCTACACGATCCCGAATCAGATGATCGCGAAGAAGGGCAGCGGTCTCGTGCCGACGCCGGCTTCGCTCAAGGGTAAGCATGTCGGCGTGCTGCAGGGCACGATCCAGGAAACCTACGCGAAGGCGCGCTGGGCGCCGGCCGGCGTCGACGTCGTGCCTTATCAGACGCAGGACCAGATTTACGCCGACCTCGCTTCGGGGCGTCTGGACGCCGCGTTCCAGGACGCGGAAGCCGCATCGAAGGGCTTCCTGAAGAAGCCGCAAGGCGCGGGCTTCGAGTTCGCCGGTCCGGCCGTCAGCGACGAGAAGCTGCTCGGCGCGGGCGTCGGCTTCGGCATCCGCAAGGGCGACAAGGCCTTGAAGGACGCGCTGAACCAGGCGCTCAAGGAACTGAAGGCGGACGGCACGATCGACCGTTTCGCGGCGAAGTACTTCGACGTGAAGGTGGTGTTGAAGTAACGCGCTACGCGTCTCACGCGATTCGTTGTATGTGATGAAAAACGGCCGCTATTGCGGCCGTTTGCATTTGCGCGGTGGCACGACATTGACGTCGATAGAAGCCTCGCCACGACGATCAACCGTTCAATCGTTCAACGCACGTTCGCTTCCGGCTGATCGAGATAATCGAACACCACTTCGCCGAGACCGAGCGTCAAATCGGCAATCAGATGACGCGCCTCGACGATCTCCAGCACCGGCAACTCGGCAACCGGCGCGAGCGCATGCGGCGCCAGTTCGAGCGCGGCCGGGCCGGTCCATGCGCCTTTCAGATCGATGTCCTGCAGGTAGTAGCGCACCAGTTCGCAGATGCGCGGGGTGCCGTCCACATGCGGAATCACCTTGAGCAGGAAGTTCGGCGTTTCGAGGCGTTTCTTCTGCTGCGCCAGATCGAGTTGACGATGCTTGTAGCCCATCGTGCCGGTGGCGATGCGCACCGGACCGTAGTCGAGCGTGCCGACGAGCGTGTCGGTATGAACGGCGAGCACCGGGTTCGCGAGCTTCTTCGGAAAGCCCCACAGTTCGCGGCCGCCGGCGATCGGCGGATGGTCGTCCAGATACATGGCCAGCGTGTAGCCGCCCGCCACGCCCTTGTGCGACACCGGAATCACCTGGCCGCTTTCCGTGTAATCGCCGAAGCCCGTCGAGTCCGGCATGCGGATGAACTCGTAATGCACCAGCGGCTCTCCGATTTCGAGCGGCTCGGGCACGACGGCGCGCAGTTTGTCCGGATCGGTGCGGTAGGTGATGATCAGGAATTCGCGGTCGATGAACCGGTACGGGCCCATGGGAAATGCCGGGCTCGTGATCGGCATGGCGAAGGCATTTGACAGCACGCTTTTGACGTCCATGTTTTTCCTTGGTGGTTAAACGCGGTTGGAACGCTTCTGCACTGCACAAGAGTATCGGCGATTTTGCGCCGGATCGCTTTCAGACTCATCTCCAATTATTTCGAGATATTGCTTCACGGACGTGTCCGCGCATGGCGGCCTGAGCTAAAATCGGCAGACGCACCGCGGGCCACGGGCTTCACACCTTGGGCCGTGCTAACGTGCAGCGAAAATCAAAATACAGCAGTAAGCGCCGGGGCGGCGCTTAGCGGGGGAGTGCAATGACCACCATCGCAATCGAGAATCCGGGCCACACGGGTGCAACGGACGATGCGCAATTGAATGCCAGCTTCGCGCGACAGCCGATTCTGAATCGGGACGGCATGCTGTGCGGCTACGAGATCAAGGTGCGCGCACCGGAATGGACCGCGGACATGCTGGAGGCCGCACGAGCCCCCGCGGACGCGAACAGTGGTGCCGACGCCTCGTCGTGCCGCGCGCCCGATCCGGCGCAACGCGTGGCGCGAGCCATCATTCACGGCCTGCTTCAGGGCAATGTGCGCGGCGCGCTGACCGGGCATCCGGCTTATGTCGACGTCAGCCGCGAGATGCTATTCGACGACGCGATCCTGCGGCTGCCCGCCGAGCGCTTCATGCTCGAACTGGCGCCGGCGATCGAGTTCGACGAAGCGCTAGTGGCGCGCATCGTCAAGTTGCACGGCCGCCGCTATCGCTTCGTGCTCGACGAGGTGACCCAGCCCGACGAAACCTTCGCCAAACTGCTGCCTTACGCGGAAGTCGTCAAGATCGATTTCACGGGCGTGCCGCGCGTGCTGCTGCCGAAACTGGCGAGCGTGCTCAAGTCGGCGGGCAAGCTGCTGGTCGCCTCTGGAATCGACGCGCAAGCCGATTTCGAAACGGCCCATGGACTCGGCTTCGATCGCTTCCAGGGTTACTTCTTCGCGCGCGCACAGACCTCGGCTTCGCGCCGCGTCAGCGCGCCGCGCCATGCGTTGCTGAACCTGCTGCAACTCCTCTCGGGCGATCCGACCGTCGCGCAGCTCGAAGCCGAACTCAAGCTGAATCCGGTGCTGGTGATGCACCTGATGAAGCTCGCGAATTCCAGTGGCCTCGCCGTCGGCCACAAAGTCACGACGCTGCGCGAAGCGATCAACGCGACCGGCACCAACCGCATCGCGCGCTGGACGCAACTGCTGCTCTATGCAGACGGCCGCAAAGTCGCCCTCGAGGACGATCCCTTGCTGCAACTCGCGGCGACCCGCGCGCGTTTCATGGAACTCGCAATCGAGCGCCTGCCCGAAGCCGGCCGCGACGAAGCCGATGCGGCGTTCCTGACCGGCGTGTTTTCATTCGTCGACGCGGTGTTCGGCGGCTCGCTCGAAAGCACCTTGAACGTGCTGACGTTGTCGCGTCCGATCCAGGCAGGCATCCTGCATCGACAGGGTGTGCTGGGGTTGCTGCTGAGCGCGGTCGAAGCGCTCGAACGCGGCGCATGGGATGAGATCGAAACGCTGTGCGCGCGCTTGCAGCCGTTGACGGTGGAAGAGGTCGCGGAACTGGGGCTAGCGGCGGGCGCGTGGGCCGGTGTCGCGGACCGCAGCGCGGAAGGGCTGGAAAGAATCGAAGATTGAGAAAAGTGACTCGTCCGGAGGCCGCGGCATGCCATGCATGGCGGCCTCGGCGAGCCTGACTCGACTTCAACGTGGCGTCGGGCAAATACAGAACAGGTGAGAGTGAAGCGCCGTGATCAACGATCACGCCAGGTCTTCACATCGTCTCCATTTCCCGCATCTGCCCCAAGCCGAAAAAACGGCCTAACTCCTTGGCCAGTTCATTCAACACGCTCATCTCTTTCTGTGAGATGCGCCGTGGCTCCTGACTATGCGACCAGTCGCCGTAGAGCAGCGCCACGGTCGTGTCGCTTTCATCGACGACCGGCAGCAGCACGAAGGCGCGGGCGTCGTCGAATGAGCGGCGGAACCATTCGGGCAGGCGCGCGACCATCTTCGGGTCGCGTGCGTTCTCGATGAAAATGCCCACCGAGTTCGCGATCGCCAGATGAAACACGTCGGGCTCGAAGGCGGTATTGAAGGTTAGCTTGGGCAACGCCGCGTCGATCTTCGGCCCGAGACCGAGGCGCGCCTTGAAGGTGCCGTTGCTGTGCTTGACGAACACCACGGTGCGCGCAAAGCCGAGGCCTGCGAGCAGCGTTTCCGCGGCCATCGCCAGCGCCGGCTGGAGTGGACTGCCGTCGGGCAGGCCGCGCAGATCTTCGACGCCCACCGCGATGCGGGCCTCGGGATTGAGCGCCTCGCGCGCGATCGCATCCGCATTGGCGCGCAACTCGACGATTTCGCGCATCACGCCGTCGCCGCCTTCCTCGCGGGCGAGCGCCACACTCATTTCGAGCAGCACTTCCGGATCGGTGTTGAGCGCGCCGCTATATTCCTGCGCCAGTTCGGCGATGCGTTGCTCGCGCTCCCAGTCCGGCATGTTCTGCTGGGTGAGCACGTCGGCGACCGCCGTCGAGTAATTGGTGATGGCGCGTAGCCACTGCACCTGGCGCGGCTGCGTGACGTCTTGCGGGTCGAACTCGCCCATGCCGGAGCGGATCATGTCGGGCAGACGCCAGCGCACGGCGGCTTCGGCGCCGATTTCGTCGAAGGTCACGCCGAGCACCAGCACGCAGGCGTCGGCTTCGAGCGTGCCGTCGTCGATATGGCGGCGAATCTGATCCCATTCGGCGTCGAGATAGAACACCACCAGCAGCTTACCGATCTGCCGCATCAGCGTGCAGACCACGGCTTCTTCACCCGCGCGCAGATCGCCGCGTTCGGTCAGCTTGCGCGCGACGCAGCCCGACAGCAGCGTGCGGTTCAGTTCGAGTTTTGCGTCGATGCGGCGCGGCGCGCTGTGATGGAAGTGATCGACGATCTTCAGGCCGACCACGAGATGGCCGACCGCGTCCATGCCGAGCACCATCAGCGCGCGCGACACGGTCGTGATGTTGCCGCCGAACGCCATGTACATGGCCGAGTTGGCGAGCCGCAGCACTTTTTGCGTCAGCGCGAAGTCGGACAACACCACCTGCACGAGGCCGGTGAAGTCGAGGTCGTCATTGTTCATCGCCGCCATGGTGGAGCGCAGCGATTGCGACAGCATGGGGAAATCGCCGCGCTCGCTCATTCGCGTCCAGAGCCGGTCGAGCACCGCCGCCTTTACCATGTGAGTCCCGCCAAAGCCATACATGTTCCAATGAGTGCCACGCCGGCCAGAGGCCGGCTTGTTCCGCTGCATGAGCAGGCACATGAGCCGCTACATGAGTGCTTTGCCTGCATTGCTATGCGCTGTGCAAGTGAAGCGTGCGCGCTTCGAAACGCTGCGCGAGTTCGTCGGAGGGCAGCGCCTTGCAGACGAGCCACCCCTGGATGTGGTCGCATCCCATCTCGGTGAGCAGGGTGCGCTGCGCTTCCGTTTCGACGCCCTCGGCCACCAGTTCGAGATCCAGTGTCTGAGCGAGGCCCACGACAGCGCTAACGATTGCCTGATCGTTCCGGGAGGTTAGCAGATTCTCGACAAAACTCCTGTCGATCTTGAGCTTGGCCAGCGGGAAGCGTTGCAGGTAAGCCAGGCTCGAATAGCCGGTGCCGAAGTCGTCGACCGCAAAGCGGATGCCCATTGCCGTCAGGTCTTCGAGCAGGCCCTTGGCATGCGCCGGGTCGTGCATCAGCAGGCTTTCGGTAATCTCGAACACGAGGCGGCGCGGATCGATGCCGGTCAACTCGATCGCCTCGCGCACGGAGTCCTTGAAGCGCGGATCGCGGAACTGCTGCGGCGACACGTTCACGGCCACGTATTGCAACGCGATGCCTTTCGCGTCCCACTGGATCAACTGCATGCAGGCCACCTTCAACACCCAGTTGCCGAGGAAGTTGATCAGGCCGATCGACTCAGCAAGTGGGATGAACATGGACGGCGGCACCAGTCCGTGCACCGGATGCAACCAGCGGATCAGCGCTTCCACGCCGACCACGCCGTGCGTGCGGCTGCTCGTGATCGGCTGGAAGTGTAGCGAGAACTCGCCGTTGCGCACACCGTCGTAGAGGTCGGCCTCCAGCTTAAGGCGTTCGGCGTCGGCGGGGTTGTCGTCGGGGACGTAGAAGGCGAGCGTGTTGCCGCCGGCCGCCTTGGCCTGCAAGAGGGCGTGGTCGGCCCAGCGCAGCAGGTGGGTGTCGTGGGCGGCTGTGTCGTTGGCGTGGCGCACGTCGGGATAGAGCGCGATGCCGATGCTCGCCGACAGATGCACCTGCTGGCCGTTGAACACATACGGCTGCTGGATCGCGGTCAAGAGGCGCCGCGCCAGCGTTTCGGCGGCGGCCGCCGCGTCGGTGCGGCTGGCGGCGGGCTTCACGAGGATCGCGAACTCGTCGCTCGCCACGCGCGCCACGGTCTCGCTCGGGCTCGTCATATTCAGTATGCGGCGCGAGGTGTCGCGCAGCATTTCGTCGCCGGCGTCGTAGCCGAGCGCGCGATTCACGCGCTGATAGTCGTCGAGGTCGAGCAGCAGCAGCGCGGCCGGCGTGCCGTGCGCGTCGGCTTGCTGCTGGGCGTCGAGCAGCGCCGGGATCAGCGCCGACTGGTTGGCCAGATTGGTCAGGCGGTCAAGATGCAGCGCCTGGGTCAGGCGTTCCTCGGTGGCGCGCCAGGCCGACACGTCGAAACCGGCGATCGCATAGCCTTCGGTGCCGTCGTGGCTGCTGCGCACCACGCGCAGTTCGACGGTGATCGGGTAAGTGAGCGACTTGATCAGGCCGAGTGTGGCCTTCTCGACGTTGCCCGAGACGGCGGCGCGGGTCAGCAGGGTGTCGAGCCGGGGCACGTCCGCCGGCGCTACCAGGTCGTGCAGCGTGATGGTCTCGAGATACTCGCGGTGATAGCCGATGAAGCGCAGGCTGGCCTCGGACACATAGATGAAGCGCAGTTCGTCGTCGACGTGCGCCAGCAGGTCGACGGCGCCGACCACCTGTTCCAGTTGCGCAGCGCGGCTTGCGGCCGTCTGCGGTTTGCCGTCCACGCGCCGGCCGAACGCACGAAGCCGGTCGATGACCGTGCGCAAGGAGCCCCGGCGGGGCGCGGTGATCCTGTTCGCTTCCATGTTTATCGCTGGCAACCTGTATTCGTCTGCAGGCGGGGCGGCTCACTGCCCGCCGTTTAAGGGCGGTTGAGAGGTATCAGGCCGCCCCATCAGAACGAGATAACGACCCCTGCGGGGAAATCTTTAGCGCCTGCTGTAAAAAACACGTGGTAAGGAAACGCTTGCGCGGCTTGGCGGCGGCCCGGGACCGATTCAGTTAAAGTGCGGCTACTCGATGTCCGTTAATAGGACATACCTCTGTTGTGCAGTGCCGGCTGAGACGTCGCTGCTGCGTAGCTTACCGAACACTTGCCCCGATGCTCCATGTCTGAACACCATCAAGCCAAGGCCACTGCCCGGCACATCGAGGTGCTCGACGCAACCGCCGAAGGCGCTGAACCGCTGCCCGCCACGCAATTCGTCTATCTGGGCCGCCAGCCGATCCTCGATCGCGACGGCGCGCTCAATGCTTACGAATTGTTGTTTCGAGCCGGTGCGCATAACTACGCCGAAGTGACCGACGACGCCCAGGCGACGGCGCAGGTGGTGGCGCGCGCGATCGGCGGGATCGGCGTGCCGACGGTGCTGGGCCAGCATCGCGGCTTCGTCAATATCGACCGTGCGCTGCTCTTTAACGACATCGTCCATCTGATGCCGCCCGAGCGGTTCGTGCTCGAAATCCTCGAGACCGTGAAATTCGACGCGCAACTGGTCCGCCGTCTGGGCGAGCTGCGCCGCGCCGGCTTTCAGGTGGCGCTCGACGACGTGAGCGAACTGTCCGACGAGCTGATCGGCGCGCTGCCGCACGCCGACATCGTCAAGATCGACTTTCTGCAGACCGACCGCGCCGTGCTGCCGGACCTGGCGGCGCTGGTGCGCGGGCAGGGCAAGACGCTGATCGCCGAAAAGGTCGAGACGCGCGAGGACTTCGCGCTCGCGCGTGAACTCCGCTTCGATCTGTTTCAAGGCTACTTTTTCGCGCGGCCGCAGGTGCTGGCCGCGCCGCGCAACCGCTCGCCGCGGCCGGGCCTGCTGCGTCTGCTGGCGTTGCTGTCGCGCGATGCCGGCATCGTCGAGCTCGAAGCGGAGCTCAAGCTGAACCCGAGCGTGGTGGTGCAGCTGCTGCGCCTCGTCAATTCGAGCGCATTCGGGCTGGGGCGCAATATCGCGTCGCTGCGCGAGGCGATCATTGCCACTGGCACGCGGCAGATTGCGCGGTGGGCGCAACTGCTGCTTTACGCCGACACCGGTGACCTGCCGTGGCGCGCCGATCCGCTGGTGCAACTGGCGGGGACGCGCTCGCGCTTCATGGAGCTGGCCGCAGCCTGGCTGCGCCCCGCCGACGACGGATTCGCCGATGCCGCGTTCATGACCGGAATTTTTTCCCTGATTCACGTGGTGCTCGGCAGTTCGCCGGGCGCGGCGCTGGAGAAACTCGGCCTCGCGCCGCAGATTCGCGAAGCGATCGTGTCGCGGCGCGGCGAGCTGGGCACCTTGCTGCGCCTCGCCGAGGCAGCCGGCGAGGGCGTCGATGCGGCATCGATCGCGCTGGGCCCCGACGCGCCGGGCGGTTTCGTGGCCTTTACCCCCGAGGTGCTGGCCGAGCTGAATCTGTCGGCTGCGGCATGGTTCGGCGCGCATACCGAAGCGGCCGCCTGACGGGCGGACTGGCCGATCGCGCGCTTTCCCTGCGTTTGCGCTGGCCGCGTTCACGGCAACGACTTCTGCATCCTTCAGGCTGGTTCTGACGTACCTTGTGAGTACGTGGTCCAATAGCGAAGTTGGCCGACGTTCTCCTGAACGCATCGGCCTTGGGTTCATTGAACGAACCGCGTGCATCCACGCCTGGAGAAAAGCAGATGAAGAAGAAATTCATATCGGCGGCACTGGTCGCCGCCGTGTCGGTCGGATTCGCCATGCATTCGCTGACGGCCTCGGCGACCCTCAAGCCGGGCGACGTGGCGCCGGCATTCACCGCGCAGGCTTCGCTGGGCGGCAAGACCTACACCTATTCGCTGGCCGACGAACTGAAGAAAGGGCCGGTGGTCGTGTATTTCTATCCGGCGGCCTTCACCAAGGGCTGCACGATCGAGGCCCACGAGTTTGCCGAAGCCGTCGATGAGTACAAGAAATATGGCGCGACGGTGATCGGCGTGTCACACGACAACATCGACACCCTGACGAAGTTTTCGGTGAGCGAGTGCCGCAGCAAATTCCCGGTCGCGGCCGATGCCGATTCGAAGGTGATCGGCGAGTATGACGCGGGCTTGCCGATGCACGCGTCGATGGCCAATCGCGTGTCGTATGTGATCGCGCCGGATGGCAAGATCATCTACGAGTACACGAGCCTGTCGCCGGAGAAGCATGTCGAGAATACGCTGAAGGCGGTGAAGGATTGGGCTGCGACGCATAAGCAGCCTTAATGCTCAAGCTGGGCGCCGCGTGATTTTCGCAATGGTTTCTTGCGGTGCTCTTGCGGCGAGAGGTGGGCGTCGCTCGTGCTAGGCTGAGTTTTTTGCCTTGTGAGCTTGCGATGCCGATTATCGTTGCGTTGATTGCGCTTATCGCGCTGGGGTATGGCGCGGTGCGGGCGTTTTATGCCTTGCAGGCGGCTTTTGGGCTGGGTGTTGCTATTGGCGTTGCGGTGCTGGCTGCCCTGCTCGTGGTAGCCGCCCTGGCTTATTGGTGGCGTCGTCGGAAAGAAGTCGCAGCGAATGTTCGGGATGGAGACTGGACTCACGAACTCAAGGGGAGTTGGGGGGCGGTGCGGCTCGCTGCCGACAAGCGGCTTTGTGAGATTCGTTTGGGCGAAGAGCAGGGTGCTTATATTTTTGCTGACTTGCTTGGGGCAGAGGTGCAGCGGCCCGGTGCCCAGTGGCAGGTTGTTTTGAAGGTCAAGGATCCTAAGCATCAGGTTTGGGTTTTGCCTATGCGAGATGAGCGGCAGGCTAAACAATGGGCGCGGATTTTGGTGCTTGCTATGGAGCAGAGGCTTTAGGGTTGGGTTTTTTTGGTTGTTTGCTTTGCCGTGTTGGCCATTGGCGGGTTCAACCGGTCGATGCAACACCTAACATTTCCGTCAGTTTTTCGGCGGGGTTCATACATTGCAAGGTCTGATGCGGTCTGCCATTCAGGCGCGCGGCAAGCTTGTTCCCACGGCAGCGAGGCAGCAATGAGAACGCGAATGGTCTTCTGCGACAGTTATCGGTGATGGCAATCGGCGCATGGCTCGCCATTCATACCAGACTCGAAATCAGGCTGCATCCACACTTTGCGCGATGCCCTTGTCGCGCGACGGGAATCCCGCGATCCGTGATCCTCCTGTCGCCTTCGATAATGATATTCGGCTGGACTTCAGGATGCAGCAGGCACTCGACGAGGTCACCCTCGCGGGCCACGCCATGGTTTGGGAGGCTGTGATGACTTCGCCGCCGTGGTCGGTGGTGTCGCCGAGTCGGATAAGGTCAATCATGGGTTTGCACCGTTAGGAGCAGACGGAGCATCGACGAATTGACGCAGTGAAGAACCCGAATAATCAAGGGTTGATCACGCAGTCATCGCCGCAACGTTAGCGACGAACAGGTGCGCGACGCCGCCAATGTCGCTCTGCCATCTTGCTGTATGACACAAACCGGGCTTTTTGCGCTTGCCTTAATCGTCGACCCAGCACACGGAAGATTCGTTTTCACGGTTCCACTGCGCTCTACACATACTGTTCCCGACTGCACAAGGAGCAACTCTTGAGCAACATTCAATTTGTGGTTCTTGAAAGCGTATGTGCGCTCCCACTCTCCATAGGCGTCGGCGCCGACAACCCGAAACTGGCCGGGCGTCAACGTATCAGCCGCCACTGGCAAATATCCAGAAAACTCAACGCCGTCTTTGTCGGCGTAGTACACCAGCATCTGTGCATTGAGGCCTAACTGTCCTGGGTTGGCCATGACGAGTTGGGCACCCGATTCACTGGCTGGCTGCGTTGTCCACGTCACTTGCGAACAATCGTCTGCGTCATCCAAGCGCTGCGGCCCGACTAGCCGCTGATCACCCCCGTGCGCCTCCAACAGTGACACTGCAATGGATTGAGCACCGGAGGCACCGTTGCAGGAGAAAACATACTTCGCGTTTTCAACGGCTACGGTTATAGAAGTTCCTTGAACATCCTGCGCAGATACCGGCAACAAGGGTCCGCAAGCAATCAAAATGCCAATCCATATCTTTTTCATAACAGAATCCCTTTGATTCTCAATGTTTCTGATTGACGCTGATCAAAATGCGCATCTGCCGGAAAGTCGGAAGGCGACTGCGCGTGGTCCCGGCGCACTTTGTTCGTTAGTTGGATTACGTTGTCGCTGTCCGCGATTGGTAAAAGTCGATTGTTGGCCCAGAAAAAACCAGTCGTATCAATTGACGTCAGGGGCTCGTCCGCTACGACCTCTGGGTTGTCAATAACTGGCGGCTTTAGAGATGCGACGAGAGACGCGATCGTGGTCGTGTCGTGAATTGGCAGCAGGTTTGCATGCTGCCCGGACGAGTACGGCGGATTGAATCCCCACCATCGAGGGTCGTGCCACCATCTAGCCCCGACGCTCTGCGGAGCGACCCACCCGCGGTAAGAGAAGTACATCCCATAGTTCGCGCGACCGGTAAGTTGTTTGAATCCTCGCCCCCTGAATTTTCCGCCGTCGTTCCATTCGACGTTACCCAACCAGCCAACATAATTCTTCGCGCGTTCATACCGCCGAAAATACTCAAATGGATCACCGTTATATAGTTCGCTCATGTAGTGGAGTTGGCCGGATTCTACCGACGAATGCGCGAGGAAATGTGCCTGACGCAATCCGCTGCTGATGCGGTACTTGCGGAATGTCTTGTTGATGCTGACAAGATATTTTGCGATCGCGGGAGCATTGGCGGCAGTGTAGATTTTGCCGAACTCGGATTTGCTGAACCATCCGCAGGTTCTGAAATGGCGGATAAACGCCGTCGGTGGAAAATGCCAGATTTCGCTTTCGTGCGGCAGATCGGGATCGCTGCCAGACTGCTGTCCGTAAAGCGCCCGTGGAGGCTAGTGGCCCGCCGGTACAAGTTGTACTCTGCCTCGCTTTCCGCAGGCGTTGCGCCGCAAACGGCCCAACTCCCATCCATATTCTGCCGGTAGGTCGTCAGCGTGCAGTCCTTCTCGTAATGCATGCGGATAACCAGATCGCGACTGGTTCCAGCCGGAACGAGAGGCGCCTGGGGATACAGCGTCGCAATAGCCGGAAAGCTATCGTCCTCACGATACGGGTGAGGCTCATTCGCAAAGAGCTTTGTGCCGCGAGGGACGAAGAACCACACGTCGCCGTAGACCGCGTCCGTGCGCGCGGGACTGTTGCCCAGCGATCCAGGGGCGCGCCCGATCATCTTCCTCAGATTTGCCTCGTCACAGACGATTTCGAAATGGATCTGTGGAAACCGCCCGTAAATCTGGCCGGGTGCCGATAAGGTCCTTGCGGTATATTTTCTTGCCCACCGCAAGGGACGAAAGCACCTGCTGCATGTGCATGTATACCGAGTAGTAGGTAATCTTCGCGTGATCGCCTTCGCCGATTTCCGTGTCGTGCCGGATGACGACACAGCCATCATCCGTAAAGGTCGATCATAAAGTTGATCCTTGCTTAAATATCGAATGCACGATACTTTGCGACTAGCGGCCGACTAGCGGCCGACTAGCGGCCGACTAGCGGCCGACTAGCGGCCGACGGGCGGGAGAGGGTTTTTCAGATCGACTGACCGTATCCATCCGGTAATAACAGGATCGCGGGACGACGAAACGGTATTGGGGTTCGCAAACCGGACATAGGTATAGTCCCCGTGCTTCGAAATTATTAGCGCAATATCTCCTCTCAACAGAAATCGATTCTCTTTTCCTGCACCTGGCTTGCGATAGAAAAAGGTTTTTTTATTCGCAATTCCAATCCCGATAACGTCAATTTGCTTCTCGACTGAGAATTGCGTCACAGCGGGATCGTCGGGAGCTTTCCCGAAATCGGCTCCGATGCCGTTGCATGCACCCTGAGGCTTTTTCGTTCTAATAACCCATTTTCCAGACCTAATAAATAAATCTCCCGATACATCGAACAGCTTGTCCCTGTCCTTGTAAGCGAAAGAGGTTCGCTGAAAGTCGAAGCTATATGTTTCAATGTCTATTTGGTTAGAAAATCCTTCATTTATTTTTTTGATTTTACCAATTCCTGAAAAAAGAAATGAACACGAAAATCTTTCATCCCGGGAGTCATAGTATCCATAGATACTATTTCCAGAGTGCATTGCCACCAAGAAAGGGTTGTCGAAAATAAATGCCTCGGCAGATATAGCCGAACTGCAAGCAAGTGCAGCCAATGCCACCGAGCACAGGCGTCCAAATTTACTTATATTTGTCATAATTTTTCTTCATGGTTGCAGCGTAGGACGGGGGGCAGTCCGCGCCATTATAGGCTTGCGCGAAACTTTGCCAATTCTTGTGTTTGAGCGCGTCTAGAGCTATTGGGCTGACATATGAAACATAAGCAAAGAATAAATCCAACTGTTCGTTGATGCCGGTCATTACGCTATTTGCGAGAGCTTCCGGCGAAGAGTACCCGCACTCCTTGTAGAAGCATCCCATTACCTGAAATGCCCCCCACGAACATGCCATTAATGCGGCGTCGGAATTGAGATTCGCGGCTCTTATCATGCGCTCGTACTGATACATAACGTCTCTGTCGCTATGTGTCCAAGTCCCATCGTCTAAGGGCTCGCCGACGCTGTAGCCTCCTGATTTGGGCCAGGACAAATCAGGCACTTTTGGGAAAGGATTTTTTTGCTTCTGCCAAACGCCACTCGCCCTTTTATTCTCAGGCAATGACGCTCTTAAAAAGTAATGACGCTCGAATCGAATTTTTGGCAACCCATTATCGCAAAATCCTGATCCCGACGATTCAGTCTCGGCGACAGCCCTAACAGCAGCAACTTCACAATTTATTTTCCTCGCAATCTCGGCGTACTTCGCATCAGAAATATCCAAGGTCTTTGGGAAGTTTAACCTGGATGTAAGCAGATTTATGGCAATGGTGTGCGGCATTCCTGTATCGACTACGCGATAATGATGCTCAATCGTGATTGAGGTTTTGGGTCTCTCGGTCGCGGGATCGGTCTGTACTTCCTTTTTTTTCGTCGGAAAGTCCTTTTTCACCTTTCCCTGCTCCGTGACCTTTTGAGCGGACCCTATGTAAGGGCCGAACTCGTTAACCAGTCGATGCATCGTCATGATTTCGCCGTCTTTCATTACCGGAATCGCCAGGTCCTGTTCGAATGCATCCTTGGGCGTAAGTTGCGGTACTGCCTCCAGGTGATATTCGGGACTAGTGATCGCGTAGGCCACTATGTCCTTCGTCGGCGTTACCGTGGCCTTGAGTACATATTGCCCGTGTCGGTTCCTGACCAGCACATCAAGCGGCTGGTCGCGCGCGGCGTTATGGATCGTTATCGCGTATCCGTCCCTGTCCGTCACTGCGTCGGTACTGTTGTTCACTGTAGCCACGGGTGCAGGGGTATCTGACTCAGGCGCGAACGGGACCGCCGGCTCGTCTGTTTCGGGTCCGATTGTCCAGGCTGCAGCCGGCGGTGCGCCGGTTCCGGCTGCAACCCGAACGGCCAGTCCCTCGATAGGGTGATTCAGTGCATCCCGGAAAACAATAGTCACTTCGACAAACGGACTTGGCGGAGCTTTCGGATGCGTAGGCGCATTCCCTTTATGATGCGGTTTATTCACAGATTCCCTCCAGCGCGTTCAACGTTATCGCCCGATAGTTACGCTTCGTCCTGGTCGTCCAGTTCGATGCCGTCATAACCTTGCTCGACAACCCCCCAATCACCCGCGCCAATCTCGCATTTGACTCTTGTGGGCTTGGACGTCTGGACGGCTACCGTAGCGCCTTCCTTCAACATGCCCTGCTGCTGGATCGTGCCGTCTGACAGGTAGATGCGATAAGGCTGGCTCTCCAGCGACGAGCCGATGCTGGTGGCCGGAACGAGCGTGCTGATATCAAAGACCTGCTTATATTGATGATCAGCGGCTTGTGGCAAGGCGCTGAGCGGAAGGGGCGGCAATGGCATCCTCATCGTTGCAGGCCCGGGCACATCCCACGACGCGGCTTTCTCAAGAATCTGGCCAGGCGTGCCATTCTCGATACCATCCGCCGCAATCCGTATGTACGAGCCGCCAGCGCCGATCAACACTTCCTTCGCGGCGGTAATGACAACCCGGCCATCCGTGCTGGTGATCGTCACGTCTTTTAATGCAGTGAGCGCTATCTGGTCGCTTTGCGCCTGAATCTCCACCTTGCCTTTTGCCGCAATCAGTCTCATGCCAAGCTGATACGCGAACAGGGAAACGGCACCACGCACGGTAGCGAACAACGAACTGCCCGATGCAATGCTCACGTCGCGCCCGGTCGTGACCGCGAGGTCATACCTGCTTGCAAGATGGGTGCTCTGCGTCGCCGTCATACCGATCCCCGCCGCGCTCGCGAGCACCAAGTCGGGCCGCGCCAGTTCCGGGAATGGATTGCCGTCCGCTATCGCGTTGCCACGGATGGCATCGTTCTGCGCCTTGATGTTGCCAATGGCGTCGCGCTGGTCAGCGCCGTCCTGCTGGGCGTTGTGCTGCCGTGCGACGTCCGCCATATCCTCATGCAGTTCGCGCGCCTGCGTGAGTCGTTGCACCGTCTCGCCCATGTCCTTGACGGGGGCCGTTGCGCCCGCGCGCGTTTCGGTACTGATGACCATGCCCTGATTGGCGCGCAGCACGCCCCATGCGTCCGTCGCCAGTTCCCAGCCTTCACCCCGCGCTTCCTTGCGCCCCTTGTTGCCGTCGATGCGCGTGTTGTAGCCGACGATCAGCCGTGACTGCGCATGGTCGCTGCTGACCTGAACCTGAAGTTTGCCGGGCGTATCGTCGGCGACGATCTGGTTGGCCTGAAACCCTTTCAGGTCCTGCGTCCGCGTGCCGCTCAGTGCGTAGTTGGCTGGCAGTAACCACGGTGGCTGCTGAACCGGTTGACCATCCGGTCGGCAATATAGGGCTTGTCAGGGTCGCCTTCGTGGTAGTTGATCGTCACTTCCTGCCCGATACGGGGCACGTAGATCGAGCCGAACGAATTGCCCTGCCACGGCGAGGACACGCGCACCCAGCAGCTCGCATTCTCGTCCTTCGGCCTGTCCACGTCCCACAGATAGCAGATCTTGACCCGGCCGTACGCATCGACCCAGGTCGTCTGGTCCTTGGGACCGACCACCACGGCTGTCTCGGCGTAACAGCGGGGCTTCTTCTTCGGCCTGTTCCTGAAGAACCGGTTCGGCGACTGCAGCACGAAGTCAGTCACGCACCGGAACTGGCCCGCGCCTAGTGTCTTGCCCGATATCGTCGTCTCGCTCACGTTGCGGATATCGAGTGTGGTCGACAGCACCAGATACTCGGCATTGACATCTGACTCCGGGTGATCCGTGAGAAAGCACGTCCTGCCCGTCTTCAGGCCGAGCAGATTGCCCTGGCCCCTGAGACGTTCGTTGCGCGAGTAAAGCGCATGAGCGCGCACGCCTGCGAGATAGTGTGCTTCCTCCAGATAGTTGTTCGGCTGGCCCGACAGACCCGTTGCGCCGGCAAGGGGCTGCGAGTAGTCACCCCAGTGGCGCTCCTCGGCCTTGTGCAGTTCTCCGAACGCATCATGTTCCTCGACGAATTTCTGCGCTCCACGCGTATAGTCGTAATCGACAACAGTCACCCTGGCCGCCGTGATCCTGCGTGACGCCTTCAGCTTGTGGATATGTTCCTCGTCGATACGCGCACCGTCGGGCGCGTGATAACGGATCGAGTCATAGGCATTCCTGTGCGGCTCATGGACACCGGGTCCATCGCATAGCACCAGCCTGTTGTTATCCTCAAAGTAATAAATTCCCCATTCGCGCCAAAGCCTGGTCAGGAAATGGAAGTCGGACTCCCACATCTGGCGGACGAAGTCGCGTTCCGGATAGCCGTTTTTCAGTCCGTGTGCCGACACCTTCACATCAAACAGGACCGGGTGCTCGCGCAGCACGTCCCGCGTGATATCCAGCACGCTCCTGTTCTGGAATATGCGACTGCGCGAGGTCTTTGTGGTCAGCCACAGGGCGGGACGCACGACAAGGCGGTAGTACGTGCGGCGATCATCGACACCGGTCATCTCGACTCTGGCGATGATCCCCGTAATCGTCCTGACGCCCGCTCCGACACTTCCGGCGCCGCTATCGCCAGGCATCCCCGGAATGAATGTTCCCTTCCCGTCGAACTCGATCGAAATGGTGATTTCTTTGCCGACCAGTTTGTCGGGGACGATCTGCAATCTGGTGTTGTACTGGGAAAGCCCCGGCGAGTAAGTTGTCGCCATGTCCAGCGTGTATCTGTACAGCTTGCCGAGCGCCTCCGTACCCCGTAGCCGCACGGGAGACAGGACCGGCACACCGCGATCAACCGGGAACGCATTGCACGACACGCTCAGGGTGCGTGACTGGTTGGGGCTATACATGGCCCCTCCGTGGACTGACCTGATACAACCGGCTTCCGCATGACTTCATACGCCACCCCCGTTCAAAACTTCACTTTCTCCATTATCAAAGTGACTTTTATGAGGCGTATATAAGACGACTGTAAAATCTGGTCAAAACAAAAAAATAGATAGGTACTTCGCATAACCAGGTGACTGGTTGACGGACAGCACGAGTATGGAGAACTATTTAATGTATGACGCGGCGCATACTGACCGGCTGGCGCGGCGGATTCAAGAAAGCATTGGATGAGCGCAGAGCAGAAGAACGAAATCTGGAAGATGTGGCGCGAGGGTGAGACGCTGAGTGCCATTGCACGCATGCTCGAGCGCCAGCCGGGTTCGGTTTATCGTGTTGCGAATAGGACCAGCGGCATTGCCCGGCTACCCGCACGATCCGCTGACGGGTTCGGACAACACCTATATTGCCACGCTGGTGGAGCAGCACTCGCGCTGTGCGATGCTGGTCAACTTGGCGTCCAAGGACATGGCAAGCGTGGTGTCCGCGCTGATAAACCAGGTCAACAGACTGCCGGCAAAACTACTTCGGTCGTGACATGGGGCCGCGGCCGAGATGGCGAGCCACAGGAACTTCTCGATTGCTACGGACGTGCAGGTGTATTTCTGTGATCCGCACAGCCCACGGCAGCGAGTCAGCAATGAGAACACGAATGGCCTTCTGCGACAGCCCGCGTCAGACCTTGCAATTTACGAACCCGCCGAAAAACTGGCGGAAACTTTGGGTGTTGCATCGACCGGTTGAATCCATTGGCGCCGCCCCACACAGGGGCAACGCTAATAGACCACTATGATCTCAAGGAAAGGCCAACCTCACACCCAAAAAAAACCAGCCGCGTAAAAAAACCATCAAGTAGCAGCCGGACCTGCACGGCGAGCCTTCCTCGACTCCCACCTCACCCGAATCCGATCCATATAAAGATACACAACCGGCGTCGTATAAAGCGTGAGCATCTGACTGACAATCAACCCACCAACAATCGCAATCCCGAGCGGCGCGCGAAGCTCAGCGCCTTCACCGCGTCCAAAGGCAAGCGGCAGCGCCCCCAGCAACGCAGCAAAAGTCGTCATCATGATTGGCCGGAACCGCAGCAAACAGGCCTGATGGATCGCATCCCGCGACGACAAACCATGCCGTGACGCTTCAATTGCGAAATCCACCATCATGATCGCGTTCTTCTTCACGATACCGATCAGCAAAATCACGCCGATCAACGCGATGATGCTGAACTCCGTCTTGAACAGCAGCAACGCCAGCAACGCGCCCACACCCGCCGAAGGCAGCGTCGACAGAATCGTCAGCGGATGGATATAGCTCTCGTACAGCATCCCCAGCACGATATACACGGCGGCCAAAGCGGCCAGAATCAAAATCGGCTGGTCGGACATCGACTGCTGGAACGCCTGCGCCGTCCCCTGGAAACTGCCGTGGATAGTCCCCGGCATGCCGATCTGCGCCATCGTGTCGTAAATCGCCTGAGTCGCCGTCGACAGCGAAACGCCCGGCGGCAGATTGAACGAAATCGTCGAGGCCACGAACTGGCTCTGGTGATTCACGGAGAGCGGGGTACTGCCCGGTCCGAAGCTCGCGATCGCCGACAGCGGCACCATGGTTTCCTTCGCAGTCGACACCGCCGCGCCCGACGAAGCGCTCGACTTGCCGCTCGCCGCGATCGAATTGATCGCCTGGTTGCGCGCGGAGTCGGCGGCAATGCTCGCCGCGCTCGATGCGGTCGTGCCCGCCGTGCCGCCTGTCGTTGCGCTCGTGGACGAGGTCGTCGCGGCGGCGGTCGCCGCTGTCACCGTGCCCGCCGGCGCGTTGGTGGTCTGCGCGCCGCTCGCGCTGCCGCCCGACGTGCTGATGTAAATCTGCTTCAGCATGTCCGGACTCTGCCAGTACTTTGGCGCGACTTCCATCACAACGTGATACTGATTCAACGGGTTATAGATCGTCGACACCTGGCGTTGGCCGAACGCGTCGTACAAGGTGTTGTCGATCTGCGCCGGCTTGATGCCGAGGCGCGCGGCGGTAGCGCGGTCGATCGTCACCATCGCTTCGAGGCCGCCTTGCTGCTGGTCGGAATTCACATCCGCGAGTTCGGGGCGCGCCTGCAGCGCCTCAGTGAGTTTGGGTCCCCACAGGTACAAGTCGGGCGTCGAATCGGCCAGCAGCGTGAACTGGTACTGCGCATTCGATTGCCGGCCGCCGACGCGAATGTCTTGCACTGCCTGTAGAAAAGTCCGCGCGCCGGCGACGTCGCCGAGCGGCGCGCGCAGTTGCTGGATCACCTGATCTGCGGATGCCTTGCGCTCGGACTTCGACTTCAATGTCACGAACATGAAGCCGGAATTGGTCTGCCGCCCGCCGGTGAAACCGGCCACACTCTCCACCGCCGGATTCTTGCCGACGATCTCCATCATCTGCGCGAACTTGCCTTTCATGGACTGGAACGAGGTAGCCTGATCGGCCTGAATGCCGCCGATCAGCCGCCCCGTGTCCTGCTGCGGAAAGAAGCCCTTCGGCACGATGATGTACAGCCACACGTTCAGGCCAATGGTCAGCAGCAGAATCGTCACGATCAGGCGCGGATGCAGCAGCGCCCAGCCGAGCGTGCGCTCATAACCGCGCTGCATCGACGCGAAGCCGCGTTCCAGCCAGCGGCCGAAACGTCCTTCTTCTTTTTGCTCGTGCGGCTCGCGCAGAAGGCGCGAGCACATCATCGGCGTGAGCGTCAGGGAGACGATCAGCGACACGCCGATCGCGAGCGAAAGCGTCAGCGCGAATTCGCGGAACAGGCGCCCGACAATGCCGCCCATCAGCAGAATCGGCAGGAACACGGCGACCAGCGAAATGCTGATGGACAGCACGGTAAAGCCGACTTCGCGCGCGCCGAGAAAGGCCGCCTTCATGCGCGGCACGCCGTTCTCGATATGTCTCGAGATGTTCTCCAGCACCACGATCGCGTCGTCGACCACGAAGCCGGTCGCGATGGTCAAGGCCATCAGCGAGAGGTTGTCGATCGAGAAACCGAGCAGATACATCGCGCCGAACGTGCCGATGATCGAGATCGGCACGGCCACGCTCGGAATCAGCGTGGCGCGCCAGTTGCGCAGGAACAGAAACACCACCATCACCACCAGCGCGACCGCGACCACCAGCGTGCGCTCGGTGTCTTTCAGCGACGCGCGGATCGTGGTGGAGCGGTCGGCGGCCGGCGCGATGTCGACGTCCGCGGGCAGCGACGCGTGCAGTTGCGGCAGCATCGCCGTCACACGGTCGATGGTGTCGATGATGTTCGCGCCCGGCTGGCGATACAGAATCACCAGCACCGAACGCTTGCCATTGAAGAGGCCGAGGTTGCGCAGATCTTCGACCGAATCGACCACCTCGGCCACGTCGGAGAGCTTCACCGCCGCGCCGTTGCGATAGGCAATGACCAGGTCCCTGTATTGCGACGCCTTGCTGGCCTGGTCGTTGGTATAGATCTGCACGCGGTTCGGGCCGAATTCGATCGAGCCTTTCGGGCTGTTCGCGTTGGCCGCGGCGAGCGCCGCGCGCACGTCTTCGAGACCGATGCCGTAGTGCGAGAGCGCATTCGGCTCGAGTTCGACACGCACGGCCGGGTTGGCGGAGCCGCTCACATCCACTTCGCCGACGCCGTCCACCTGCGACAGAGACTGTTGCAGCACGGTGGCCGCGGAGTCGTACAACTGGCCGGCGGTGAGCGTTTTCGACGTGAGCGCCAGAATCAGGATCGGCGCATCGGCCGGATTGACCTTGTGGTACGTCGGATTGCTGCGCAAGCTTGCCGGCAAATCGGCGCGCGCCGCATTGATGGCGGCCTGCACGTCGCGCGCGGCGCCGTCGATGTCGCGGTTCAGGCCGAACTGCATGGTGATGCGCGTCGAGCCGACCGAACTCGACGAGGTCATTTCGGTGACGTCGGCGATCGAGCCGAGATGCCGTTCAAGTGGACTGGCGACGCTGGTCGCCACGGTATCCGGACTCGCGCCCGGCAGCGTGGCCTGCACCGAAATGGTCGGGAAATCGACCTGTGGCAACGGCGCCACCGGCAACTTCGTGAACGCGAAAATACCGGCCAGCGCGATGCCGATCGCCAGCAGCGTGGTGGCGACCGGGCGGGAGATAAACGGACGCGACAGATTCATCGCTCAGTTCCCTGCATCGGTGACGGGCGGCGTAGGCTTGCCCCGATTGAATCGCTCACGCGCGCGACGGCCGAGCGAGTCGAACGCGAGGTAGATCACCGGCGTGGTGAACAGCGTCAGCAACTGGCTGACGATCAATCCGCCCGCAATCGCGATACCGAGCGGACGGCGCAATTCCGAACCGGCGCCGGTGCCGAGCATCAGCGGCAGCGCGCCGAGCAGGGCGGCGAGCGTGGTCATCAGAATCGGCCGGAAGCGCAGCAGACACGCCTGGTAAATCGCTTCGCGCGGCGGCTTGCCTTCCTCGCGCTCGGCATAGAGCGCGAAGTCGATCATCATGATCGCGTTCTTCTTCACGATACCGATCAGCAGCACGATACCGATGATGCCGATGATGTCGAGATCATGCCCGGTGATCAGCAGCGCCAGCAACGCGCCGACGCCGGCCGAGGGCAGCGTCGAGAGAATCGTGATCGGGTGGATGAAGCTCTCGTACAGCACGCCCAGCACGATGTACATCGTGACGATCGCCGCGAGAATCAGGAACAGCTCGTTCGACAGTGACGCCTGGAACGCCAGCGCCGCGCCCTGATAGCGGGTCTGGAACGACGCGGGCAAGCCGACGTCCTTCTCCGCCTGGTCGATCGCCTTGACCGCCGCGCCGAGCGACGAGCCCGGTGCGAGGTTGAACGACACGGTGGTGGCCGGGAACTGGCTCAGGTGTGTGACCAGCAGCGGCGCGGGCTTCTCGATGAAGCGCGCGATCGACGACAGCGGCACCTGGCCGCCCGTGGACGTGGAAGAGGGCAGATAGATCGACTTCAGCGATTCGGTGTAGTGCTGCATCTCCGGCTGCGCTTCCAGGATCACGCGATACTGGTTTGACTGCGTGAAGATGGTCGAGATGATGCGCTGGCCGAACGCGTCGTACAGCGCGCTATCCACGGTGGCCGGCGTGATGCCGTAACGCGACGCGGTGGCGCGGTCGATTTCGATGTAGACCGACTGGCCGTTGTCCTGCAGATCGGTGGCGACGTCGGCGAGTTCGGGCGACTGCCTCAATCGGTCGATCAGCTTCGGCACCCACGTGGTGAATTCGCTGATGTTCGGATCGGTCAGCATGAACTGATACTGCGTCGGACTCACGGTCGAGTCGATCGTCAGATCCTGCACCGGCTGCATGTACAGCGACGCGCCGGGAATGTGCGCCACGTCCCGCTGCAACTGGCGGATCACTTCGCTCGCGGTGTTGCTGCGGTCGTCGCGCGGCTTCAGGTTGATCAGCATGCGGCCGCTGTTCAACGTGATATTGCTGCCGTCCACGCCGATGAACGAGGTCAGGCTCTCCACATCCGGGTTCTTCAGGATCTGCGCGGCGAGTTCCTGCTGGCGCTCGGCCATCGACGCATACGACACGGACTGCGGCGCCTGTGTGATCGCCTGGATCACGCCGGTGTCCTGCACCGGAAAGAAGCCCTTCGGAATGAAGACGTACAGCACGCCGGTCAACACCAGCGTGAGCACCGCAACGACCAGCGTGGAGCGTTGCCGGTTCAGCACCCACGTAAGCGCGACCGCGTAACGCGCGATCACCCAGTCGATCGCGCGGTGCGCCTTGGCTTCGAAACGATGGCTCTCGTGCGGCGGCGTGTGGCGCAGCAGTTTGGCGCACATCATCGGCACGAGCGTGAGCGACACGACCGCCGAAATCACGATCGTCACGGCAAGCGTAATGGCGAATTCGTGGAACAGGCGGCCGACCACGTCGCCCATGAAGAGCAGCGGAATCAGCACGGCGATCAGCGACACCGTCAGCGAAATGATCGTGAAGCCGATCTGTTTCGAGCCCTTCAACGCGGCTTCGAGTGGCGCTTCGCCTTCCTCCACGTAACGCGCGATGTTCTCGATCATCACGATCGCGTCGTCCACCACGAAGCCGGTTGCGATGGTCAGCGCCATCAACGATAAGTTGTCGAGCGAAAAGCCGCATAAATACATCACGGCGAGCGTGCCGATCAGCGACAGCGGCACCGAGAGACTCGGAATGATGGTCGCGTAGACGTTGGCGAGGAACAGGTACATGACCAGCACCACCAGCACAACCGACATGGCCAGTTCGAACTGCACGTCGCGCACGGAAGCGCGGATCGTGGTGGTGCGGTCGGTGACGATCTGCACCTCGAGCGCGGCGGGCAGCGCCTGCTGCAATTGCGGCAGCAGCTTCTTGATGCTGTCCACCACCTGGATCACGTTCGCGCCCGGCTGGCGCTGCACGTTCAGAATGATCGCGGGCGTGCCGTCGACCCACGCGCCGAGCTTGGTGTTCTCCGCACCCTGCACGATGGTGGCGACGTCGGTCAACATCACCGCGCGGCCGTTCTTGTACGCGACCACCGCGCTCTTGTAGGCGTCGGCGTCGGTCAACTGGTCGTTCGCGTTGATCGTGTAGTTGCGCGTGGGACCGTCGAAGTTGCCCTTCGGCGTGTTGACGTTCAGGTTCGAGATGGTGGTGCGCAAGTCGTCCAGATTCAGGCCGTACGCGGCGAGCGCGCGCGGGTTCGCCTGAATCCGCACGGCCGGACGCTGGCCGCCCGACAGGCTCACCAGACCCACGCCCGCCACCTGCGAGATTTTCTGGGCGAGACGCGTGTCGGCCAGATCCTGCACCTGGGTGAGCGGCAGCGTCTTCGAGGTGATCGCGAGCGTGATGATCGGCGCGTCGGCCGGATTGACCTTGGCGTAGATCGGCGGCGCGGGCAGGTCCGACGGCAGCAGGTTGCCGGCCGCGTTGATGGCGGCCTGGACTTCCTGCTCGGCGATATCGAGCGGCAGGTCGAGGCTGAACTGCAGCGTGATGATCGACGAGCCGGCCGAGCTTTGCGACGACATCTGATTGAGCGACGGCATCTGCCCGAACTGGCGCTCGAGCGGCGCGGTGACCGACGACGTCATCACGTCCGGGCTCGCGCCCGGATAGAAGGTCTGCACCTGGATGGTCGGATAGTCGACTTCGGGCAGTGCCGAGAGCGGCAAAAAGCGCAGCGCGACGAGACCGACCAGCATGATCGCCGCCATCAGCAGCGCGGTGCCGACGGGACGCAGAATAAAGGCGCGGGATGGATTCATGCGGTAAGTGCCGTGCCTTTATTGCGAGGCTTGCGCCGCGTGTTTGCCATGATGCGCGTGAGCGCCGGAGGCGCCCGACGCGGCGGCCGCACCGCGGGCACCCGAGGCGCCGCGCGGCTTGTCGGCCGGAATCGTGATTTTCGCGCCTTCCTTGAGTCGGTCCGAACCGTCGATCACGACGCGCTCGCCCACGGTCAGGCCGGACTGGATGCTGGTGCGCTCGCCATCCACCGGGCCGACCTTGACCGGCCGCACGGTCACGGTGTTGTCCGCCTTCACGACGTACACGAACGGGCCCATCGAGCCGTTGAGCACGGCCGGTGTCGGCACGATCACGGCGTCCTTGATCGTATCGACCAGCAGGCGCGTGTTCACGAACTGATTCGGGAACAGCAGACTCTTGCTGTTCTGGAAGATCGCGCGCAGCTTGACCGTGCCGGTGGTGGTGTCGATCTGGTTATCCAGTGTTTCGAGCATGCCGCCTTCGAGCGACGTGGTGTTGCTGCGGTCATACGCGGTGACCGAGAGCTTGGCGCCCGACTGGGTCTGCTGGATGATCTGCTGCAGATTGTCTTCGGAGGTGGTGAAGATCACGCTGATCGGCTGCAGTTGCGTAATCACGACGAGGCCGTTGGTCAAGCTCGGTGTCACGTAGTTGCCCGGATCGACCTGGCGCAGACCGACGCGTCCCGACACCGGCGCGGTGATGCGCGCATACACGAGGTCGAGCTTGAAGGTGTCGATATTGGCCTTGTCGGACTTCACCGTGCCTTCGTATTGCCGCACCAGCGAGGCTTGCGTATCCACCTGCTGGCTGGCGATGGAGTCCTGCGAGAGCAGCGTCTGATAGCGCTTCAGGTCGAGGCGGGCGGTTTGCAGCAGGGCCTCGTCGCGCGCGAGCGTGCCTTGCGCGTTGTCGAGCGAGATCTGATAGGGACGCGGGTCGATCTGGGCCAGCACGTCCCCCTTCTTGACCATCTGGCCCTCCTTGAAATACACGTCCTGCAACACGCCGCTCAACTGCGGCAGCACGGTGACGTTGGCGAGCGGCGTGACCGTGCCGAGCGCGGTGATCACCACCGGCATTTCGCCCTGCGTCGCGGCCGCCACGTGAACCGGCTGCGACATATTGGCCATGGCACCGCCGCGGCCCGCGCGCCCGGCCCGCGCGCCGCTCGCGTCGCTGGCGCCGGCCGCGCCGCCGCCGGGACCGCCCCACGGATGCCAGCGCCACAGCACCACCCCGAGGATGACCAGCGCCGCGATGATCAACGCGATATTGCGGCCGCGGTGCCGCTTCACCATGCCTGGCGGCTGGTTCGGTGTGCCGGCGGGGCCGCCGCTGGAGGACGGTTGGGAAGCCGGAGGAACAGGGCGTGTGGTTTCCGAATGCTTTTGTTGTTCGTCCATCGGTTCGGTCAGGTGACTGGCTTGGATGTGAGCCGCTCGCGCGTTCGTGCCGTTTCGACAGTTCGGCGGACCGGCACGCGAATGGCATGACAGGCGGTTTCGACAACGGGTGCCCCGCGCTCGTTCAGCGCGATGCTACCCGAGGCGCGGGACAGAGATGTTAACGCAATGCGGCATCGAAACAGGCGGCCGGAACGTTATCAAAGGGGAAAACGGCAGGCCGGGCGTGCGTCCCGCGACAGGAAGGCATGATCCTACGTCGCGGGCTCTGTAACAGTCCACCCGCGTATTTTTCTTTTGATTACGAAGGTTACAGGATGCCTTGCAATAACCTTGGCCGCCGACCGGCGAAACCGCCGCCGGTTCAGGTATCCAGGCGGCGCCCCGGTGTGCCGCCGATTTCCAGCACGATTTTGGCGACGCACTCGAGCAGCGCCGGCGCCGCGCGCGAGATCAGCCAGTCGCGCGGGCACTGGTCGGCGGAGCCGCCGCAATTGACCGCATAGCGTTCGCCCGACGGTCCTGTGAAACCCAGCGCGATCGCGTTGAGTCCGTCGTACCATTCGCCCGTGGCAATCGCGAAGCCGCGCTCGATGGTTTCCTGTAACGCGCTCTCGAGCCGGCTGCTGACGTGGCCCCAGTCGTCGCCTTCAGCCGCCTGCAAGCCGATCAGCAATTTTTCCCGCTCCGGCGCTTCGAGCGCGGCCAGATAGGCGCGGCCGATGGCGGTGCGGCTCAGATTCATGCGCGAGCCGATCTCGAGGCGCGACACCAGCACCGCCGAACGCGGCCGGATCGCGTCGATCACCACCATATCGAGCCGGTCGCGCACGGCCAGATGCACGGACAGCGCCGTGCGTTCGGCGAGTTCGATCAGGAACGGCCGCGCGCGAGCGCGGATGTCGAAGTTGCGCAGAAAGCCGTTGCTCAGTTCCAGCACCGACGAGGTCAGCACGAAACGCTCGCTGTCGGGGAGGCGGAACAGGAAACCCGCGCTGACCAGCGTGGCGGTGATCCGCGACACGGTGGGCTTGGGTATGCCGGTGAGCTCGGTCAGTTCGCGGTTGCTGAGCGGCGCGTCGGCGGCGGCAATGGAGCGCAGCACGGTCAGGCCGCGCGCGAGGGCGGTCACTTCGTCGCCGGAGCCGTCTTTGTCTTTGACCGGGTCTGCGGCGGTTCGGGGGGGCGTGGGTCGGTTCATATGTTTTTCTGGAACTTTATTTCAATATTTTTCTTCGCAGCCTTGCTGGCACCGTCTCTCAAAGCGCCAGCGGCGGCCCCAAAATGGGGCATCAAAGTCATTTTTCATCAGAACATTCATTGTATCGGAATATTTTGCCGCAACGAATGGAGCCTCTTTAGATTTTGCTTGACTTAGTCAGCATAACCATAAAAAATGGAATCTCATTTCGAAAGACGGTTTCAGGTTCTGCATTTTGAAGTTTTCGAACCTGCCGTGGCCCGCACAATGTCTGTGTCGAGTGTCTTCTCATAGTCCACCGTAACAGTCCATGTCGCGCACCGTACAGGCGCCGCATCGCAGGCCAAACTTTCGAATACCGTCTCTCAGGTTCTAGCACGGCCCTCGGAATGGCTAGAACTTTTTAAGGCGTCACGGCAACGTGACGCCTTTTTTTTCGGCTAATCAAGCACAACAAAGTTTGCTCCATACGGAAATGCCGGGATTTCCGCCCGCGACTTTCCCTCAGTCCTGGCTCTCCACAGACGCCGCCACGCGCACGGTCAACTGTGCATCAAGCTGTCGCAATCCAAGCCTGGCAACGATTTTCCTGGCCCCACGCTAGTTTTTCTACTCCGCTGCGCGAGTTCTTCTCATTTGTCCGACTTCGTTCCAAAAGCCATATTGCATCCATCGAGGACGCACAACGGTTCTCGTCACCTAACCCTCGAAGGAGAACGACATGAAGCTGCAAAACACGGTTGCTTTTATCACCGGTGGCACCTCGGGCATTGGCCTGGAAACCGCGAAGCTTTTCCAGGCTGAAGGCGCGAAAGTCATTGTCACGGGTACCAATCCGGGACGCCTTGAAGCTGCAGGAAAGGCTTTGGGCGACAATGCGCTCGTGCTCCGCGTCGACCTGCGCAAGCCCGCTGAAATCGAGCGTGCGGTCGAAGAGGTGCGTGCCAGATACGGTCGCATCGATGTCGTCTTCGCGAACGCCGGTGCTGGCACAGCCGCGCCGCTGGAATCCGTCACGCCGGAACAGATTGACGAGCAGTTTTCCCTGAATGTCAGTGGGCTCTTTTTCACGATTCAGAAGGCCGCGCCTCTCATTCCGAAAGGAGGCAGCATCGTGGTGACAACGTCGTTTCTGAATGCTGTCGGCACACCGGGGCTGTCGATTCTGTCAGCGACAAAGGCAGCGATTCGCTCCCTCGTGCGTTCCATCGGCGCTGAACTAGCGCCGCGCGGCATTCGGGTGAACGCTGTTAGCCCGGGCCCGATTGCGACTGCGTTCCACACCAAACTCGGGCTGACCGACGCGCAATTGACGGAAACGGCGACAGCCATTCAGGCTCGGGTGCCGCTGCAACGATTCGGCGAAGCCGTCGAAATCGCCAGGACGGCATTGTTCCTCGCGAGCGACGATTCGTCCTTCACGACGGGCGCAGAAATCGTGGTCGATGGAGGCTTAACGCAATTCTGATGTCATCAAAGCGCCAGACTGTGCGAGCCCTCGAAGCTGAAAACGGTGGTTACGAACTGGCGCTAACGCACACTTCCAGAAACGACGAAGCTTGGACTGTTTGCGTTCAGGAGCGCATGTTGATACGCCCACGTTCGAGCGGTGATATCGCGCAACTTTAGTCCAAGCCACCGCAGTGTTGACGATAAATTGCAGCGCTGGGAAGATGGGCCAACCAGACTTGGGCCCATCAAGCAACATGCGTGCACCGAACAACCTGAATGCACTCCGTGCCTTTGAAGCAGTGTCGCGTCATCTGAGCTATCCGTCGGCCGCCGAGGAGCTCAACGTTACGCCTGCTGCCGTTGGCCATTTGATACGCGGGCTCGAAGACACTCTCGACGTCGAGCTGTTTCATCGCGCGACGTCGGGGCCAACCCGGCTGACCCTGACCGACGCTGCACGGTCAGTCCTGCCAGCACTGCAGGCGGGATTTGACCTGTTGTCCGAAGCCGTTGAGCAATTGAAAGCGAGCAAATCGCGCATCGCTTTCACCGTGACGATACCCGGCGCATTCGCTGACAAGTGGTTGTTGAGACGCGTCGAGCGGTTTCAACAGAGGCATCCGTATTACGACCTTCGCATAGACACCAGCAACCGGCTTCTCGACTTCACCGCTGACAGGATCGATGTCGGCATTCGCTATGGCTCGGGCGTATGGCCAGGCCTGGTATCGACCTTTCTCATGCGAGACGAGTTCTTCCCGGTATGCAGTCCCGCGCTTCTAATGGGCAAACATCCGCTCAGGACGCCTGCCGACCTGGAGCATCATCTGCTCATTCACGATGTGTCGATGCAAACATCCGGTGTCTTCCCGACATGGCGCTCCTGGCTGCAAAAAGCCGGCTGTCGCAACGAAGTCGATTGCAATCGCGGCATCCAGATTGACGACTCCGCGGCAGCACTCCAAACAGCCATTTCAGGGAACGGTATTGCGCTGGGCAGGACCACGCTGGTCGAACATGACCTCGAAGAGGGGCGGCTTGTGCGTCCATTCCAGGAATCACAAAGCTGCAAACTAGCGTACTACCTCGTCCACAAAAAAGAAGGCGAGAACTCTGCGCCAGTAGTCGCTTTCAAAGAATGGCTGATTTCAGAGGCAGGCGCCCGCTAGGGCTCACACGCGAACGCCTGTCTCAGGCTTCAGCGGATGGACGACGGGTGGCGCGCGAGCGCTTCCACCTTCATCGTCATATACGGAAACAGCGGCAGACCTGAGAGGATGGTGTGCAGTTCGTCGTGCGAGTCGACGTCGAAGACGCTGTAGTTCGCATACTCGCCCACAACGCGATGTAGTTGCTGCCACTTGCCTTGGCGCTGAAGCTCTTGTGAGTACGCCTTTTCTCGTGCCTTGATTTCGTCAGCCTGAGCCACGGGCATGTCGTGTGGCAGGTGTACATCCATTCTTACGAGATATAGCATGTGTTTCTCATTCGAAAAAGTAGGGGTCTCTCAGGTTCGCCAGCACAATAGTTGGAGTGGGTCGATATGCCCGGTGCCGGATTGACTGCGCTCAGCTATTTTTGTCGCGACGATAGAAAGCGAGCTTGTCCTCATCGATATGCAGGCCCAGGCCCGGCCCTTCCGGCAGGTGAAGGTCGAAGTCCTGATAATGGGGGCGAGCAGTGACGATGTCGTCTTTCAACAGGAGTGGTCCGAACAACTCCGTACCCCAGGCAAGTTGCGGGAGCGCGGCGAATCCGTGTGCCGATGCAATCGACCCGATGCTGCCTTCAAGCATCGTGCCGCCATAGAGGGACACGCCGGCTGCATCCGCAATGGCGGCCGTACGCATCATTCCGTAGATTCCGCCGGACTTCGCGATCTTCAGCGCAAAGACGTCCGCACATGCGCCGCGCACAAGTTCGAGGGCATCTTCCGGGCCTGTCACTGCCTCGTCGGCCATGATGGGCACGATGAAACGCGATGCAAGCCTGGCGAGTGCTCCGCGCTGCTCTCGCGGAGTCGGTTGCTCGATGAGGTCAATGCCAGCAGCTTCAAGCGCTTCGATTCCCAATGCGGCGTCAGCCTCGTTCCAGGCCTGATTTACGTCGACGGTGACTTTGGCGCGGTCGCCGAGCGCAGCTTTGATTTTCGATACATGCGCTACGTCATCGCGAACGCTACGCCGGCCAATCTTCAGCTTGAAAGTATTGTGGCGACGTTCGGCGAGCAGTGTTTCCGCTTCATCGATGTCGCGTTGGGTGTCGCCACTTGCGAGCGTCCACAGGACCGGAAGCGTCTTTCGCACAGCGCCGCCAAGAAGCGTTGAAACCGGAACGCCCAGGCGCTTGCCCTGAGCGTCCAGCAAAGCCGTCTCGATTGCGCACTTGGCAAACCGGTTCCCGCGAGCAACCTTGTTCAGCTTGAGCATTGCGTCGTTGATGTTGGTCGCGTCTTGCCCAACGATCGCAGGTGCAAGATAAGTGTCGATGGTCAGCTTGATGCCTTCGGGGCTTTCGTCGCCGTACGACAGACCGCCAATCGTAGTCGCTTCGCCAATGCCCTCGATGCCATCGCTCGAGCGCAGACGGACGATCACTAAGGTTTGCTGCTGCATCGTCGCCATGGCTAGCTGATGCGCGCGAATGGTTGGGAGGTCAACCAGAATCGCTTCGACGGAGGTGATTTGGGCGTTCATACCTGGAATGTTGGAGTTAAGGGGTTGATGAAGTATTGCGTGCCCAATAAGCCCCTGTCCAACACCGTCGACGTCTAGCCCCATACCTCACGGGTATAACAAATATCACCGCCCAAAATCGTTGGGAGGTGCATGCGGTATCTTTTCCTCCTCGTACAGCCGATAGATGAGTTCGAGCATTTCCCGAATGTCGCGCGACTCGTCTAGTGCGCGCATGCTCATGATGATTGGGGAAACCAGAGTAGGGTCGTCCAGTTCCTTGTAACTCACATCGTCTCGCTTCAGGCCGTACACACTACTCGGAACGACAGAAATTCCTTCTCCCGCTGCTACGAGGCCCAGCGCGATTTGCAACTCTCGTACTTCATATATCCGGCGAGGCTTGAGACCGCGATCTTCGAATGCCGACAGCACCTGGTCTGCATAACTGGGGCGTGGCGTCTTAGGAAAAATAATCAGGGTCTCGTTGACCAGGTCGCTGAGAGCGAGGACTGGCTTGGCCAGCGAGAGTGGGTGGCCCTCCGGGAACGCAACGATCATCTTCTCCTCGCGAAGAATCACCCGACGGATGTTCGCGTCCTCATGCCGGATGCGACCGAACCCGACATCGATCTGACCGTCCTTCAGCGCGCGAATCTGGTCCATCGTCGACATCTCGTGGAGGCTGAGTTCGACTGTCGTGTTCTCATCGCGGAAGCGCCGGATGATTTTGGGCAGCATGCCGTACAACGTCGAGCCCACGAAACCGACAGAGAGGCTGCGCTCGATGTTGCCCACGCGCCGCGTCATGGATTCGAGTTCCGACGTTTGAGCCAGCAACTGGACGGCATGAGCGTAGAAGAACTTGCCCGTCTCGGTGAGCTTCAACGGGCGCGAGTCGCGCTGGAATAGCTGCACCTCAAGAATCTCTTCAAGCTGCTGTATCTGACGGCTCAAAGGCGGCTGGGCCATGTTCAGCCGCTGTGCCGCGCGTGTGAAATTGCGTTCCTCGGCTACGGCGACGAAATAGCGAAGATGCCGCAGTTCCATTTCAATACCTCGTGGATATAGACCGATACTAAATCAGTGTTGGACGAGGCGTTCTGACGTCCATTATTCTGCATTCACACTCTGTTTCAGCACCCATTATACCTCTCAGGCATATTCGAACGGGCGCTAAACCAAGGGTTTACCCCATCAGAAAATAGAGATTCAGGAGCAGACATGAGCGTCAAAGTGTTCGATACGAAGGAAGTGCAAGACCTGCTGAAGGCTGCGGCTAACGTGGGTAGCCAGGACGGCAATGCTCGCGCAAAGCAGATCGTCAATCGCCTTTTGGGCGACCTGTTCAAGGCGATCGACGACCTCGACATGACGCCCGATGAAATCTGGGCTGGCGTCCACTACTTCAACAAGCTCGGCCAGGACGGCGAAGCTGCGCTGCTTGCTGCTGGTCTCGGTCTGGAGAAATACCTCGACATCCGCATGGATGCCGAAGACAAGGCGGCTGAAATCACCGGCGGCACGCCGCGCACCATCGAAGGTCCGCTCTATGTCGCCGGCGTGCCCGTGCGCGATGGCGTTTCGAAGATCGATATCAACCCGGACGAGGATGCCGGCCCGTTGGTCATCCGCGGCACGGTAACCGGTCCAGATGGCAAGCCGGTTGCAGGGGCGCTGGTCGAATGCTGGCACGCCAACTCGAAGGGCTTCTATTCGCACTTCGACCCGACTGGCGCGCAGAGCGAGTTCAATCTTCGCGGCGCGGTCAGCACCGATGTCGATGGCAAGTACGAGTTCCGTACGCTCATGCCGGTCGGCTATGGCTGTCCGCCGCATGGTGCGACTCAACAGTTGTTGAATGTGCTTGCCCGCCATGGCAACCGTCCGGCACACGTGCACTTCTTCGTCACCACCGACAAGTACCGCAAGCTGACGACGCAAATCAACATCGAGGGCGACCCGTTGATTTGGGACGACTTTGCCTACGCCACCCGCGAGGATCTGATTCCTCGTGTGGTCGAAAAGACCGGCGGCACTGCGCTGGGAATGAAGGCCGACGCGTATAAGGAAATCGAGTTCGACATCGAGTTGACTCCGCTGATTCAGGGCAAGGATAACCAGGTCGTCCATCGCCTGCGTGCATCTGCTACCGCCTGACCGCTAAACGCGGCCGCTGCGTCGTACCCCTGCTGCCGCTCAATCCTTCGCAAGAATCTTTCGACACCGATGCGCGTGCCCCATAACCTGGAGCACGCGTAGGAGAGCACTCATGTCTGCAACTATCGACAAAGCCTCGCAACTTGATGAACTGCTGCACACGGCCGTTCAGGACGACAAGCAAAACGGTGTATTCCGTTGCCGCCGCGACATCTTCACGAACACGGATCTGTTCGAGCTCGAAATGAAGCACATTTTCGAGAGCAACTGGGTCTACCTCGCGCATGAAAGCCAGATTCCCGACAACAACGACTACTACACCACCTGGATTGGCCGCCAGCCTATCGTGATCACTCGCGACAAAAGCGGTGAACTGCATGCGGTCATCAATGCCTGCGCGCACAAGGGCGCGATGCTGTGCCGTAAAAAGCACGGCAACAAAGGCACTTTCACGTGTCCTTTCCACGGCTGGAGCTTCGCCAACACCGGCAAGCTGCTGAAAGTAAAAGATGTGAAGACCACCGAATACCCGGTGCAATTCAATACCAACGGCTCGCATGACCTGAAGAAGGTCGCACGCTTCCAGAGCTATCGCGGCTTCCTGTTCGGCAGCCTCAACGCGGACGCGATCGCACTGGAGGACTACCTCGGCGAGACCAAGGTCATCATCGACCAGATCGTCGACCAGGCCCCGGACGGGCTGGAAGTGTTGCGCGGCAATTCATCGTACATCTACGACGGTAACTGGAAGATGCAGATGGAGAACGGCTGCGACGGCTACCACGTCAGCACCGTGCACTGGAACTACGCCGCGACGATGGACCGGCGCAAGGTCGAGGGCACCAAGGCCGTGGATGCGAACAGCTGGAGCAAGTCGGTGGCCGGCGTGTACGGCTTCGACCACGGCCACATCCTGCTGTGGACCAAGACGATGAACCCGGAAGTGCGACCGGTCTATCAATACCGCGACGAAATCAAGGCACGCGTTGGCGAGGTGAAGGCGGACTTCATCGTCAACCAGACCCGCAATCTTTGTCTGTACCCGAACGTGTTCCTGATGGACCAGTTCAGCACGCAGATTCGCGTGGTACGTCCAATCAGCGTGGACAAGACCGAAGTCAGCATCTTCTGTTTCGCTCCGAAGGGCGAGAGCGCCGCCGACCGGGCTACCCGCATCCGCCAGTACGAAGACTTCTTTAACGTCTCGGGTATGGGCACCGCGGATGACCTCGAAGAGTTTCGCGCTTGCCAGGCTGGCTATGCCGGCACCACTGCGTTGTGGAACGACCTGTCGCGCGGAGCGCCGTTGTGGGTCGAAGGTCCCGACGCAAATGCGAAAAGTATGGGCCTGAAGCCGCGCATCTCAGGCGAGCGCAGCGAAGACGAAGGCCTGTTTGTGTGTCAACACGAATACTGGGTGCACCAGATGCGCGACGCACTCAAAAAGGAACAAGGGGAGGCCCTGGCATGAGCTTCGATTACCAGAAAATTTGCGCCGCGCTGTTCCGCGAAGCGCGCCTGCTCGACGACCGAACATGGGACGAGTGGCTTGCCTGCTATACCGAGGACGTCACTTACTGGATGCCGGCGTGGGACGACGACGACCGGCTCACGGACGACCACGAGAGTCAGATCTCGCTGATGTACTACCCGGACCGTGGCGGCCTGGAAGACCGTGTGTTCCGCATCAAGACCGAACGCAGTAGTGCCTCGATGCCTGAACCGCGAACCAGTCACAACGTCACCAATGTGGAAGTGCTGGCCGAGCGCGAGAGCGAAGTGGACGTGCGCTACAACTTCAACACGCTCAGCCACCGTTACAAAACCACCGACCAGTTTTTCGGCACGATGTTCGTCACTCTGCGCAAAGTCAACGATGAACTGTTGATTTGCTATAAGCGCATCGTGTTGAAGGACGACTACATCCGCCAGGTGCTCGACGTCTATCACGTTTGAGTGCAAACATCCGCGGAAATGAGAAGTACAGGAGGCAAGATGTCCAGCTACAACATTGCACTGAATTTTGAAGACGGCGTGACCCGCTTCGTGACATGCAAGGCGGGCGAGAAGGTACTCGATGCCGCCTTTCGCGCAAAAATCAACCTGCCGATGGATTGCTCCGACGGCGTGTGCGGTACCTGCAAGTGCCGAGCCGAGAGCGGCAGCTACGACCTGGGCGACGATTACATCGAGGATGCGCTGACCGAGGATGAGAAGGACGGCGGTCTCGTACTCACCTGCCAGATGGTGCCGGAAAGCGATTGTGTCATTGCGGTGCCGGCATCTTCCACTGCATGCAAGACTGAGCAAAGCAAGTTCGCCGCGACCGTATCGAAGGTCGAAGCGCACAACGATGCGGCCATCGTGCTCGAACTGGATGTGTCGGCGAGCGTGCCGGTATTCCTGCCGGGCCAGTACGTCAACATTGACGTTCCTGGCAGCGGTCAGCACCGTTCATATTCTTTTTCGTCCGCACCGGGCGAATCGAAAATCAGTTTTCTGATCAAGAAGATTTCCGGCGGCGTGATGAGCACGTGGCTCGAATCCGCACAGGCAGGCAACAAGGTGGAATTGACCGGACCACTCGGCAGCTTCTATCTGCGCGCTGTTGAGCGGCCGTTGCTGTTCCTCGCCGGCGGTACGGGCCTGGCGCCGTTCCTGTCGATGCTTGAAGTGCTGGCTCGTGCGAATTCGCAGCAAAAAGTTCATCTGATTTACGGCGTAACGCGCGACCTCGACCTCGTGCAGGTCGATGCAATCGAAGCCTATGTGGCGAAGTTGCCGAATTTCACTTACGGCACCGTCGTGGCCGACACGGATTCGACTCATCCTCGCAAGGGGTGGGTAACGCAGCACATGCCGGCGGAGGCCGTCAACGATGGTGACGTGGACGTGTACCTGTGCGGGCCGCCGCCGATGGTCGATGCGGTGCGTAAGCATTTCGACGACAACGGTGTGAAGCCCAACAGCTTCCACTACGAGAAGTTCACACCTAACGCAGCGCCGAGGACGGCATGAGCACGCAACGATTCGCTGGCAAGGTCATGGTGGTCACCGGCGCCGCGCAGGGCATCGGTCGCGCGGTAGCGCTTCGCGCAGCCGCCGAAGGCGGCAGGGTGCTGTTCGTAGACCGCGCCGACTTCGTGTCGGAAGTCGCCGCCGAAGCGCACGGTGCGGACACAGCGGGGTTTGTCGCCGACCTCGAGACGTACGATGGCGCTGCGTCGGCGATGGCCTTCGCCGCGCGCACTTTTGGTGGCATCGACATTCTGGTCAATGGGGTGGGTGGCGCGATTCGCATGCGTCCCTTCGCCGAGTTCGAGCCTGCACAGATCGATGCGGAAATCCGTCGCTCTCTCATGCCGACGCTGTACGCCTGCCATGCAGTCTTGCCGTACCTGCTCAAGCGCGGCGGCGGGACTATCGTGAACGTGTCCTCGAATGCCACTCGCGGCATTCGCCGCGTTCCATATTCGGCGGCGAAGGGCGGTGTCAACGCGATTACGCAGTCGCTGGCGATGGAATACGCAGAGCACAACATCCGCGTGGTCGCCACCGCGCCGGGTGGGACTGATGCGCCGCCGCGACGCGTGCCGCGTAACTCTGTCGGCGATAGCGAGCAGGAAAAAGTCTGGATGGGTGAAGCGGTGAAGCAGGTCACTGAATCGACTTTCTTCAAACGCTACGGCAGCATCGACGAGCAGGCGGCGCCGATTCTGTTCCTCGCTTCGGACGAGGCAGGTTATATCACTGGCACTGTATTGCCGGTAGCCGGCGGTGACACGGGCTGATCGTAACGCTGGAAGACCGGTGGCACGAAGAACCTCTCCACGCTATGCACCGGCGTGGGCAACGTATTGAGCTTTCGTCTTTCGTAGGAGACGTATGCATGAGCAAACGCGAAGCCATCATCCCTGCGGGGATGGAAGCGGTGTACGAGAAGATTCATTACGCTCCTGCGGTGAAGGTCGGCAACACGATTTACGTGTCCGGCCAGATTGGTCGAGACACGGCCATGTACCTGGTCGAAGGCCGCGAAGCGCAAATAGTCCAGGCATTCGAAAACCTCAAGCTGGTTCTGGCGGCTGCGGGTGCATCATTGAGCGATGTGGTTGACGTGACCACGTACCACACTGACATGCGCGACCTGCCATTGTTCATGAAGGTGCGCGACCAATACCTGACTACGCATCCATTGCCGGCCTGGACGGCGGTCGGCGCGCACATGCTTGGCGGCGCGGCGGGTTACATTGTTGAGATCAAGGCGGTCGCTGTATTGCCTGATTAACTTTTGAAAAACCGACTAACGCTGACGGCGGATGGATGCTCGGCGCGGCCCGGCGACTGTCGAATGTCACACTTCGCTCAGCGTTCGTGTCATCGTGTCGCAGAACCATTGCTGAGCCGTTCGGACCGCTACCTCCACCGAATATCTGAATGACGCGATTAGGCCCCCGATCGCCTGGGGACATTTCGACTACGACTTGAACTCGACAGTTCGCTTGGCGCGCTCGTCGACGGACAGCGAGAACACGTCGGGCCGCGAGTAATGGCCCACCACGTCGAAGTCATATCGTGCGCGGACGAGCTCATCGGTGTCGATTTCAGCGACCACCAATCCGGTCTCGCCGCGGAGCGGACCTGCCAGAACTTCGCCCAAAGGGCCCACGATGAGGCTGCCACCGTTGATGAGCGGCCGGTTTTCATCCCACCCCGGCACTTCTATGCCGAGTTGTGCTGGCGAAGGTTGTACCTGACATGCGCTGATAACGAAGCACCTACCTTCGTGAGCGATATGCCGCATCGAGCACTGCCAGATGTCCCGCTCGTCCACCGTTGGCGCACACCAAACCTGCACACCCTTTGCATACATGGCCGTGCGCAGGAGCGGCATGTGATTTTCCCAGCAGATTGCCGTGCCCGCCACGCCGGCTTCGGTCTTCACGGCAGGCAAGGTCGAGCCGTCGCCTTGTCCCCAGATGAGTCGCTCCGTGCCCGTCGGCATCAGCTTGCGGTGTTTTGCCACCAGCCCGTCGTCTGGGTTGAAGAACAACGCCGTGCAGTAGAGGGTATTGCCCGCTCGTTCGATAACACCGATGACGATTGAAGCGCCGCACCTAGCCGAGAGGTCAGCGAGCGCTTGGGTTTCCTCGCCCGGCACGTCAATGGCGTTGTCGTAGTACCGCGCGAAAGCCTCGCGACCTTCCGGCAACCGGTAGCCAAGACGGGTGCCGAAAATTTCGCCCTTAGGGTAGCCGCCCAGCAACGCCTCAGGCATGACCACGAGCTTTGCGCCGGAGGCGCGAATCTGCTCTTCGAAAGAGAGGATGTGCTGCAGGGTCTGGGTTTTCCCTGCTGCAGAGGAACCGATTTGCAGCGCGGCGACTGTTGACTTGGACATGGCGTTTTCCTCGAGGAACGTTTGAGCCTGCATCTTTACCCGGATGTAAAATCGTGTGAATGCATATCGCCACTATTTGATATGAACAAGATTGATATCGATGCCGTCGACCTGAATCTCTTCAAGGTCTTTGAAGCTTTGTTCGAGGAAGGCGGAGCAAGCCGAGCTGCCATTCGGCTCAATCTGACCCAATCCGCGGTGAGCGCGGCGCTCGGACGGCTGCGCGAAGTGTTTTCCGACACCCTGTTCGTACGCACCGGACGAGGTCTTGCGCCGACATCGCGTGCAAAAGAGTTGAAACCACTGGTGAGCGAAGCGCTCGGCAAATGCCGTCAGACCGTCGCTATCGCCTGGCCGGATGCAACCTCGTTTCACGGACGCTCGGTGTCGGTTGGGCTGTCCGATGACTTTGAGATTGCTGTGGGACGACACTTGATTGAACGCCTCGTGCAGAGCGCGCCGGGACTGAGGCTCATATTCCGGCAAACCCATAGTCAGATTGCCGGCGACGCGCTGGCAAATCGCGAAATGGACCTCGCACTGTTTGCGGGTGCGTCGTCCGGCCGAGGGCTCAACCATCGGGTTGTGGGTGAAGGCGATTACGCATGTCTGCTGGATGAGAAGCGCCGCGCGGCGTCTACTCTGACGCTTGATGAATACGTGTCTCGCGGACACATTCTGGTCTCTTCGGGCGGGGTCGTGGGGATAGTGGATGAGGGGCTGTCGGCACTCGGTCGACGGCGTAACGTCATAGCCTCAACAACACATTTTGCTTCCTTGCCGCATCTGCTGAAGGGCTCGCGTGCAGTCGCGACCATTCCGAGGCATGCGGCGCTGGCGATTTCCAGATTGACCGGGTTGATGCTTATCGAGTGCCCGGTAAAACTCCCGATTTACCCCATCGTACTTGCATGGCGGACCAGCTCGATGCGCGATTCCGCGGTGGTCAAGGTCCAGTCCGCGATTCAGGAAAGCTTTCCTCTCATCGTCTGATGGCAAGACGCGGCCAGAGTATTCGTCGTAGCCCGCGTCTTGGTTCCATGGTCATAAGCGCATCCGTCGGGCTAACGTGCCTCGTGAGACGAGGCCTCCTCGGGGCTCTCATAAATGTACGTGGCGACACTGCGCCGCTGCAGCGCGTCCCCCAATTTCATTCGAAGGAAGCTGCTTGTCGTGTATCGAGTCACGTCCGAGTAATATCGGGCGACCAGGCCAGTCACCATTTCGGAATAGGCATCGATGACTTCGGGCGCTATCGAGAAATTGTCGTAGTTGACGATTGCGTGAGGCCGGACCTTGAGGCCGGACACCGCCCGTTCGACCTCGGCTCTGACTGCTTCAACGTCGTCAACAGTCGTGACCTTGTGGCCTTCGAAGTTGATAAACAACATGTTTTTATCGGCGTCGTAGCTGAACCGCTCACTGAGTGTCAGCCTCAGCAGCATTGCTCGCAAACCCATCGGCTTATTGTCGAAAATGCGGGCGTCCATCAGGCGCGGCGGCGATTTGATGACAGGAGCGAAGCCCATCTGGGAAACGATGTCTCGCTGGAGGTCGACCCCCGGTGCAATCTCGACGAGTTCGAGTCCGTCAGGCGTCAGGGTAAAGACGCAGCGCTCCGTAATGTAGAGCACGGGTTGCTGCCGTTCGTTGGCGTAGCGACCGCCGAAGGTGCGATGTTCCACTGCGTCCACGAATTTTTGACTGACGCCATCCTGAAGAATTTGCAGGCGCCCATCTTTGATATTCACTTCCAGCTTGCCGGCGTTGAACGTTCCGACAAACACAACCCTCTTCGCCGCCTGCGAGATGTTGATAAACCCACCCGCGCCCGCCAGCTTTGGCCCGAACTTGCTCACGTTGAGGTTGCCTTCCCGGTCGACTTGCGCGAGCCCGAGAAATGCAATGTCCAGGCCACCGCCGTCGTAAAAGTCGAACTGGTAGGGCTGGTCGATGATGGCGTCGGTATTGGTCGCGGCGCCGAAATTCAAACCCCCGGCAGGGATACCCCCGATGACGCCCGGCTCGGTTGTCATCGTGAAGAGGTCGCAGACATTTTCTTCGTTCGCGACGCTGGCAATCCCTTCCGGCATGCCAATCCCAAGGTTGACGACGCTATTGGCCATCAGCTCGAACGAAGCGCGCCGTGCAATGACTTTCCGCTCAGTCAATGCCATGGTCGGAATCGAACTTGTCGCAATGCGAAGCTCGCTCGCAAAGCCGGGGCTGTACGACTCGGCGAAGGTTTGCCAGTGGTTTTCCTGTTTTGCGACCACGACGCAATCGACCAGAATCCCAGGTATCTTGACCTGTCGTGGATTCAAGGTCCCTGACTCGGCAATGCGCTCGACCTGAACGATCACGATGCCACCGGAGTTGCGTGCGGCCATTGCAATGGCAAGCGACTCAAGGGTCAGCGCTTCCTTTTCCATCGTCACATTGCCGTTTGCATCGGCAGTGGTACCACGCACGATGGCTACGTCGACCGGAAATGTCTTGTACAGAAGGCAGTCAGCGCCGTTGACCGATATCAGGCTAACCAGGTCCTCGGTCGTGCGGGCGTTGAGCTTGCCGCCGCCGTTGCGCGGGTCGACGAACGTATCGAGTCCGACTGTGGACAAGTGACCTGGCCGATGCGCGGCGATGTCCCGAAACAGCTGGGAGATAACGCCTTGCGGGAGGTTATAGGCTTCGATGAGACCCTCAACGGCCAGACGTTGAAGGCCCGGAACGAGTCCCCAGTGACCACCAATGACCCGCCGAACCAGACCTTCGTGAGCCAGGTGATTCAGGCCCTTGCGGGCGCCGTCGCCTTGGCCGCCCGCGTAGACTAGCGTCAGATTTCGGGGCGCGTCGCTATCCTCAGCGGTTGAGTCGAGGAACAACTGTTCAAGTGCGACGGCGATTTCTTCCGCAAAGCCAATGCCGACGAAGCCGCCCGTTGCCACCGTGTTACCCGGACGAATCAGCCTGACGGCCTGCTGGGCACTGACGATTTTGCCTCGCTCGACGCTGTTCGCAGTGGCGAGAAACGGGTGTTGAAAGCCTGCGCTCATGATGTCTCCAAACCGCACCGTGGAGCCGGGCTCCGGCGCTATGTAGTTATTCGGACCTGCTGCAACTCGACTACGGGTTCTATGCGTTGGGTAGTGTGAAGGAGATTCATCGCTGGTGGGGAGCCGGCTTCGGAAATGAATTTGTGGCTCAATCGTAAGGGTACACGCCTCGCGCCGTCTGTTTCGAACGTTGACGGAGGTACTGCGCGATGTACGCGTTAATCGTTGCCATCAAAGTCATCGATATCAAACCTAGCGTTTATGGAGCCAGCCGAAGCGCTGGTAGAGGAATTACAGAAGCGGCAGACGCTGGCACGCGGCGCAGCACAGAACGGGTGCCGCGTTGTTCATTTTCGTGCATCCGACCCGCGCAACTGCCCCGACCAGAACCAATAGCAAATGCAAAAATGGGCAAAAGACCGATTATCGGTCGTTTGCTCATCCGGCATGCAACTTGCCTCTCAATATGCGGTGTCGTCAGTAACCCTAGTTTTCGCCGCCGGCTCGACGGGTTGATGCAAACGTCCGGGCCATGTTCGTTTTCTTCGGGAGAGCTAGCACACGAGCATCCACTTTAGGCAGTCGGAAACCGCAGGAGGGCTTTATGTTTCGATCCACGCCAGTAGTTGCCAGCAAAACTGTCGGTGGCGAAAAGATTCACGCTGAATTCCTCTGCGATACGGGACGACTGCGAATTATCGGCGGCGTAACAGTGCGGGCAGAATGGTTTCCGCCGCATTCCTGGTTCGCCATTGCATCTGTTGCGGGATACAGCCGTTGGGGCACGCGGCCGGACGAGACGGACTTGCTGCGGCTCATCGAGAACTTCATGCGGGTACCAGGACGGTCGGCTCTATGAACAGAGGGACCGCAGACTTCCGTACCTGACGTAGCGAGCGCTTGCGAACCTGTTGCCGGGCGCGCAGACCATGAGTCTTCTGGCGCCGGCAAACTTTCAAGCAGTTACTGCCCAGTTTTTCTAGACATACTGCTGTCGTCGGGCGTCATGCCGGGCATATCTCTATGAGCCGTGTCCGCGCTCTTGCTCATGTCGCCAGGAACCCGATTCCAGGGGCTCGAGATGGGTTCGCTGTGATACGTCATCCCTGCGGTTGCGGCACCGTGAGCGCCGCCGCTGCCATTTCCACCGTTGCCATTCCCGCCGGCCTGCGCAAGCGTCGCGGCGCACGCGCAGAGTGACGCGACAGCGACACGCGCGAACAGAACTTTTGTCGTCAACTTTTCCATGGTATTTCTCCTTTGATGCAGGCGCGTGCGTCAGCCACGCCAAAGTCTCGTAAGCCGCTAAACACTGACTGGTTGCGCAGCGGCGAATCGCGAGCAGCCACTCCAATGCAAACAGGGCAGACATTTGCTGCGCCCAGATGCGAGGCATGCGAGTGAGTCGGAGCCCGGCACCGAAAATGACAGCGTTACGCTGAATTCCAGCGTCTGACGCTGAGCGCTTCTCTTATTACTTCGGCATCAGAACCTTGTCTACGACCATGATGACGCCATTGCTCTGAGTGACGTCATAGGTGGAAATGTCGGCCGTGTGGCCACTGGCATCCATTACTACGATGTTGTGCGGACCGTTCTCCGTGAATGTCAGTTCTTCTCCATTGACTGTCTTCAGTTCCGCCTTGCCGCCGCCCGCCTTGATGGCCTGATCGAGCTTGCGGAAGTCATAGCGCCCCGGAATGACGTGGTACGTCAGGATGCTGGTCAGCATCGTCTTGTTTTCAGGCTTGACGAGCGTATCGACCGTACCGGCGGGCAACGCAGCAAAGGCCTCGTTCGTCGGTGCAAACACCGTGAACGGGCCTGCACTCTTTAACGTCTCGACGAGACCTGCGGCTTTGACCGCGGCAACGAGCGTGGTGTGGTCGGCCGAGTTGACCGCGTTGTCTACGATGTCTTTGCTCGGGTACATGGCCTGACCGCCGACCATGACCGTGTCACTGGCGGCAAAGGCGCCTGATACCGCTGCACACAGCGCGATAGCGACGAATATAGTCCTGTATTTCATGGTGTACTCCTCCAGAGTCGCCACGCGTAATTGCGCGGGTCTGACCGCATATACGGGGAATACTCGCGACTGGATTCGAAAACGGGATGCTCGCGACGACGCAGCCTGATGTGTCCCAGCCTTGATGCTGTCGGGAGGTCGGGCGCTGTTACTTCAACAAATCACGTCCAGTTGCAATCGGGGCGCGTCGCACCCAGAGCGTCCACGCGAGCCGAGTCGCATCATTGAATGGACAACGCGATGCATTGTCACAATCAGTTGATATACAGGACGGGCGATCCGCGAAGGAGATTGATTTGAACGTCCGAAAGTCAGCGTTACACGTCGAGAGCGCAACGAAACATCCATTTGAGAGCTGCTTCGTCGACCTTGGTGGGCACTCCGCGGAGCGAGCCCTCACTGTGCTCACTGCAGCGGTGCATGCTGCTCAACGTGAAATGAATGCCTTTGATTGGATTACAAGCGCACTTCCGGGTGCGACTCTCAAACCAGCCTTGGCATTTGGCACGGTGGGCGAACTGTATCGGTCATACACGAGACCTGCTGAGCTGGGACGCTTGAAATTAGTGCTGCGCTCCTGACCGCTGTCTGGCATCGAGGTCGCGGTAGCTCGCACGGACTGAGCGGTGCATGTCGCCGGTTTCTCGCTTGTTTTGTGGCTGACGGTTCAATCCATGGCTGCGACACGCTTCACATAAGCGTCAATTTGCATGTCAATTAGCGGTGTCACAGTCACTGCGACGGCTACGTCATCCGACGCAGGCAGTAACCCGGCAAATGCTGCGATGCCGGTCCCGCAGACCACCGCAACAGCGATAGAAGCGACGGCGACAAGTGAAGACGCACGCGCTGGAATGGAATTAGCGAAACCCTGCAAGCAGCTCATCATGGCAATCTCCCGTTGAGGCAGCCATAGTTGCAACGACCGTGCCGACGGAGATAGAAGTTTTCGGGCTGCCAATCCAGCCGGGCTGCCCGCCTTGTTGATGCCCGGCGTGAGCGTGCGAGCGGACGACTCGATGTTGGGTTCAGACAAACATTTCAGCTTATATGCTGTCTCCAAAGCCAACACTTTCGCGAAGCGCGGGCTAGGTTAGGTCAGTAATCGCCATTCATGCAGCGTGGAACTACGATTTCGGGGACGTATGCAGGTCGGTAGGGAAGAAAGGTTCGCTACGAGCGACCTGTGCACGCATTTCGAATGCGCTGGAGTTGTGCGGAGACAGTCACTCGTGCGCTCTAGCGTCGCCACCCCGGATGCCCGTAGTAGCCACGTCCATAATAACCACGTCCATAGTACCCACGGCCGTAGTACCCATGGCCGTAGTACCCACGCCCATAGTAACCAGGGCCGTAGTAACCGCGGCCGTAATAGCCTCGATATCCGCCGTACCAATAGGGATAACGATAGTATCCGGGCCAGGGGCGCGGTCCAAATATCACCGGTGGACCGTAGATGACGGGCGGCGGCGCATAGATAACCGGCGGACCGGCATACACGGGGCCCGCCACACCAATGCCGACGCCCACAGACACACCGCCCGCCTGCGCGAAGCCGGCCGCACCCGCGCCTAGCCCGACAGCGACCAGAAAACGAACGAACCTGTTCATTTGCGTTCTCCTCGCCTCGCGGCCCGTTCGAACTACTAGCGACGGCGCAACGAGGCATGGACAAATAGCGCTGAGTCCGCTTTCTATGGAGTTCAACACGCAGAGGCTCATACGTGAGGCCGGGTGGCCCCTTGTCTTTAGAGTCGACAGTTCCGAAGTCGTTCAAAGAGGACTGCAATGCGCGATTTTCCCGGATCGATGCGCGCATCACGTCGAAACGCCTGCGATGCTGCGCCCGGGCAAATCGGGAACGGCGCCTTTCGCGACGCCGGCCAGGTAAGTTACCGATGACGTTGTGCGAAGGCGTCCCAGTGACATCCCCGCGAGGTCACAACATAAACATGTAATTACGGCGTCGGCCCCGCCTTGCTACCATCGCTCCTCCGAAGAGCCATGTTCAACGCAATCAGGGCTGCATGAATGCCAGTCACGACAACCGAATCGAGCACTGCCTTGAACGGGGCGCGTCCTCACGGGGCCTCCGCCGATGTCGATTTTTCTTTGGTTCGCAACGTAGAATCGCGCCTTGTCAGAGCGCGCGCTGCCTTGCTGAGGGAGTTGAATCAGGCTTTCAGCAGCCTCGGCCTCAGCGCAAATGAAGCGACCGTCCTGATGGCAATCGGTGAAAGTGTCGCCGACACACCAACGGGATTGTCTGAGGTGCTAGGCGTCGACTCGGGATTCATGAGCCGGTTGTTGGGCCGATTGGAGAAGAGGCTGTTGCTGCAGCGTTCCCGAGGCGTGGAAGACCGAAGAGTAGTAAGAGTCGCGCTGACGGAAGTGGGTGCCAGTATGTACACCCGTCTCGAGCAGATGACGCCCAGTCTATTGAGCGGACGATTCGCCAGACTCTCGCTTGCAGAACTGGTCGAATTGCATGGTCTGCTTGGAAAACTTATCGGCGAATAGAAAAGCGGCCACGGCGCAACCTGTGCACTGGCTCAGCCGCCACATCGCCACTACGCGATGTCGGCGTGCGACTCCCAGTCGTATGCGCGGGTTCCCTTCGACGCCGAAATCCATCCTGCAACAATGTATTGCGAAGTTGCAACATGTGGCATCGAGGCAAGCATAAACACAGCTCAAACCTAAGCGGGATGGGCACTCGACGCCTGACACGTCAGTCATGGAATCGCCGTCCGCCATGTGCGCTTCGCTGAAACCCCCTATGACTTGCCTCTATGATGCTGCCTTCGTTATCCAAAGGAAGAATTGCTGTGACACTCGATGAAATCCGCGCAAATGCCTTCGCAATGCCGGTGCACAACCCGGCCTATCCGCGTCCACCATTTCGATTCCTCAACCGCGAATACTTCATCATTTCGTACGAGACCGACATCGATGCGGTTCGCGCGGTCGTGCCGGAGCCTTTGACGGTCGACAATGGTCTGGTCCACTACGAGTTCATCCGGATGCCGGATTCATCCGGCTTTGGCGACTACACAGAGAGTGGTCAAGTCATTTCGGTCCTGGATGAAGCCGGCCGGAAAGCCAGCTATACGCACGCGATGTACCTCGATGACGAAGGTCCGATCGCCGGCGGCCGGGAGATTTGGGGTTTCCCGAAGAAGCTCGCTTCACCCCGTTTATCCGTCGACGGAAAAGATACGTTGCTGGGCACACTCGACTATGGGACGCAACGGGTCGCTACCGGCACGATGGGCTACAAGTACCGCCCGCTCGATATCGAATCTGAACGCAAGAAACTCGCGGACACACCCAATTATCTGTTGAAGGTCATCCCTCATGTCGATGGCTCACCGCGGATTTGTGAACTCGTACGTTTCTACTTGCGCGACGTTTCTGTGCTCGGTGCATGGGAAGGCCCTGCTGCGCTCGATCTGCACGCACATGCGTTGGCGCCGGTTGCTGACCTGCCTGTCAAAAGGGTAGTGGCCGCCAGGCACGTCATTGCAAATCTCACCCTCGATGTGGGCGAAGTCGCTTACGACTACCTCGCCCCGGCGGAAGCGCTGAAGCTCGCCGTGAACCAATAATTCAACAAGGAGAAAATTATGTCGTTGCAAGGAAAAGTCGCGCTCGTGACGGGCGCCGCAAGCGGTATCGGTGAGCAATGCGCGCGCAAGCTGGCTTCGGACGGCGCGGCCGTCGTCATTGCGGACCTGAATCTGGCAAACGCGCAGCAGGTCGCGGACAGTATCGTCGCCGCAGGTGGGAAAGCACTGGCCGTGTCGATGGACGTGACGAGCGAAGAAGCGGTCAACGCTGGTATCGAAGAAGCAGTCGGCAAACTCGGCAGCATTGACGTGTTGGTGTCGAACGCCGGTATTCAGATCGTCAACCCGATTGAAGACTACGAGTACTCCGACTGGAAGAAGATGCTGGCCATTCACCTGGATGGCGCATTTCTGACCACGAAGGCCGCTATCAGGCACATGTACGCATCCGGCAAGGGCGGCTCCATCATCTACATGGGCTCGGTCCATTCACACGAAGCCTCGAAGCTGAAGTCGGCTTACGTCACCGCCAAGCACGGCCTGCTGGGTCTTGCGCGCGTGGTCGCGAAAGAAGGTGGCTCGCGCGGTGTGAGAGCGAATGTCGTATGTCCGGGCTTTGTTCGTACTCCATTGGTCGACAAGCAGATTCCGGAGCAGGCGAAAGCGCTCGGTATTTCGGAAGCCCAGGTCGTTAAGGACGTGATGCTGAAGGAAACTGTCGACGGCGAATTCACCACCGTAGCCGACGTTGCCAAAACAGTCGCCTTCCTGGCGGGATTTGAATCAGCTGCACTGACGGGACAATCGATTGTGGTCAGCCACGGTTGGTTCATGCAATAAGGAGCCGACAATGCGCCGCAGTCAACGCAATACATTAAAGCAGCCGAATCATCTTGAGCTACCTTCCTACGACGAAATCGGTTTGGTCCTGCAGGGCGGTGGCGCGTTGGGTTCCTATCAGGCCGGCGTGTATGAGGGGCTTGCTGAAGTGGGTGTCGAACCCACCTGGATTTCGGGCATCTCGATTGGCGCCCTGAACACCGCCATCATTGCCGGCAATGCACCGGAGGACCGCGTAGAAGCATTGCGCGGCTTCTGGAGCACCATCTGTCAACCAGCGGACTTGCTGGGGCACGTTGGCGCTTTCGTGCCGACAGCGTTCGGGTTTCCAGACGTTGCCCGAAAATGGTCGAGCATGTGGGCTGCCGCTCGCGCTTTGACCGAAGGTCAGAAGGGCTTTTTCTCACCGCGTTTTTCCGCACACATCGCCGGCATTGCAAAGAAGCCGCCGACCGAAGTGAGCTTTTACGATACGACGGCGTTGCGCGCGACGCTCCTCAAGTACGCCAATTTCGACCGTATCAACGACGGTGACGTTCGCGTCTCCGTCGGAGCGGTCAATGTTCGCACGGGCAATCTGGTGTACTTCGACAACACGCAGACTCGCCTCGAGCCGGAGCACTTCATGGCGTCTGGCGCGTTGCCGCCAGGCTTTCCGGCGGTGGAAATCGACGGAGAATATTACTGGGACGGAGGTCTGGTCTCGAATACGCCGCTTACGGAAATCGTTCGTGAATGCCAGCACAAGGACGCGCTGGTTTTCCAGGTCGACCTGTGGAGCGCAGGTGGAACGCAGCCTGGCGATTTCCTCGATGTCGCCGAAAGGGCCAAGGACATTCAATACTCGAGCCGTACCCGCGCCATCACGGCCTTCGTGTCGCAGAGCCAGAAGCATGCTCGCCTGATCAAGGAACTGCTTGAACACATTCCGGAGAAAGTGCGGCGGACACACCCGCTAGTCAAGCAGGCACAGAAAGTGGCCGACGGTGGTGCGGTCAATGTCGTGCACCTCATCTACAAGAACAAGTTTTTTGAAGGTCACTACAAGGACTACGAATTCAGCAACGACACCATGGGAGAACACTGGGCGAGCGGCCTCGAGGACATCCGCCGCTCGTTCGGCAACCCCGACTGGTTCGAGATTCCAAGTCATGACCTCGGCTTCGTTACGCATGATGTCCATCGCCACGAGACTGGCCCGGTTCCAGTTTCCGATGCGTCCCAATCCGCGCCGCAAACGCCGGAGTTAGTTGACACGGTGACGAACGAACCGTCAGACGCCCATTAGAGTCGGCAAATGAGCGTCACGGGTGAGGATGCAGGCGGTTTTAAGCTGCTCGACGCACACGGAGACGCTCCTGTTTGCTGCGGATATAGTGGGCGCCGACCCAGGCAATTCCGCGATGACGATTGTTTTCGGCCAGGTATGGCCGAACATGCCGCAACCCTCTGGGCGCGAGAGGCGGCACGGTGAGATAGACTATCTGTCGGCGGCTATCGTGCTGCCTTCGATTTCAATCAGGTTCTCTGACTCATGAGGCAAGTGTCATGGACCGCACTAAAATCCTCCAAGCCACGCGACAGCTGGCGGCAGCCGCCGAGATTCTAGCGAGGTCTGGTCCTAAAGACTCGCGATTCGATGCGTCCCAAATGCTCGCATTTTTTCGCCAATACGACCGTCCTGGTCTCGACGTGAGTGTCGTCGCGACATCTGATGACGAGCTGTTCGAGCGCACAGGACAAGCCGCACTGACTATGGCTGGACGCAATGAGTTTGCCGCGTCACACGCTCTGCTTGAACAGGCGAGGTCGCTTCTGCGTTTTTCGACGGATTAAGCATCAGCTATTGCTACCGAGGTAAGCGTGCTCCGTTGAGAGTAGGGAACTATGAGGTCACAACGAGCTGTAGCTGGAATCGATATTGGCGGCGACCGGAAAGGAAATCATCTGGTTATCCTGCGTAACACCCAGATTGTGTGCAACCTCCGGTCGCAGGCGCCGGAACAAATGGTCGAAAAGTGCCTCCAATTCGAGGTAGGAGCGGTGGGCATCGATGCTCCCTGTCTGTGGCGAGTCGGCGAAGCCGGAAGGCAAGCCGAGAAGGAGCTCGCGCGGCAGCGAATCTTTTCGTTCGCCACACCGACTCGCGCAACAGCCATGGCCAGTAAAAGCGGATTCTACGAGTGGATGTTCAACGGCGAGCTTGTCTATCAGGCATTCGCACCGCATTTCCCCCTCTTCAACAATGGCGGAGAACTCGGTGATCGAGTCTGCTTTGAGACGTTCCCCCACGCTATCACCAGCGCTTTTCTAGGGGCCACGGTCGCGTCCGCGAAGCAGAAACGAACTCAGCGCCGAGCAATTCTTCAAGATGCTGGAATTGACGCGACGTCGCTGAAATCTATCGACGAAGTCGATGCGGCGCTGTGTGCCTTGACAGCACATTGCTTGCTTGACGAGAGATTCGTGGTGTACGGCGATGAGCTCGGTGGGTTCATTGTTGTGCCGGCTCCTGCTGGCACACTCAAAGGATCCAGCGAATACCGTTTTCGCGGTTAGCGTGGCACGCCCCGTGCGACGGCACGATCGGGGTCTCGTGATCCCGTTGTAGGCGCATAGGATTTCGCTCACGAGCGACCGTAGTCTTAGCAAAGCAACCATCTTCAAGGAGGGCCGGTGCATCTAAAGCGAATTTGGCCAGTGCTGCTATCAATGGCGGCTTTCGATTCAACCGGAGCATGGGCAAGCGATATTCAATGCGCCACCACGCGACAACCGGCTGAACGCGTCATCTGCGACCACGCCATCCTGAACAATGAATACGACGATATCTCCGCGCAACAACAGGCTCTCCTGAGCAGTGGAAAGCTTTCACCCGAACGACTCGCTCAGTGGAGGCAATCGCGAAACGCCTGCACCGACGTTCACTGCATTGATACGGTATTCGCCAAGTGGAAGGCGTTGGCCAGGTCTGCCGAAGCCAGTCCTGCCGCTGCACAGGCTCCGGCAATGGCTTCATCCACTGACATGGCTCCCGTCGGTCCGATGCCGGACGTAGTTCCCTCCATCGCATCTCAGGCCTCCCCAACGTCGGAGGCTTCTCTTGTTCGCCAGGGGAGTGCCGCTGGCGTAGCGCTCCCGAAGCCGGTTGAAACGCAGAGCTCTTCACCTGCTGTGGCTTCCGCTGCGTCCGGTCCGGTTGACAAGCGCAGCACGACGGGCATGAGCGCCGTTCTGATGGTGGCCTTGCTTGTCGCCATTGGATTCGGTGTACTCTTCAAGCGGCGAACGAAGGGTGGTGGAGGACCGAGCAACCACTAAAGAACATTGACTAATGCGCAAGTCCAGAGCGGCCCCAACGGTAGGCGAGGGACGCAAATTTATGATGACAGGGACCGGCCTTACTCTGACCATCGATTGGTCGCCTGACCGCTCGTAATACTCTGAAAATGGCGACGGACCTTGGATTCAGCCCTGCGTGGGCGCGCCGGCTTTTAATCTCCGCCACCGTCGTAGGTTCTGCCACCTCCATTGCGCGCACACGAAGACGGATGGGCAGGAATCGCTCACGTCAGGCGTAAAAAAATAATGGCGATCGCTAACGCCACGGAATACCATCGTCGGATCGCCGCGCTCATACCCAAGTCAATGATTTCGACCGAGGACCTGCATTTTTTCATTACGCTTGCGAGCGCTTTGTCGCTAGCGGATGCCGCACGCAAGCTCGATGTCACGCCGCCCGCGGTCACACAGCGGCTTCGTCTTCTGGAAAACCGGTTGGGCATGCGGTTGATCGATCGATCGGGCCGGCGCATGGTGCTCACCGACGAAGGCGAGCTGCTTGCGGTCCACGCGCGCCGGATCTGCGATGACATTGGCAATTTGTCAGACACGCTGGCTTCGCGGCGCGGCACCGTGGCCGGCCATCTGCGCGTGATTGCGCCGCTCGGTTTCGGGCAGCGTTACGTCGCGCCTGTCATTGCGCAATTTCGTGCCCTCTACCCGGAAGTGAGCGCAAGTCTGATGCTGTCCGATCGCCCCGCGTGCATCTCGGATGACATGTGGGACCTGATGGTGCATATCGGCAAGTTGCGCGATTCGTCGCTCGTCAGCCGGCGTCTCGCACCTAATCGCCGCATCCTGTGCGCGGCGCCGAGCTATCTGGCGCGTCGCGGTGAACCAAAGCATCCAGAAGAACTGCTCACGCATGACTGTATCGCGCTGCGCGAGAACGATGAAGACGTGACCATGTGGCGTTTCACGCCGAGAGACCAGGGCACACCGGCGAACGTCAGAATCGAGCCGATGCTAACGAGCAATGATGGCGGCACCGTGCGTGATTGGGCGCTTGCCGGGCTTGGCATAATTTCGCGCTCAGAATGGGACGTGGCCGAGCATCTGCACGCGGGGCGGCTCGTCCCGCTGCTCGAAGCGTGGACGCAGCCGGACGCGGATATCGTCGCGCTGATCAACTCGCGGCATGGACGCTCACTGCGCGCTCAGCGTTTTCTCGACCTTCTGCATGCGTCGACGTTGCAACAACCCTGGTTGCCGGGCGACAGCGAACAATCCAGGAGCGGCAAACGTGCACAGGGCTCTGGTGCTGCCGGATCGACGGCTCGCGCGAGCGCCGGCTGACCGGATGTGGCCGCGACCCCGCACCGATCTGAGCGGCGCGCGCCTGGTCTGACTACCGGTGAAGCGGCGAACCTATCAGGGCCACGATAGTGAGGTGGCCGTACCCGTTTCGCAGGCACGCTCGTAAAGCAATCGCGCGACTGTCAGATCCTGCAGGGCGATACCGGTCATGTCGAACAGGGTGATGTCGTCAGGATGCCGATCGATCCGAACCTGGCCGGTGATCAGATCGCCGATCTCGATACATGGCGTGTCAGGCGCCCATTGTGTCTCGCCGATTTCGCGCGCCTGGGTTCGGTCGTCGACAAAAAGGCGGACGCGCGGCAGCAAATCTTCCGGAAGTTCGCGTTTGCCTTTGGTGTCCGCGCCGACGCAGTTGAGATGAGTGCCGGGTTGCACTGCATGCGCGTCGAAGAGTGGCCCTTTGCCCGGCGTGGCCGTGACGACCACATCGCTGTCAGCCACCGCGGCGTTACGGTCGGTCGCATGCAGGACTTCGCAACGTCCGGCGAACCGGGCTTCAAATGAAACGTCGCGCTCACCGTCCACGGTGATATAGCGAACACAGGAAAGCTGCTCGAGCACACGCATCGCGAATCCGACCTGCACTTGTGCTTGTACGCCCGTGCCAAATACGCATAGACGAGCACTGTCCGTACGCGCGAGGAGAGTCAAACCCAAGCCGCCGGCAGCGCCCGTGCGCATGGTCGTGATTGCATTACCGTCGATCACGCACACGGGCCGGCCGGTTTTCGGATCGATCAGGAGAATGGTGGCCTGGTGCGGTTCGCCGCCCAAGCCGCGGTTTGAAGGCCAAAACCCCGCGGCCTTTAATCCGAGCAGGCCTTGCGACTGCACGTCGCCCGATTTGATTCCGAACACGCCCCCTGTCACGAGTGGCTCTCGGACAACAGGAAACACACGGCCCTCGCCCCGGCTGTGAAGAGCGAATGCTTCCCGTACTGCTTCGACTACATCGTCAGGCTTCAGCAAGGCCTCGACCTGATGTTTGTCGATCAGGATCAGCTTGGCATCATTACGCATTGTGGTACACCTTGATTCTTGAGAATGGCAAACGCAGTGTGTCCGGCGTCAGGAGGCACTACCTTGCGGCGCGCGCGCTGGCTGCAATGCCGCACGGTTTGCGCGTTCTACGAACAGCACCATCATCGCGGACAGGCACATGAGTCCCGCAACACCGAGCATCGGCACGCGATACGAGCCGGTAACGTCGTGCAGCCAGCCGGTAGCGTAGGGGCCGAGGAACCCGGCCAGCGTGCCGATCGTATTGATTAGGCCGATGCCCGATGCGGCCGCAGCGTTGCTGAGATAGCGCGGAGGCAGCTGCCAGAACGAGGCATGCGGGGTGTAGACGCCGACCGCGCCGAGCGTAAACGCAGCCATGGCCTCGTATGGCGACGAAAGGAACAGCGCAGCGGCGAACGACAAACCGCCGATCGCCGTTGGAATCGCAACGTGCCAGGCGCTGAGCGCGGTACGTCGAGCATAGTGTCCCCACAACAGGATGGTCACCGCCGACACCGCGAATGGCACAGCGGTAATCAGTCCAACCTGGAAGACCGAATATTTGACAGCGTACAGGTGGGAGAACTCCGCGACCATCTGCGGCAAGAAGAATGACAGTGCGACGACGCCGATATTGATCCCGAAGTAGATCAGTCCGAATGCGAGAACTCGCCGGTCGAGCAACGCAAGCCATGCGCTTTTCGGCGACAACCGTTGGGCTTCCTGCCTCTCCACCGCGAGCGCATGGCTCAGTTCGGCGCGCTCTTCGACGGTCAACCACCGGGCGTCGTCGGGCCGGTCTTTCATGACGATGAACGTGACGACACCGAGCGCGATCGCCGGCAATCCTTCTATGAAAAACATCGAGCGCCAGCCGGACCAGCCGAACAGATGCGTATGCTCCATGACGAAGGTTGAGATCGGTGCACCCAGCATGTTCGACAGCGGAATGGCGAGAAACAGCAGCGACATCAGCCACACCCGCTCCTGCCGCGGCAGCCAGAACGTGACATACAGAATCATCCCCGGAAAGAATCCTGACTCTGCAATGCCGAGGAGAAAGCGCAGCGCGTACAGCATGTGAGGGCTGTCGACGAATGCGGTCAGCGAAGCGATCAATCCCCAGGTGACGAGAATACGCGTCATCCACAGCCGTGCGCCGAATCGCGCCAGCAGCAGATTGCTGGGCACCGCAACGAGAATGTACCCGGCGTAGAAGAGGCCGGCGGCCAACCCGAACTGGGAGACCGACATGCCGAGTTCGCGATTCATCGTCAACGCCGCGTAGCCGACGTTCGCCCGGTCCATCTGGTTGACCATGTAGAGCAATATCAGCAGCGGCGCCAGACGCCAGATGACCTTCCGGGCGGTCTGTGGTCTGACTCGCGTCACGTCTAGCGTATCGTTCATTGGGAATATCCTCTGTTGCAATGGTGCGTGCCTTGCGCGTGCTGTGAAGACAGCAAGTCTTCGCGGGGTAATTCGTTCATCGCGGGTCGCTCCTTGGCAGAACGGTGCGGACCGTCGGACTCCACGCGGAAATGTCGTCCAGCGGTATGACGGGCCGCGGCAGCTTCTTGAAATCGAATCGCGCGAGGATCGGGGAAGTCAGACCTGGCGCATCGACGCTGACGATCTGTGCGTCGGAAAAGAACTCGTCGAATGCCGCCCTGAAATGGCCGCGCGACTTCAATACGACGACGCGCGCACGCGCAATGTCGATGTCGAACATCTCGAAGAACATCGGCTCATGACACTGATGTCGCTTGCTGATGACGATGACCGTCACGCCGCCGATCTGCAGCGCCGCGCACGGTCCAAGGTCGAAGCTGCAGCCCGCCAGTTGTCCGCGTCGGCCGACACCTTTGCCGTTGTGCAGTTTCAACACGCGGGCCGGCGCGTTGAACGGCTCCGAATACACGGTGGTTTCAGCACGATTGAAGCGCGCAACGAGCGTTTGCCCGGTGCCCGCCACGTGGGCGTCCGCCACCAGATCCGGATCGGTGACGACGCCGAGAATCGCATCCTGCACGTCGTGCTGGAGCAGCGCCTTGAGCACGAACGGCGTGTTGCCGCGCCCGCCGCCGCCCGGGTTGTCAGCCACGTCGGCGAGTAGCAGGGGCGCTAACGAAGGATCGTCGCTGGTCGCTTTGGCGAGGCGCACCGCGTCGTCGAGGGGCGTCAGCGTCGGCGTGAATGCGGCACGCTCTTGCCACGCATACGACACAAGATCGATGGCCACTTGATGTGCGAGCGGTGCATCTCCGCGCGTGGTCACGAGTACCGTCAAGCCGTTCTTCGGCGTGTCCGCGAACGCAAAGCCGCCGACAATCGAGACGTTCACGATCCGCGGGTCGTCCAGCGCTTCCGCGCGCCGGATCATTTCCGCATACGGTCCGGTTCCCGGGGCGGTCAGCAACTGGGTGGGCGGGGCGCAGACGGGCATGCGCACGTGCGCGACTGCCGTACGCATGCCATTCAATAATTCGCTCAGGATGCGGGCGGCCTCGGCGCCGCGCTCGGCCATGTCGGTGTGAGGATTGCGGCGGTATGAGACCAACGCGTCGACGGTGTTCACCATCCGGTCGGACACGTTCGCATGCAGGTCGACGGTGGCGACGATCGGCACCGCGGGTCCGACGATATTGCGTACGAGCGTGAAAACCGCGCCGTCGGGATCGTCTTCTTCGGTCGTGATGGCGGCGCCATGCTCACAGATATAGACAGCGTCGAGCGGCAGTGCCGCACGCAACCGCTGTTCGAATTCGCCCAGCGTGTCGGCAAAGAATGCGTGTTCGACCGGGCCGCCCGACTCTGCGTTGGCAAAGAGGATCGGAACAGGTGTCCACTCAGATGTCGCATCCATCGTTCGAACGAATGCGGGAATTTCCGGCGTCATCACCGGCGCTTCCTTGCGTGCGTCGTCCAAGAGCGCGGTAGCTTGCAAGTAGGCGCGCGATACGAAATCGGCGCGCGTGGACACCGGCGCAAACCGGTTCGACTCGATCGCGAAGCCAAGAATGGCAATGCGCGGGTTTTTCATCAGTCACTCCTCAGCGCCGGCGTCACCCAGATCGGCATCGCACGTGGGGGGGCCGGCGGATCATTGCGTTGCTTTCGACGACGCGGCGATTGACCGCGAGCATGCAAGCGTCGATATCTGAATTCGCATGCTCGTGAAAAGTATTGGTTGCCAAAATGCCATGCGGGTTAACGTCGACTGATTGCTTCATTCACATTGGAGTTAACCGTCTCGCACGAAAGCAGTGGACGCGATCGGCGCGCGATCGGTCGCGGGCATGCATCCGGGACGTTCGAAGAGCCATGGGCACCGCAAGCGTGAGTGGCGCCGATCTCGCCAAGCCATGGGGAAGTGGGCCGCGCCTTGTGAGCGCAAGAAGCAAACTTGTGACAAATCGTCGATGGACCGTGCGGTCCGTGCGGCTGAGAATGAATGCTTCAATCAGCACGAAGGAGCATGTCATGGGTCACGCGGAAGTCCGCGAGTTGCAGATTCCGAAGCCAATTGGCGGACGCTTGCCGGAGCCGCCTGTATTCGCCAGCCTCGACGATGAGCGGCAACATCGCAAGCTCAAACTCGCTGCCGCATTTCGCATCTTCGCGCGATTCGGGCTCGCCGAAGGCATAGCCGGACATATCACGGTACGCGACCCGGAGTTTCACGATCGGTTTTGGGTCAACCCGTACGCACAGCATTTTTCGTCGATTCATCCCGACGATCTCGTTTGCATCGACGAGGATGCCAACGTTTATCACGGGACCGGACCGGTCAACGCCGCGGCGGCCGCGATTCACTGCGGCATCCACGGCGCGAATCCCGATGTCGTTGCAGCAGCCCATACACACACGACTTTCGGTCGCGCATTTTCTGCGCGCGCACGGCTGCTTGCTCCGCTCAATCAGGAAGCCTGTCTCTTCCACGAGGATCACGTGCTATTTCGTGGCGACGTAGTGGTGCTCGCCACTGAAGAGGGTCGCCGGATCGCGCAGACGATGGGCACGAAGCGCGCCGCGATTCTGCTCAATCATGGGCTGCTGACCGTCGGCTCATCCGTCGATGCCGCAGCGTATCGTTTCATCGCGATGGAGCGTTGCTGCCAGGTGCAGTTACTGGCCGAGGCGGCCGGCCCGATCGAGCCGCTCTCCGACGAGGAGGCGCAGGCCACGCGCGCGCAACTGGGATCCGACTATGTAGCATGGCTTGGATTCCAGGGACTCTATCAGCAACTCCTGCGCGACAATCCTGATCTGCGCGAACTCGCCTGACGCGGATATTGCTAGTGTGACGCAAGCGTCGCTTCGATAGCTGCCGCGCGGTCGCGGCAGCCGTCACGATAGTCGCGAACCGCGGCGCCTAGCCATTGATCGAAGCGTTTGAGCGGCTCCCACTCGCGTTTCTGCTCTGGAAACGAGTAGTAGACGGTCTCCGGATTCGGGATCGAATGAGGGTGGATCTGGACGAGTGCACCGCTGCGCAACTCCCGTTCGATCAGGATATGCGGAAGCAAGGCCACACCCAGTCCGGAAATCGCGGCGTTAATCGCCATGATGAACATGTCGTAGTGCTGGTTCGACGTGCTGGGTTCGATGACCTGGGCGCACGCCGTTTCGGACCATGCAAGCCATGCGCGCGGTAGATCGCGGGTGTGGATCCAGGGCAGCGCGCTGATCCTTTCGCCGCTCAACGTACCGCGCGTACCGATCAACGAGGGCGCACAGACAGCAAGAATTTCATCGTCGCTGACGAGCGGCTGTCCTGGCATTGCAGGCCACAAGCTCTGCGCAAAATAGATCGCGGCATCGAAACTCGAATCGTCGAAGAAAGTCGGCTGGTCGCGACCCATGATGTGGAGCTGCAGATCCGGATTGGACTCGTAGAAATCATGCAGACGTGGAATCAGCCATTGAGATGCAAATGTGACGCCGACGGCCAGTTGGAGCTTCACTTCGCTTTGCTTGCGGACCAGTTCGAGCGTATCGCGTCGAATCTGGTCGAGATGGACGCGGATCCGCCGTGCGTACTCCGCGCCCGCCGCGGACAATACCAGCCGCTGACGGACTCGCTCGAAGAGCGTGATGCCCAGATGCGCCTCGAGCTCGTTGACCTTCTTGCAGACGGCGCCGTGCGTCTGCGACAGCTCGGCCGCGGCCTTCGAAAAACTTTCATGACGCGCCGCTGCTTCAAAAGCTTGCAGGGCGCTGAGACTGGGAACACCGCGGCGCATCGATAATCCTTGCTGGCGAAAAGGAATGGGCAATGGATACGCCGATGATAGCCCTTCGTGCGGCGAGGCGCAGGCGACGCCTATTCGCTCGCAAGCCGGCGCAGGCCGACCTCGCGCCAGCGCGTTTCGAGCAGCATGACCACGATGGAAGCGAGCACCATCGTCGCTGCAATGCCGACGAACGCAAGCACGAACGTGCCGGTCGTATCCTTGACCCACCCGATAAAATACGGCAGCAAAAATCCTGACGATACGCCGATACTCGTGATCAGCGCGATGCCGGCCGCCGCAGCCCGATCCGTGAGTATGCGGCTGGGCAACTGCCAAAAAGTCGTGATGCTGCAAAAGCAGGCCGACGCGCCAATCGAAAGCGCAATGATCGACTGGTAGGGAGACTTCAGCAGTAGCGCCACCGAGAGCGCGGCTGCGCACACCAGCAGCGGGCCGGCCACATGCCAGGCCCCGACATTGTGGCGGCTCACCAGACGGCCCCAGATCAGCATCGCGATGACAGCGACGCCGAATGGAATCGCCGTGATCAGCCCGACGTCCGTGAGGCTGTACTTCACCCCGAATGTGCTTTCAAACGTCTTGATGACTTGCGGCAGGAAATAGAGCAAGCCGATGATGCCGGCGTTGGTGCCGAAATAGACGATGCCGAGGGCCCAGACTTTCGGATTTCGAAGCGCTCGCGAGACGTCGGACGACGACGTGGCGGTTGCTGCCTGAGCCCGTTCGGCAGCCAGCGCGGCGGCGATTTCGCCCTTTTCAGCGGCGGAAAGCCACCGCGAGCGGGAAGGGTCGTCCGTCAGCCAGAAATAGGCGACCACGCCGAGAATGATCGCGGGCAATCCCTCCAGCAGAATCATCGCGCGCCAGCCGCTCACGCCGAACACGGTGGCGTGTGCCATCAGCCACGTGGACACGGGCGCGCCGAGCACACCGGTCAGTGGGATAGCGGTCACGAACAGCGACATCATCCAGACGCGATTGCGCGCGGGCATCCACAGCGTGAGGTAGTACACCATGCCCGGAAACAGACCCGCCTCGAATGCGCCAAGAAAGAAGCGGGCGATGTAGAGCCAACGGGAGTCGGGGACGAAGCTCGTCAGCGAGGAGAGCAGACCCCAGCTCAGCAGGATGCGCGTCATCCACAGCCGGGCGCCAAACCGATGCATGCACAGGTTGCTCGGTACTTCGAAGAGAATATAGCCAAGGAAAAACAGACTTGCCGCGAAACCGTATTGCGCCGCTGTCATATGCAGTTCGGCATTCATGGTCAGCGCTGCATAGCCGATGTTTGCGCGGTCAAGCTGGTTCGCAATGTACATCAGGATCATCAGCGGCGCGAGCCGCCAGGCGATCCGTTTCATCAACCGATCGGAAATCGCGGGTTTGAGCGCCTCAAGGTCCATGGTTTTCCCCAGATCTACGCGTTGCGGGTTGCTCTCAAGGGAGATTAAGCGCCGTGACCGGTGGGAGGACAATGCACGAAAAATATTGACTTTGTGAGCAAACGTCACAGGATGGAACTGGCGCCTTTTTGCAATCGCGTTTCCGGCCGATCCCGAAAGATCGGCGACATGGCTGAAATCGCTGCCGTTGTGATGTGCCGCTCCGGCGGATTGGCCGCCGCGGTCGAGCGCTTATTCGAATCGATAAAGCGTGCGCGCCGAGCTGGTCAAAATAGACTCGCGCTGCGCCGCGTCCGGAACCCACAGATCGAGCGCACGACGGGTCGCGGTGTAATCGACGAGTTGCTGATGCTGCGTATGCGGCCAGTCGCTGCCCCACACCAGTCGCGCGGGTGTGTAAGCGTCGAGAAGCTGGCTCGCGAGAGCGGTGCCCAATGCTGTGCCGTCGTCGTTCACCGCGCTCCGGTAAGCCGCCGACAGCTTCACCCAGACGCGTCCGGTAGCGGCAAGCGACAGCAGATACGTGAAGCCTGGATCGTCGGCAGCAGTGCGCGGATCGGGCCGGCCGAAGTGATCCACGACCACCGTGCAGCCCTGCTCGAGCAGCGGCCCGACAACGGCATGCAAATCCACGGCTTGACGGTGAACCTCGACATGCCAGCCGAGTGCGTTGACACGCGCGAACAGCCGCCGCCAGTCGGGTGCGGTCAGTTGAGGAAGCTTCAGGCCGACGAGATTCAATCGGATACCCACTACGCCTGTGCTATCGAGCAGCGCGAGCTCGTGATCGGTGACTGCGCAATCCACGACCGCCACCCCACGAAAACGTCGCGGATAGCGCTTTGCCACATCGAGGAAAAAGGAATTGTCGGTGCCGAGAAAACTGGGTTGCACGAGCACGGCGTGCGAGACACCGTTTAACAGCAAGTGACCGGCGTAGGCATCCACCGTTGCGTCGTAATCCGGCGCATGGCGACGCTGCCGCGCCAGCGGCAAGCCGCGTACGAACACGTGGGCATGCGCGTCGATTGCGACGATTCGCTGATCCTTGGTGTGATACCACTGGTCCGCCACCGCAGTGTCTTGCGTCTGCATCGTTTGAATCTGTTCGTCGATCATGTGTTTCCCCGTTATGCGCGGCTCGCGGCGTTGGCCGTTACCGTCGCGATCCGGCGGTTCTTCGTTTCCGGCAGCATGAGCGCGGCCACCACCACGAGTCCGTAGGCAATGCCGGCATCGATGCCGAGCGCCGAGCCGAGCGGCATCGAGTTGCCCATGTGTCCGACGAGCACCGGAAAACCCGCCGAGACGATCCGTCCGAAGTTGTAGCAAAAGCCCACGCCGGTACCGCGAATGCCTTGCGGATAGAGTTCGTTGAACAGTGCGCCGAGCGTGGCGGGGATGCCGGCTGCAAAGAGGCCCAACGGAAAGCTGAGGAACAGCATGGCGGTGTCGCCCATCGGCAGGAAGACGTAGAGATTGACCGTCGCGATGCAGCACACGGCGAACAGAATCACGTTGAGCCGGCGGCCGATGCGGTCCTGCAGCCACGCGCTCACGAAGCAGCCGCAGATGAACGCCGTAATGATGACGGCAAGATACCCACCGGTGCCGAGCACTGACAGATGCCGTTCGGTCTTGAGATAAGTCGGCAGCCATGTCGTGATCGCGTGATAGCCGCCGTGCGCCCCGACACCGATCAGCGCGCCCACGATCGTCGTGCGAATCACCGACCGGTCGAAGATATTCCGTGCGGCGGGGAGCGCCTGCCTCGGCGACGCGACCGGCGCGGCGGCGCGTGGCGGTTCGACCACGTTGCGGCGCAGATAAAGCACGAGGCCGGCCGGAATCACGCCGATGCCGAACAGCAACCGCCACGCCCAATCCGGCGGCACGAACGAGAAAACCAGCGTGTACAGAAGCACTGCGCCCGCCCAGCCAAAACCCCACGCGCTTTGCACGATGCCCATCGCCTTGCCGCGATGCTCCGCGCGCATGGTCTCGCTCAACAGCACGGCGCCAGCGGTCCATTCGCCGCCAAAGCCCACGCCTTGCAAAGCCTTGAGAACAAGCAACTGTTCGAAGTTCTGCGCGAAGGCGCTGAGAAAGGTGAAGAGCGAGAACCAGATCACGGTGATCTGCAACGCGCGCACGCGGCCGTACCGGTCCGACAGCATGCCCGCAAGCAGTCCGCCCAACGCGCCGGCGACTAACGTTGCGCCGCCGATCAAGCCCGCCTGGCCTTTGCCGATGCCCCAGGTTACTAGCAAGGTCGGGATCACGAGGCTGAACAGCTGCGTGTCCACGCCGTCGAGCGCCCATCCGGCAAAGCAGCTCCACAGCGTGCGTTTTTCGAGCGTCGATATTTCGCGGTACCAGTTCATCTTTGTCTCCTGTCGACCCGAGTTGGCGCTTTGGCGCCTGACTCTGGTCCCATCCAAGGCTGTCGATATTTTCGTGACGACGGTCTGCTTGCTCATCGCACGTGGAGGCATTCTAGTGAGCGGGTGGATAAAGATATATGATGCAAATGATCATTTTTCATATCGTTCTAATATGGACATGCGCAACCTGAAGTACTTCCTCTGCGTCGCCGATGCAGGCAGCGTCACGCGCGCCGCTGAACGGCTGAACATCGCGCAACCCGCGCTGAGTCAGGCGCTCACTCGCATGGAGAAGGACCTGGGCGTCAAGCTGTTCAACCGGACGCGGCGTGGTGCGGACCTTACCGCCGCCGGGCTGGCGATCGTCGAGGACGTGCGGATGAGCGTCGCGAGAATCGACGCCGCCTCACACCGCGCTCGCGAAATCGGCGCGCAACGGGCAGGGCGTCTGACGGTGGGCTTCGCGTCGGCGGCGCTGTTCGAGGTGCTGCCGCGCGCTATTGCGGCGTTGCGCGCATCGGTGCCGGATGTCGAGTTGGTGCTGCGCGAGATGAGCAACGCGGAGCAGGCAAGCGCGCTCGAGAAAGGGGAAATCGATATCGGCTTGCTGCATACGCCGGTGGCGGTCGCGGGCAAGATGCGGGAGAAGCTAATCGCGCGGGAGCAATTGGTCGCGGTGTTGCCGGCGACGTTTCCGTTGCAGGCCGGCGCGACTGTGTCGTTACGCGAGCTCGCGCAGCACGGGCTTGTATGGTTCCCGCAGGGCCAGTTACCCAACATTCGCGCGGGCATCCTGAGCGCGTTCCGGCAGGCGGATTGCGAGGTGGAGATCGTGCAGGACGCGAACCGGTCGCTGACCGTGCTCGCGTGCGTCGCCGCGGGGTGCGGTGTGTCGCTGCTGCCGCGTTCGGTGCGGGCGCTGCAATTTAGCGGAGTAAGGCTGTGCGAGATCGTCGACGGCGCCGCGCTGCCGCGTTTCGAACTCAGCGCGATCTGGCCGGCACGGGCAAGGCAGACGCTTGCAGACCGTTTCGCTGAATTGATTGAGCCTTACCCTGCAAGCTCACTGGCGTAGACGGAAAGCCAATGGGTTCATGCGGTGGCACTGCGACTGAAAGTCTTTGGCAGGCGAACGGTTTCAGAAGTGCGTGCATTGGCATGCGGCTGTGCCGTTGCTGAGAGTGGGTTCTTTTAGCGATTGGCCGATTCGGCGAGCAACATGCCGTCGACCTCAATGAGGGGCGCCGCGCCGAGCGGATGTAGCGCCTTCACACGACGATCGATTCGACCGCTGGCCGGGCACAATGCGGCCAGACACGGCTGGTCGACTCGTATGCGGTGGTATTTTAAGCGCTGATATTGATAACCGAGCCGACCGCTGTCGTACCGGAACCGGTAGTGGCTTGCGCTGACGATGGCGACCGATCCGCCAATGCGCTTACTGCGCCATGCGCGTGAAGGTGATGGACGCTTTTGCCTAGACTGCTCGGTGACGTTGCCGCCTTCAGATGTGCCGCAAAACTCGGCTGGCTCGATTCACTCGTGGAGCTCTGGCCTGTCAGCTTCGACAGCCCGGAACCGATGGCGCTGCTCACGCCGCTGAGTACTGAGGCTGCTACACCGATTGGTATCATATCGACATCCTTCAGAATGGGGCAACCGAAATGCCCACGCTTCCGAACTATACCGAGTTTCCCCACGGCACGGGCATGTCGGCCTCGATATGTTATCGAAATAACGGCTATCGTTGACGCTGGAGGCATCCGGCGATCGGACTTGACGGCTCTTCGGGTGGCCTGAGGGAACGCAATCACCTGTTGCAGAGTGACCCGCGTCAGGCGGTTCGATGCACTGCTTGGAAAGGTGCTTGAAAAATCGTCGACCGCGAGTCGCCTATCGTCAACTCGTAAGTTTCACGCGGTGTATGCAGATTGCATCGAGCAGCACCGGGCCACATCCGGCCGTATGGACGATCAGGTTACGGGTGCCTTGCAATTTTTCGACCTTCTCGATGGCCTTCAACGCTAGAGTTTGGCGTCAAGCGGGCGGCGCCTGCTGGCACTCCGCCTGGAACCAACTGTCGACCCGGCGCTGTGCCGCCTGTAGATCCTCCGGGTAGTACGGGTCGAACCACCTGGATGGATCGTAGCCAGCTTTCCTTAGAGCCGCCAGTTCGCTGCGGTTTCGCTCCGGAGTTAAAGGGGCGTTGTTCTTGAGCGCGGCCAGGTCGCTGCATTGCGATGTGCTCAAGTGCGCCGCGCTTTGCGGGCTGCCGCCCGCCGCGCAGCCGGCGAGCGATAAAACCAACACGCAAAGCATCGGCCACTTGTTCGATGGGTTCTCCATATCGCGTCTCCTTCCATTCAATCGACACTGTACAACGGCGACCCGAATGACGGCATGAGCCGGTTAGTCCGGACGCTCACTTCACGAGGAAGCGCTCGTTCGCTGCCTGTCGTCGATGGAGTCGCGGCGATAAACGCAAGGGCTGAATACCGGCTCCGGACAAGACGGCGGCCGCCCAATCGCGGTGTAGTATTCGACCATGTACGCGTGCTTACCCGGCCTCGACGGCGTGTAGATTCGACGCATCCATGGCGTTGACGGCAATCCGGTCAAACGGCCTGGAAACCGCGCCAACGAAACGCATGGTGGCGTCGGCTGTGGCAACGGCATTGTTGGGAATACATCATGTCAACCGAGTGGAAACGCCGCGCCAGGCTCTTTATTCAGCGTTTCTGGCAGCCGACCAGCGCGTGCATGACTTGCATGCCGGGAAGTTGGGGCAATGTCATGAGCCTTGCCCACTGGACGATTGCATTCCATACCGGTCTGCTTACCGGACTCCTGGCCGTACTTTTGACCTTCACACCTGTGGAGAAACTCTACGCGCATCGATACGGCAATGCGCTTGTCGTCGGCGTCCTGACGACGGTAGGCGACGCCTATTCGCACGCGAGTCACTACCGCATCCCGTATCTCGAGCACATCGTGACGGGTGCTATTTCAGGCCTCCTGGCGCTGATTGCGTCATATCTCTTCGAAAACCGCGCGCGTCGCCTTCGGGCGGTATGGGCTCGAGTTTTCGGATAGCCTCCGGCTGGTACACCTACCTCGGTTAGCCGCCACAAAACGGACGGTGACAAGCACGTTAGGCCGGCATTGCCGCCGGGCCGAGACATGTTTTCAAGCTGCCGCCGGGCCCGTTCGCGGTTCCGCGAACTGTCCGAGACCGAGATCCTTCATCAACTGGGTGCCTCGCGTGGCGTCGGCTGGCCGCTGGGCGCTGGCGAAAATATTCGTCGGATAGTTGCTGGGTTGGACGAGAACCACGTCGCTGCCCAACTTCGACAACTCATAGCGGTAGCTGTCGGTTAATGCTTCGATTGCGAATTTCGACGCGTCGTATACACCGAAAAACGGGAAGGTCACCCGGCCGAGGATCGATCCGATATTGACGACCAGGCCGTCACCCTGTGCCCTGAAAGCCGGCAAGACTGCCCGCAGGGTCCGTTGGATGCCGAATACGTTGACGTCGAAGAGCGAGCGTAGCTGGAGAGAAGACAGCTTCGCTTCTGTGGACCAACGTGGTGGCCGAATAACCGATGGTTAGCCCATTTCGACCTTTCGCTAAATGGACGTAGGAACTGAAGTCGAAAGCGAATCTGCATGTCCGACGCGGGTAAGGTGGAACGTGCGACGCAATTCGAAGCCAAGCCGCTCATACAACCCAATCGCGGAAATGTTGTCACTGAACACATGGAGAAACGGTGTTTCCCCGCGTTGCTCGATTTCTCTACGCAGGATTTTTACGAGCCGGCCAGCAAGGCCTTTTCCCCGATAGTCTTCATCGACGCAAACGGCGCTGATCTCGACGTATCCGTCGACGCACATCCGTTCGCCAGCCATCGCAATTAGACGCCCGCGCTCACGAATCCCAATGTAGTTGCCCATCTCGCGAGTTCGCTTGCCGAAAGGGCCGGGCTTGGTCTTCTGGACCAGGTCGAGCATGTCGTTCGCATCCGCGTCACCCATCCGGCTTACCGCGCGGTCGTCCGTGCCGCTTGCTTCGCGGTGCCGGGCGATCATTTGATGGATCACTCCCACGCGCGTCATTTGAAGCCCGTCGATTGGACCGATCGGTTCATCGGATTGGAGGACAGCTACCTGCTCGTGAGGCAACAGAAGCTGAAGGAGCGCCTGGTATGCCGCAGGGGTTTCGAATGCCAGGGCAGCGAAGGGCGCCACATCGGGGTGGTATCGACGGGCAAGCGTGTCTCCGTATCCAAGGTGCGCCTGCTTCGTTGCGAGGGCCGTCCAGATCGGACGGTCGAGGTCTGCTTGTATCGAACCACTCATATCTTCTCCTTTTGCAAGCGCAGCTATGTGCCAGCGGATTGCTTGAATGTTCAACCGGCGCAAGCGCATTACCGCGGCCGCATTGCTGTGCAGTCTAGACGTCCGATCGGAGCGGGGCTATAGTCGCAAATGACATTAATGGAGTTATTTGCGACATGAGACTCGTCATCTTCGCGCTTGACGGCCTATTCGACACCGGGCTCACGGTACTGCTGGATACTTTTGCGACGGCCAACGAACTGGCCGCCGCCCAGGGGTTCGCCGCACCGCCCTTCGATGTGAGGCTCGTTGGCGTACGCAGACGCATTCGTACCGCGCATGGATTGTCGACTCCAGTCGAACCGGCAAGCAACGTTCCCCGCCCGGATTGGGTGGTGGTGCCTGCGCCGAATGTCAGGCAACCGGAGCGCCTGATCGAGGCGCTGGGGCGTCCGGACGTGCGCGAGGCGATGGCGTACCTGCGTACCTGGCATGCTGACGGCGTCGGCGTCGCGGCCGCCTGCATCGGTACTTTCCTGCTGGCCGAAGCCGGGCTTCTGCATAATCGCGAAGCGACGACCACATGGTCGCTGGCGCCTTTTTTCCGCCAACGCTATCCGGCCGTCAATCTGGATGATTCACGCATGGTCGTCGCCTCGGATCGCGTGGTGACGGCGGGTTCCGCGATGGGCCATCTCGACCTTGCGCTATGGTTGTTGCGTCAGGCAAGTCCCGAACTCGCGACGCTCGTTGCCCGCTTCATGCTCATTGACAAGCGTTCATCCCAGGCCGAATACATCATTCCCGATCACCTCGCCCACGCCGATCCATTGGTCGCGCGATTCGAGCGATGGGCTCGCGACAATCTTTCCTCGGGGTTTTCGCTTCAGGCGGCAGCGGCTGCATTGTCCGTCGGACCCCGCACGTTGCAACGCCGCACCGAGGCAGTGCTGGGTAAGTCGCCACTGGCGTTCTTCCAGGACCTGCGAATCGAGCGGGCGCAAAACCTCGTTTCGATTGGCTACGACGTCGAGAAAATTGCGAGCGAGGTTGGCTACGCCGATTCGGCGACATTGCGGACTCTGCTGCGTCGGAGGCTCGGCCGTGGGGTACGGGAGCTTCGCGCCGAAATGCGCTAGCTTAGCGAGCGGATCGCATCGGACATATGTCCTCGACCAGCCGCGAGCGGTGCAAGCGGGTCGACCTGAGACGGTCGTCATCCGTCAGAGTGCGACCGCTCTGCTGGACCTTCCTATGGCAACCCGGCACGCCAATAGTCATCATGTACCCGAGCCTTCGCTATCGCCGGCTGGGTGGCTCTTCACATGATCGATGAAGGCGCGCAGCTTCGGCATGATCTGCCGGCGGCTTGGATAGTAGAGAAACACGCCGGGTATCATCGGCGCGAACGGTTCCAGCACGTGCACCAGTTTCCCCGTTCTCAACCCTTCAGCCGCCATCGGCTCAGGGAGTTGCGCAAGGCCTACCCCTTCGACTGCCGCGCCGAGCAAGGTGGGAAAATCGTGGGCGATGAGCGGGCCGGATACGGCGATCTCGATCGGCTGGCCGTTGCCGTTGAAAGACCATAGCGCGAGCGCGCCGCTGGATCGCCGCCATCGCAAACATGCGTGTTGACGCAGATCGTCCGTGTGCATGGGCCGGCGGCGCGCCGCAAAGTAGGCAGGGCTGCCGACGACGATGAGGCGTAACGGTGGCGTCAACGGTACCGCGATCATGTCGGCGTCGACGAACTGACCCAGCCGGATACCGGCGTCAAATCCTTCCGCCGCAAGATCGACCAGCTCCTTGCTTGCGGCGATCTCCACTTCGACCTCGGGATAAGCGTGGCAGAAGGAGGCAATCAGCGGTTCCAGCAGGATTGGCACCACCGCGCGCGGCACGGAAAGGCGTAACAACCCGGCGGGCCGCTCGCCAAGTCCGCGCGCAACTTCACTAGCGGCGACAAGCGCCTCGAAGGCGGGCTGTGCGTGCGAAAGAAATCGTTCGCCCGCTTCGGTCAGGCCGACGCTACGCGTGGTGCGTATGAAGAGGGCGGCGCCAATGCGTGCTTCAAGTACACGCACAGTCTGGCTGACGGCCGACGGCGTCACTCCGAGTTCAGCGGCCGCCCGGCGAAAACTGCGATGCTGGGCAACGCTCAGAAACACCTCCACGCCATCGAGCGCGCCTTGTCTGACTGTGAAGTTCTGCTTCATAGCCCGTCAACATTGTGAGGAATAGTTGCTCGCGAGAGGCCATGGTACACCTACGCCTGCAGATGAGGACTCGGGCCGGTGTCGGCTCGCGAGCCCTGAACAATCCGCTGAGATCGTGGAGGAACCTTGCAATGACTGATGCACTTGATGGCGTACGAGATCACTATTACGCGACCGGCCTGACCGACCGGTTGAAGATCGCGCTCGCAGTTTTTGGGCCGGAGGATCAGCAACTCACGCCGCAGCAACTAGGCGCCCTTGACCAGTTTCACACCCGTGGGCTTGCGGCCACCGCCGAACTTGCCAAACTCGCCGGGATCACCGCCGACATGGCGGTGCTGGACGTCGGTTCCGGCGTTGGCGGGCCGGCTCGTTTTCTGGCTGCAACCTATGGCTGCCGGGTGACGGGTATCGACCTGAGCGAACCGTTCGTGGATGCCGCACGCTATCTCACCCGACGCACAGGGCAGAGCGAACAGGTGTCGTTCCATGCCGCCAGCGCGCTGGACCTTCCCTTGGACGGCAGCCGCTTCGACGCCGTATTGCTGCAGCACGTCGCGATGAACATTGCCGAACGCGCACGGCTTTATCGGGAGATCCGACGCGTGCTGAAGCCATCCGGCCGGTTCGCGACGTTCGATGTCGTCGCAAACGGCAGCGAACCGTACTACCCGGTTCCCTGGGCGCGCACGTCGACAACAAGCTTTCTCCTGACTGCCGATGCAACGCGCGAGGCGATTGAACAGGCAGGCTTCCGCACGCTGGCATCGCAAAACGACACCGACGCCGCAAAGGCCTGGTTCACCCAACTGCGTGCGTCAGGACCACCGCCCTCGCCAAATCTCGGCGTGGTGATGGGGCCGGACTTCGCGCAGCTTTCCACCAACCTGGCGCGAAATCTCCTGGAAGGCCGACTCGGCATTCTCACCGCGGTGTTCGAGGCTGCATTGACCACGACCCGAATCAACCTGGAGAACCACTGATGACCGCCGCCTCTATTCCCGCCGGCATCGTCCTGCCGCGTCCCGCCTGGCGCAGCCTGCTTTGGCTGGTTCCGTTGACCGTGCTGTGGATTGCGTTGATCTACTGGAAGCCGATTATCCCAACCAGCGGCGTTGCGATCACCGCTCATCAGTTGATGGTCCATGGGCTTATTGCAGTCGGTTTGTGGCTCGGGCTCGAAAACGCGGAACTGACGCCGCGCCAACGCCGCACGACCTGGCTGGCGGTCATGATTCCAGACACGCTGTGGTTCGCTGTTGTCTGGAGCGCGGCGATCAATGGCGTCTTTCGCACGAGCGCCTCGGCGTTGCCGTTGTTGCCGTTGGCGATCTTCCTGCCCGTTATGCTCGGCGCGCCGCTGCTGCTGTTGTCGAGGCGGGTCGGGCAGGTGCTCGATGGAATGCCGGCGACCTGGCTTGTCGCTCTTCAGCTTTATCGGGTATTTGGCGGTTGGGCTCTCGCCGCCTGGCTGCATGGGGCGCTGCCAGGCGTGTTCGCGTTGCCGGCGGGCGTCGGCGATGTCTTGACCGGCCTGTTCGCCGTGCCGGCGGCAATCGCCGTGGCGAGCGGCACAGCTCAAGGGCGGAAGGCGGCGATCGGCTGGAACATCTTCGGCCTCGCCGATTTCGCCGTCGCGATTACCTTGGGGATGATCACTTCGCCTGGGCCCTTCCAGTTGCTCGTTCCGAGCGTGACGAGCATCGGCGCCGGCACTTATCCGGATGTGCTGACCCCTGCTTTCGTGGTCCCAGTTTCGATCCTGCTGCACGCGCTGTCGCTGCGGCAGTTGGTCCGACGACGCGCCGGCTGAGCTCCCGCCTGTCAGGTCGATAGATGCGGCAACTTGCCGGGCTCTCTAGATGTTGTGCGAGCCCGGTCCTGCTGTAGCAATGGGCATCCGTTCGTCCGTACGGTCAAACACCTTTTCCGGCTCGTCCGCCTCTTCCGGAGTCTCTTTATCCAGGACCCGGCGCATTCTGGGTTCGTCCAGTTCATGGGTCCACTTGGCGACCACCAACGTAGCCACAGCATTGCCGATGAAATTCGTCAACGCGCGCGCTTCGGACATGAAGCGGTCGATGCCGAGGATCAGCGCAAGGCCTGCAACGGGTACATGTCCGACCGCGGACAGCGTTGCCGCCAGCACGATGAACCCGCTGCCCGTAACGCCCGCAGCGCCTTTGGAGGTCAGCAGCAAGACGGCCAGCAAAGTGATCTGATGCGTGAGGTCAAGCGGCGTATTCGTCGCCTGGGCGATGAAGACGGCAGCCAGGGTGAGGTAGATCGACGTGCCATCGAGATTGAAAGAGTACCCGGTTGGAATGACTAGTCCGACCACGGACTTCTTCGCGCCGAGATTCTCCAGCTTCACCATGACACGAGGCAACGCTGCTTCCGACGAGGAGGTTCCAAGAACGATAAACAGTTCTTCCTTGAGGTATTTGATCAACTTCCACACGCTGAAGCCATGGAACCGGGCAATCAGTCCTAGCACGACGAAGATGAAGAACAGGCAGGTCGCATAGAACGTGAGCATCAGCATTCCAAGCGAGACCATGCTGCCGATGCCGTATTTGCCGATGGTAAAGGCCATCGCGCCAAAGGCGCCGATCGGCGCCGCTTTCATGATGAAGCCGACGATGCGGAAGAACACATGGGAGATCTTCTCGACGAAGTCGAATATCAATGTGCCTCTACCGCCGAACGAGTGCAACGCGAAGCCGAACATGAGCGCGAACAACAGAACCTGAAGTATCTCGCCCTTGGCGAACGCGTCGACCACGGTCGAGGGGATGATGTTCATCAGGAAGTCGGTCGTGCTCTCCATCTTCCGCCCGCTGGTGATCGTAGCCACGGCCTTCGCGTCCAGCGTCTTCGGGTCCACGTTCATGCCGGCGCCGGGCTGTACCAGGTTCACGATCACCAATCCGACCACCAGCGCGAGAGCGCTGACGATCTCGAAGTAGAGCAACGCCAATCCCCCGGTCTTGCCCACCTTCTTCATGTCTTCCATGCCGGCGATGCCGACGACCACCGTGCAGAAGATGATGGGGGCGATGATCATCTTGATCAGTTTGATGAAGGCGTCGCCGAGCGGCTTCATCGCCTCGCCAGTGTGCGGGGCGAAAATTCCCAACACAACGCCGGCGATGATCGCGACGATTACCTGAAAATAAAGTGATCGGTAAAGCGGTTTGTGCGAAGCCATTTGAGCTCCAAAACAATCACTTCAGTCGTCAATCAGAGCATTGTTTGACACGCCAGCGTGACCCGTATGACGGCGGGGAAGTATCCCGGCGCCGAACTGTGCGGCGCGGTCGTGACACCTGTGCATCCTGCGCAGATCGCGGGAACGGCTGGCTTATCCGGCAACCTGCGAATAACACTTACCAAAGTATTACAAAGCCTATGCTTCGCATCCGTCCGCGGCAACCGGGCAAACCCGAGCGTGCAGCGCAGCAAACCGTTTTGTGATCGAACGCTGTGACTGCGCCGGGTTTGATACGGGGCGAGGTTGCGAACCTCTGATTCGCGATTCAGCGCGCCATCGGAACGGGCCGGGGGGTGAATGGCCGTATCCGGCGTTCGTAGTGGCCCGCATGCGGTCGTTAGCGGCGGAGCGCGCTCGCAGCCGTCAGCGCTTGTCGGCGGGATCGCGTTTGAAGCCGGACAGCATCGCGCCGATCAGATTGTCACGTGTCCAGATGCTCATGACGACGGCCGCGAAGATATGGACGCACACGCAGACTTGCAGTGCGATTGACAAATACGTGTGAAGCTCATGCGGCCAGTCGTCACCCCAGAAGGCGTCGAGGCGCATCAGCCAGCCGCTTGCCGCCAGTGCGAGAATCAGCAGCCAGAGTGCGATCGCCATCAGGCCGCCGAGCGGATTGTGCGACAGATGACGCAGTGGCTTGCCGGCGCCCAGCGAGCGCACGTAGTCTTTCACACGCGCCGGCGTCGGCCACCAGGCGGAGAATCGCGCGTACGGCGTGCCGATAAACCCCCACACGATGCGACATGCAACGAGACCCGCAGCGATATATCCCAGTACCCGATGTGTCTGATCAGTCGGCCCGAACAGATTCCACACGACGATGCCCGCAACGGTCCAATGCGTGAATCGCACGCCCATGTCCCAGGTTTTGACGGGCATCGCGCGCGCCAGAGTTTAGTCGATCTCGGACTTCACGACGGCAAGCGTCTTGGTGTCGTAGTAGATCTCGACCTTTTTGCCCTCTTTGTTGTGGCCGTAGATTTCGTAGCAGTTGCCGTCGACCTTGAACTTCTTGATCTTATAGCCCTCTGCTTCGAGTTGAGCGCGCGCATCCGATTCCTTCATCCACTCGCTCTTCGGATGGGCCGGGCAATCGGCTTTAGCGAACGCCGTGCCGGAAACACCCAATGCGACACATAGCGCCAGGAACTTAAGCATCCATCATCTCATCTGCTGATTTGTCGAGCGCCCACTTTACGTCCAGCCAGATTGGATCGCAAGCTTATTGTAGGCTTCGAATGGAAGCTAACTAGCGTGGATCAAGGAAGCGCGGGGGTAGCGAGAAACACAAGTAACGGCTGCTGCGCACGCCCAATAGACTATGTCTAGCTCACCGACCAACAGGAGGATTGACTATGAAACTGACCGACTTCGATACGCTGACTTTCGACTGCTATGGCACGCTGATCGACTGGGAAACGGGCATCTTCGAAGGCTTGCGTCCTCTGCTCGAGCGCGTGAGTCCGCCGCTGACGCGGGATCAGGTTCTCGAAGCGCACGCGCGCCACGAGTCGTCGCAGCAGGCCTACACGCCCGCCAAGCGTTACCAGGAACTGCTTCCTATCGTGTACAAGCGACTGGCCGAAGAGTGGCAGGTGCCTTTCACGCACGAGGAGTGCGTCGCCTACGGCAAGTCCATACGTAACTGGCCGGCATTCGAGGACTCGGCGGCTGCGCTGCAGTACCTGAAGAAGTACTACAAGCTGGTGATCCTGTCGAACATCGACAATGAGAGCTTCACGCACAGCAACGTGAAGCTTCAGGTCGAATTCGACGCGATCATCACCGCGGAGGACGTCGGCTCCTATAAGCCGTCGCCGCGTAACTTCGAGTACATGCTGGACAAGCTGAGCGCACGCGGTATCGGGAAGGAGACGATTCTCCATACCGCGGAAAGTCTGTTTCACGACCACAAGCCCGCGAACGCGTTCGGGCTGGCATCGTGCTGGATCTATCGTCGCCATTCGCAGACCGGTTTCGGCGCGACGATGAACCCGGGCGAACAACCTGCCGTGAACTTCCGCTTCAACAGCATGGCAGACCTCGTGAAGGCTCACCAGGAAGCGCTGCTGCAGAAGTAAGCGACCTCCGTGATGCACCGGCGTTCATGTCGGTTTGATACGCCGCGCCGGTGGCGGCGATCTTCATTGCTCGCGATTTCACACTTGAAGAGATTCAGGGCGCCGCTTCGACGTTCGAGTTGGCTCGGCGCGTTTTACGCAGCTAGCGATGCTCAGATATCCTCTATGAGTTGGCAATCTCTCCGATTATCCATTCGCGGAAAGCAGCCACCAAGGGTCCATGGTCTCCATCGGGCAAGACCAGATGATAGGCATAGTCCTCGGGCCAATCAAAATCCCAAACCTTGACTATCCTGTTGTCGCCGAGGGCCGACGCTGCCATCGCTGCGGGGACGAGACCAGCCCCTTGTCCAGCAACAATCGCGGTTAGCATCATGGCGCAGTCATCGAACGCGGTTCCGCTTGGCAGGCTCATACCTTGCACGGATTGCGACTGAAACCAGAGATGCCAGTTCATTCGCTCGACCTCATGTAGGAGCGGCCAGCGCGTCAGATCCGAAGCCGTTTCGGGCATTCCGAACTGCGCGATCAAGGTCGGACTGGCGACCGGAATGAGATCCACCGCGCACAGCCGCTCGCGGTAGAACTTCCCGTGCTGCGCGGTGCCATGACGGATCGCTACGTCCATCACGTCGTGGGCAAAGTCGACGGGTTCCTTGCCGGTCATCACCCGGAGGTCGATGTTGCGATGTTTGTCGTGAAAGCTTTGGAGACGAGGAATCAGCCAGTAGGAGGCGAACGACGGCGTCACGCTGACTGTGAGCGTCCCCGTTTCCGCAATTTTGGCGATGCGGCGAGTTGCATCGCCAATCTGTTTGAACGCGTTTCGAATTGCCGGTAGATAGTCGACGCCCGCTTGGGTCAAACGAATACCCCGGTTGGCACGGACGAACAGCGCGACTCCAAGATAGCTCTCGAGGCCCTTCACCAGTTGGCTGACCGCTGCGGGAGTCACGCACAGTTCGTCGGCTGCCAGCTTGAGTGACAGATTACGCGCTGCTGCTTCAAACGCGCGAAGCCCATTCAATGGCGGTAGCCGCTTTTCCATAGATAAGAATTTCTAATCATTAACCTTCAGAAATGGTAACGCGTGACGGTTTCTGCCGCGAGTACAATTTCACCACGAAATCGGGAAAATTTCTGCTTCGAACGCATGGTGAGACGTAGGCGCTATTACGCCGGCGTTGGATCAGATTTTCTAATGAAAATTAGCAGTTTGCCCAAACCACTTGCGGAGCGGGTGATCGGCGCAAATGAGGGTGCTCATGATCGGGTGTGGACGTCGCAAACCCAGGCGGCTTAACTGAAGAGGTAGGCGCAGCGTTTAGTGCCGGAGGATGAAATTTTCATGTCGTTGAGAGTGATACAAAGTCCCATATCGGGGAGTGCTCGGATAGATGGTAAGAAGATCATCGTGCTCGGCTCCAACAACTACCGGGGTTTGGCAAACCACCCCGTTGTGCTGGCCGCGTTTCATGAGGGCTTGCGGCAATATGGCGCCGGCACCGGGATGAACCCGCCGCTTGCAACCACGAGCGCGCATCGGCGACTCGAAGAGGCTTTGGCCGAATTTCATCAGACCGAGGCGGCGGTGGTCTTCAATTCCTGTACGGCAGCTAATCTCGCTCTACTCGACACCGTTACGACCGCGGGTGATCTGATTTTCAGTGATGAGTTGAACCACGCGAGCATCATCGACGGGTGTCGATTAAGTCGGGCGCGAGTCGTGAGAGTGAAACACCGTAGCGTGGCGAGTTTTTCGCAGGCATTGGAACAATCGTCTTCAGGTGAACCGCAGCAACGCAAACTCTTTATTACCGATGGTGTTTTTAGCATGGAGGGATACACCGCGCCGCTACCTGAGTTTCTTGAAGCGACGACCCGTTCCAACACCATGTTCGCCCTCGATGAGAGCCACGCGGCGGGAGTGGTGGGCAACACGGGCCGAGGCAGTGCCGAACTCCATGACTGCATGGACAAAATTGACTATGTCACAGGGACGCTCTCGAAGGCGTTTGGCGCCGTCGGGGGAGGCTATATCTGCGCGAGCAATGAGCGCATCGCGGAACTCAAAGGGAAAGCGCGCTTGGCGCTTTTCAGCAGTTCGATAAGTCCGGCAGCGGCAGAAGCGGCGGCGGCCGCCGTTTCGCTGGCACGCTCGGATCTGGAGTCGCTGGAACGTATGCGCTACGTTGCCGAGAAATTTCGCAGCGGCGTAGCGCAACTCGGATTCAAGACGGTGAACAGCGAAAGCCCGATCACTCCGGTGCTGATCGGAGACGCCGAAATGACACAGGTGTTCTCGCAGTTGCTTGAGCAAGGGGGCGTCTACGTTCCTGCTTTGGCGTTTCCGGTCGTGCCCGAGGGTACGGCTCGCCTGCGCGCGCAGACATCCGCGGCACACGCGGACGACGATATTGACTTTGCGCTGAGCGTTTTCGAGCGCGTCGGCCGCGATCTGCGCCTCATCTAGCCGTAGAGGAATTCGATGCCCATTCAGACCATATCTTTATACAAAGGTCGTACTCCAGCGGAAAAGCGGCTTATTGCCGACTGTATTCAGGACGCGCTTTCTTTCGCTGGTTATCCCAGCAATGATCGCTTTCAGAAAATCCACGAGTACGAAGACGACGACTTCATTGTTGATCCCGTTTTCCCGAACTTCTCCGCGACACCGCGGACTCGCGACTTCGTGCTGGTTCAAATCTGGATTAGCACGGGTCGTCCTGACTCGATGAAGCACGACATGATCGAACAAATTCAGCACAACCTCGGCACTCGCGTTGGCTTGAACGCGGCCGACGTCATGGTCGTTCTCCAGGAAACGGCACGGGAGAATTCATCGCTGTATCGAGGAGTACCGCCGGAACTGTTGCCGCGTATTGTGCCGAGGGCCGGTAACGCACAGTAGTGGACTGTGTGCTGCGTCGACTTGATCGACGACATCAATATGGCACTAGAACACGCGGATCGCGCGCTGTATGCGGCGAAACTCGCCGGCAGGAACCGCGTCGTCTCGCGCGGCCAAGGGGGCATGCCTGAGCTTCGCGACGCGTAGCGAGGCGACGCGTGCGCCTCCAGCGCCGCGGCTCGCCGCGATTTCAGCGCGACAGCAGCGATACCGTCGCGATGCCGAGAATGGTCATCAGAAGCGAGGCGGCTACGTGAATCACGATCTCGCCCGCCGCCCAGCCGAGCCGGCCGTCCTGCAGGCGCTGCACCACTTCCGCTGAAAAAGTCGAGAAAGTCGACAGTCCACCCATCAGGCCGGTGATGACGAAGAGCCGCCATTCGGGCGCGATCTGCGGCGCCCGTGCGAAACCGGCGACCGCGACGCCGATGACGTAGCCGGCAATGACGTTGGCGGCGAATGTGCCGAGCGGCAAGCCGCTGAAGATGCCGTTCAGGCGGATGCCCAGAAACCAGCGGAACAACGAACCGAGCGCGCCGCCGATGCCGACAGCGAGAATGGACCAATACATGAGAGGAGGCCTGGCAAAACCGGCGTGTCGACAAACCGGACAGAGCGAGGAGCGCGATGCCGCCTCCGCGTTCATCCGGACGAAGCAGGCATCATCAGCCACGAGGGCGGTTAAAGGAGAATGCCATCTCCAGCGCAGAAGTCTAACATTGGCAGTGCATGTGGGGACAGGTCGGCGCGGTCACGGACGGGGCGCTGGCACGTGCTGACCGAAGCGATGCCACAGGTTCGGCGCCGGCGAGATTCGTGCGGCGGATCTCGCGCGCCGCCGGCGCTCCCCGTCGAACCTCACTCCGACGTCGCCGAAATCTTGTGAATCGACAGATCGGCGCCGTTGTACTCGTCTTCCTGATCGAGCCTCAGCCCGACCGTCAGCCGGATCGCACCGTACACGAGTGTGCCGCCGAGCGTCGCCACGACGATTCCGCCCAGCGTGCCCACCAGTTGCGCGCCGAACGAAACGCCGCCCAGGCCGCCGAGCGCGCGCAGGCCGAAGATGCCTGCCGCGATACCACCCCACGCGCCGCATAAACCGTGCAGCGGCCATACGCCCAGTACGTCGTCGATGCGCCAGCGGTTCTGCACGCAGGTGAACATATGAACGAACAGCACCCCGGCGATGCCGCCCGTCACCAGCGCGCCGAGCGGATGCATCACGTCGGAGCCGGCGCAAACCGCCACCAGTCCGGCAAGCGGCCCGTTGTACGTGAAGCCGGGGTCGTTGCGGCCTGCGAGCCACGCGGTCAGCGTGCCACCGACCATCGCCATCAGCGAATTGACGGCGACGAGGCCGCTAATCTTGTCGATGGTCTGCGCGCTCATCACGTTGAAGCCGAACCAGCCGACCGCCAGCACCCAGGCGCCCAGCGCGAGGAACGGAATATTCGACGGCGGATGCGCGGCAATGCCGCCGTCGCGGTGATAACGGCCATGGCGCGCGCCCAGCAGCAGCACGGCCGGTAACGCGACCCAACCGCCGAACGCATGCACGACGACCGAGCCGGCAAAGTCGTGGAAGGGCACACCGAACACGTGGGCGAGCCGGTCCTGGACGCCGAAGCGGTCGTTCCACGCGATCCCTTCGAAGAACGGATAGATGAAGCCGACCAGCACGAACGTCGCGAAGAGTTGCGGATTGAACTTCGAGCGCTCGGCGATACCGCCGGACACGATCGCCGGAATCGCGGCGGCGAACGTCAGCAGGAAGAAGAATCGCACCAGCGCGTACCCGTTATGAGCTGCCAGCGACTCGGCGCTGCCGAAGAACTGCACGCCGTACGCAATCGTGTAGCCGATAAAGAAATACGCGATCGTCGAGACCGAGAAGTCCACCAGAATCTTGACCAGCGCATTGACCTGATTCTTTTTGCGTACCGTGCCGAGTTCGAGAAACGCGAACCCTGCATGCATGGCCAGCACCATCGCGGCGCCGAGCAGAAGGAAGAGGGTGTCGGTGCCGGTTTTCAGACTTTCCATCGATGTGTCCTGCTTGTGCCAAAAAAGCGGGCAGTGAATGCAAGAAGTGGGCCAAACTTGTGCCGAAACGCGTCGACACGGTGCAAGCCGGCACCTGGATGGTATTCGGCGTGTATTTTGAGCAACGAGCCGTTAACCCGTCTGCACCTGAAACCGCACGAGAACGCACAAATAATGTGCATGAATTTTTCGTCGCGAACTGCGCGACCCAAAGCAGGGCGAATTATTCGGTTTGATTTACGTTTAATTCAAACGCCTGACGTTTTGCGTCCGCCCGTTGTGCACGTTGGCGGCGCATGCCTGGCCGATGGCGTGCCCTCTTTGTTTTCCTGCACAATCGCCGACATAATGTCCCGTCCCCGCGCATGATCTGCCGGGCCACCGACCTCCAATGCGCACGCATGAGACTGACCACTAAAGGGCTGTTGCTGATCGCGATTCCGGCCCTCTTCGAGTTGGCGCTATTGTCCGGACTGGTCAAGGCGCAAGCAGATGCGACACAGGCGGAGCGCTGGGCTATCCACAGCGAAGAGGTGCTGCGCCAGACCACCGCGATCCTCGATCCGGTGCTGGGCGAGTCGGTGGCGCTGCGCGGCGCGGTGCTCGCTAACGACGCCCGTTTCTCCACGCCGGTGACCGTTTGGATGGACGTCGACCGGCGCATCGATCAACTGGCCGAACTGGTCGCCGACAATCCGGCCCAAGTCGAACGCGTGGTTCAGGTGCGCCAGGCGGTGCAGGCTTACCGGCAATGGTCGGATCGCATTCAGGACATGCTGCATTCGGGCCGGCGGCGCGACGTGCTCGCGCGCTTCCGCGACCTCGCGCCGTCCGACGTGCTCGACCGGTTTCGTCAGCAACTCGCGGCGTTCCAGGCGGAAGAGCGGCGTCTCGACACACTACGTTCGAATGCCGCCGACGCCGCCCGCGAACGGCAGCAGACCCTGGTGGTCGCGGCCGTGTTCGGCTCCCTGCTGTTCGTGGCGCTGGCGGTCTGGTTGTTCACGCGCGGCGTGCGCGGGCGGCTCGCGGTCCTCGCCGACAACGCCGGGCGCCTCGCGGGCAATGAGCCGCTGGCGCCAATCGGCCCCGGACGCGACGAAATCGCGCGCCTCGATCTGACCTTGCACGAGACCAGCCGGCGCTTGCTCGAAGCCGAGCGCATCCAGGCGCGCTTCCGGGCCGACCTTGCGCGCCGTACCGGCGAACTGGCGCGGATCAACGAGACCTTGCGTCAGCAGACCCAGGAAAACGAAATGTTCATTTACAGCGTGTCGCACGATCTGCGTGCGCCGCTGGTGAACCTGCAAGGCTTCTCGAAGGAACTGATTCGCTCGTGCGACGAACTGCGCGCCGCGGTGCGCGAGTCGTCGCTTGCGGCCGAGACGCGGCAGCGCATCGAACGGGTGGTCGACGAGGACATCGGCGAAGCGCTGCACTATCTGCAGACGGCGGTGCTGCGCGCTTCGCACATCATCGACGCGCTGTTGCGCCTGTCGCGCGTGGGCCGCGTGGAATATCGGCAGCAGAAGGTCGAGGTGCGCGATATCGTGCCGCGCGTAGTCGATGCGATGCAAGGCTCGATCCGCGCGCGCCGTGCTCATGTCAGCGTGGATGAATTGCCCGCGGTGTGGGGCGACCCCACCGCGCTGGAACAGGTGTTCGCGAACCTGATCGGCAACGCGGTGAATTATCTGGACCCGTCGCGGGAAGGCAGGATCGAGATCGGTACGACGCCGGCGCCGCCGGGCGTGCACTCGCTGCGGATTTTCTACGTGCGGGACAACGGCCTGGGTATTCCGGCGGTCGCCTTGCCGCGGCTATTCAACGCGTTTCAGCGCTTGCACGGCAATGTGGCGGCGGGCGAGGGCATCGGCCTCGCGCTCGTGCGCCGCGTAGTGGAGCGGCATGGGGGACGTGTGTGGGCGGAGTCGAGAGAAGGCGTGGGCACGACGTTCTATCTGTCGCTGCCTGAAGCCGAAGCGCGGATCGCGCAACCGGCTGTCGGCACGCAAGCGCCACTGGAGGTGGCGAGTGTTCAAGCCATTCGGGATGCCCGCCCGGGGCTGGAAGATCGCGATCGAAAGAGTGGCAGCGGCAGCGCAGCGCATGCCGCGGATGCCCAGCCCGGCATCACTGCGCCGTAGCCGTTACGCGGTAAAGAGACGGCGTGGTTTGAGCATTCTGCTGCCGCGAATCGACCAGTAGCAGCCGAAGGCTATCAGGATCGCGACGCCCGTCAGGGCTTCCAGCGGCGCCGGGCGCAGACCGAGCAGGCCGTCGAGCGCAAAGAGGCCGCGCGCGGCGATCAGCAGCGCGGCCCATACCGAACACGCGGCTTGTGCCAGCATGCGCGTGCCTGCCAGACGACGCGCGCGGTTTTCGCGCGACCAGTTGGCCGGCGTACGTCCGCAGAAAAAGGCAATTGCCATCAACACGACGGCGAGAATGACGATCCAGTCGGTCAGTTGCATTGAAAAACTCTCCCAAGTCAGCCGGCGACTATAGGAAAGCCTTCCGCTACGTACTATCGGACTAGTCTCAAATAAGGGGAGCGTCGGCGAGCGCGAAGGCGCTCGCCGATGGATCAGCCAGACGGATCAGAGTTCGATGCGCGTGCCGAGCAGCACGAGGAATTGGCGCAGCCACTCGGGGTGCGCGGGCCACGCCGGCGCGGTGACGAAATTGGCGTCGGTGATCGCGGCGTCGACGGGAATGTCGGCGTATTCACCGCCTGCCAGCTTCACTTCGGGCGCGCAGGCCGGGTAGGCGGAAATGCGCTTGCCGCGGATCACGTCGGCGGCGGCCAGCAGTTGCGCGGCGTGACAGATAGCCGCGATCGGCTTGCCCGCTTCGGCGAATTGCCGCACGAGTTCGATTACCTTGTGATTGAGCCGCAGATACTCCGGCGCGCGGCCGCCGGCGATCGCGAGCGCGTCGTATTGGCGCGGGTCGGCGTCGTCGAAGGTGGCGTTGAGCGTGAATTGATGACCGGGCTTTTCAGTGTAGGTCTGATCGCCTTCGAAATCGTGAATCGCGGTCTTGATCCGGTCGCCGGCCTTCTTGTTCGGACAGACCGCGTCGACCACGTGGCCGACTGCCTGCAGCGCCTGAAACGGCACCATCGTTTCGTAATCCTCGGCGAAGTCGCCGGTCAGAAACAGAATCTTCTTTGCCGCCATCGTATGCCTCCAATTGATCAACGGAACACAGCGAATAATCTTTGACGCTCACGTCATTGACGTTCATAAGCTCAGGCAGTCTACTCCACTACGTTTGACAGAACCGCGACGGCTCACGCAATGGACACATTCGAATGGCGCGCGTTTCGCGCCGAAGATGCAGCAGCGCTCGCCGTGCTGTTTCGCGCGGCGATCAGCGCGCTTGCCGCCCCAGACTACGACGCGGCGGCGCGCGACGCATGGGCGTCGGCCGCCGACGACGTGCCGGCTTTTGCCGCAAGGCTCGCACGCGGCGTGACGCTGGTGGCTTGGCGCGAAGGCAGGCCGGCTGCGTTCGCACAGCTTTATCCAGCCGACCATGTCGAGATGCTGTATGTGGCGCCGGCTCATGCGCGGCAAGGCCTCGCGGCAGGCTTGCTGATGCGTCTCGAAGCCGCGGCGCGCGCGTCCGGCGCAACGAAACTCAGCGTCGACGTAAGCCTCAGCGCGCGCCGCAGCTTCGAGCGAGCGGGCTTCGAGATGCTCATTGAGGAGCGCGTGCAGCGCAACGGCGTATCATTGGCGCGTTTTCGCATGCGGAAGCCGCTCGACGCGGCTCACACTCAATCATGATTTCATCGATACGTTCATCTTTGCTGCGCCGTGCCGCGTTCGTGGCCATCGTGTTCGGCGGGCTTGCAGCCTGTCAGAAGAATGACGCGTCCGCCGGGCAGGTTGCCGGCAAGCTCAACGACGCAGCCCAGGTCGCCGGTCAGAAGCTCGATCAGGCCGCCAGCTACGTCGGCCAGCAGGTCGACGCGACCAAGTCCGCTGCGCAGCAGAACCTCGATTCCGCCTCGGCGCCCACGATCAATATCGACCCCAACGCACTGGCTTCGACCGCGCAGGCCAATCTGCAGAGCGCGGCGAGCGCCACCAATGCGCAACTCGGCAAGGCCGCGTCGCTGACCGGGCAAAGCCTCGAATCGGCGGGGCGCAAGCTCCAGGAATGGTCGGCGCAGAGTTCGGCATCGTCGACGAATGCTGCGGCTTCGTCGTCATCGGGCGAGTCGAGCGATGCACAGAAGCAGATGGACAAGTGATATGCCGGCCGGAGTGCGTCGTCGTTTGACAGTCGGATTAAATGTAACTACTATGGTTACACATTGTCGTCGCCGGGCGGGTTTGCTGTGAACACGAGTAGCCGGTTTGCATTCGCGGTGCATGTGCTCGCGCTGCTGTCGTTGCAGGAGGGCGCGCCGCTCTCGTCGGACATGATCGCGGGCAGCGTGAATACGAATCCCGCGCTGATCCGGCGGCTTCTGAGCATGCTGGCAGAGGCGGGGCTCACTACCTCGCAGCTCGGCGCGGGCGGCGGCGCGCTGCTGGCCCGAGCCCCTGACCAGATCACGCTGCTCGAGGTGTACCGTGCGGTAGACGACGCGCAGTTATTCGCGTTGCATCGCGAGGAGCCGAATCCGGCATGCATGGTCGGGCGCAACATCCAGGGCGTACTGCGCGGCATCATCGACGAAGCGCAGCAGGCCATGGAGGCCGCGCTCGGTGCGCGCACGCTGGCCGACGCCACAGCTGACGTGGTGCGTGCCGAGAAGCAGCGCGAACGCAAGAAGCGCTCGCACGGGTGACGTAGCAAAATAGCAGTACGGAAGGGCGCGTGGTGGTCGATCGAAGCACGCGCCGGGCAACGAACGGGGGCTCAAGCCCCTCTTTTTTCCGCGTTATATGTAATCGATGTGGTTACATATATGCTAACGACAGGAGCATTGAAAATGAGCAAACAGTTGAAGATCGCGTTGTTCGGCGCCACCGGCATGATTGGTTCGCGGATCGCCGCCGAAGCCGCCCGCCGCGGGCATCAGGTGACAGCTCTGGCGCGCAATCCGGCGCGCGTGCCGACCGATGTGGCGAACCTGAAAGCGGCGCAAGCCGATCTGCTCGACGCCGCGAGCGTCGGCGCGGCGGTGCGCGGCCACGACGTGGTGGCGAGCGCCTATGCGCCGCCGCCAGACGATCTCGCGGCGCTCGACAAGGCGACTCATGCGCTCGTCGAAGGCGTGCGCGCGGCGGGCCTGAAGCGCCTCGTCGTGGTGGGCGGCGCGGGTTCGCTCGAAGTGGCGCCGGGCAAGCAACTGGTCGATACGGAAGGCTTTCCGGACGCCTACAAGCCGATCGCGCTCGCGCATCGGAAGGTATTCGACTACTACCGCGGCGTGACCGACCTCGACTGGACTTGCTTCGCGCCGGCCGCGATCATCGCGCCGGGCGAGCGCACCGGCAAATTCCGCACGGGCGCGAACACGCTGCTGGCCGACGCCGAGGGCAATAGCCGCATTTCCGCCGAAGATTACGCGATTGCCTTCGTCGATGAACTGGAGCAGGGCCATTTCATCCGTCAGATCGCGACCGTCGCCTATTGAGCGTGAAACGAGGCTGAACCGGCCGCGCGCGGCCGTTACAAGCGCGACGTCAGGACCCACGCGCGGTCCTCACAACGTTTGAGCGCGCGCAAGCGTCCTAACATTCGGTTACGCAAGTTCGGTCGCTCCCGATAAAACTGCGGATACACTGGCGTCTCCCGTTTTCTTACGGATTGCCATGCAGTCATGCCCGTTGCGGCGTGAGTCCGAGGCTGCGCCGTCCAACGGCGGGCAGCCGGCGACCCACGCCGTCTTTCATTTTTCTTCCGACCGTGCCGCATGCGACGCCCGTCGCGGCGCGCGCCCGCAACTCGCCGCGCGGCTCGGCGCATGGGCGGCCGCGGTCTTTGTCGCGCTGATCCTGTGTGTCGGCTGGCTGCCCGCGAAGGCGCTTGCCGCCGGCGCTGCCACCGGCACGCCCGTCATTCCGGCCTTGCAGAGCCTGATCAACAGTGCGACGGTGACGGCGACGCCCGCGTCTTCGGCCTCGGGCGCTTCGGCGGCGGAGGCGGCGTCCGCGCCGTCGCCGGCGAGTCAGGCGGAACTGGCGCGCTCGCTCGACAGCGTGATCTCCACGCTCGACAACGACCGCCAACGCACCGCGCTCGTCGCCCAGCTCAAAAAATTGCGCGACGTCTCGCAAACGGTCGCGCCGCCCGTGCCCGCACAGCCGAGCCCGGGCTTGCTCGGCGCGATCGCGTCGGGCATCGCGTCGTTCGAATCCGATGTGCATCAGGGCCGCACGCCGGTCCGCTATTGGGGCGGCCGCTTCAACGCGGCCGGCAATGAGCTCTACACGATCATCTCGGGGCAGGGGCACGAGAGCTTCGGCCGCATTCTGTTTTCCATGTTCGCGATGCTGGCCGGCTGGGGCGCATGCGCCGGCGCGCTGATCTATGTGCAGCACCGGCTGTACCGGCGCTTCGGCATCGTCATGGGACTCCAGCCGAATCCCACCACGCGCGAACTGTTGATTTTCGCGCTGCGCCGTGTCGGACCCTGGATCATCGCCTTCCTGGCCGCGCTATTGTTCGTGCGCGCCATGCCCGATGCGCTTGGCCGCACGCTCGGCATGGTGGTCGCGTATGCGATCGTCGCGGGGGCGGTGTTTTCGGCGATCTGTCTGATCATGTTTTCGCTGTTCGGCTCGGGGCATCGGCGGATCGCGGTGCGCCTGCTGATCGATCATGCGCGGCGCGTGCTGTTCGTGGTCGGCGTGTGCGGTGCGCTCGGCGACGCCGCCGTCAATTACGACGTCGCGCATCAGCTCGGCTCGAACCTCGCCGCGTTGATTTCGACGGCGGCCAACATGACGGCCGCCGTCCTCACCGGCTATTTCGCGCTCGCGTTTCGCCGGCCGGTCGCGCATCTGATTCGCAACCGGCCTTACGAACAGCGCACCAATCACAAGGCCGCGACCGACGCCTTCGAAGTGCTCGCCGCGTTGTGGCACGTGCCCGTGCTGGTGCTCGCTACCGCGTCGGTGGTCGCCACGCTCGGCGGTTCGGGTTCGAGCGAAAACGTGCTGCAGATTTCGGTGGTGACCGCGGCTCTGCTGGTGCTGGCGTTCTTCCTGTCGGCTATCGTGTTGCGCCTGACGCGTCCGCGCAGTGCGCGCGCGCGTCGCCGCTCGCCGTATCTCACGCGCTTGCTGCGCTTTTTCGGCACGCTGGTGACGCTCTTCATCTGGCTGTTTTTCTTCGAACTCGCGGCGCGTTTGTGGGGTGTGTCACTCGCCGCGGTGATCGAGGAAAACGTCGCGGCGCGCGGTATCGCGCACGCGGTGACGGCGATCGTCGCCACCGTGTTCATTGCCTGGCTGCTGTGGATTCTGGTCGACACGGCGATCACCGAGGCACTCAATCCGGCCGGGCCGCGCAACAAGGCGCGCGCGCCGAGCATGCGCGCCCGCACGATGCTGCCGCTGGTGCGCAACGTGCTGCTGGTCTCGATCATGACGATCGCCGGCATCGTCACGGCGGCGAATCTCGGCATCAATGTCACGCCGCTGCTGGCGGGCGCCGGCGTGATCGGCCTCGCAATCGGCTTCGGCGCGCAGTCGCTCGTGACCGACCTGATCACGGGGCTGTTCATCATCATCGAGGATACGATTTCGGTGGGCGACTGGATCGACGTGGACGGCGGCCATGCGGGCACGGTCGAGCATCTGTCGATCCGTACGGTGCGGTTGCGCGACGGCCAGGGCGCGATTCACGCGATTCCGTTTTCGCAGATCAAGATCGTCAAGAACCTGTCGCGCGACTTCGCCTATGCGGTGTTCGAAGTGCGCATGTCGTTCTCCACCGACGTCGATCAGATCACGCAACTGATTCGCGAGGTCGGCGCCGATCTGATGGCCGACTTCCGTTACCGCCGTGAGATGCTCGGACCGATCGAGGTGTGGGGACTGGACCGTTTCGATCCGAACTGGATGGTCGTGAAAGGGCAGATCAAGACGCGGCCGTTGCAGCAGTGGAGCGTGGCGCGCGCCTTCAATCTGCGTCTGAAGCGCAAGATGGACGAAGCCGGCATCGAGATTCCGGTGCCGCAGATGCGTGTGTACACGTCGTCGAAGGATAGCGAAGGGCAGCCTTTGCAGGACGACGAGGTGTCGGGATTCGCTCCGCACCCGCACGAGCATGCGCAGACCGCAGCGGCGTCGGCGGCGCGGGCCGTGCATGCGCCGCTGGCCATGGCGCGCGATGTGTCGCATGAACCGCGGCCGGCGCCGCCGCCGACCGGGCAAACCGCGCCGATTCCGCCGCAGATTCCGACGGCAGGCGAGGTGAGCGGGAAGACTTGATGGCGCACGCGGTGCGTGGCTCTTGCGGGAGGGCGCGAGGCGTCGGCCTCGCGCGTCACTGCGTCACTAGATCGTCAGGCACGGAGTGCGGGGCAGCCGCGCTGCCTCGTTTCAGGTCAGCGCCGGCACATCCGCCGCGCGCACGATGTCGTTGACGTGCGTCGCGATCTGCGCGCCCGCGACGCCGTAAATATGCAGCGAAACGGCCGGGGCATCGCTGCGATTACCCAACTGATGAATCCCGCCGCGGCCGCCTCGCACGAACGACACCGCGCCAGCGTTGCGCGCTTGCGTACGCGTGGCGCTCGCGCAATGCTGCGCGCCGTTCCATTCGAAAACTGTCTCGCTCAGCGCGCCATCCACCACCGCATAACCGCACCAGGTGTGATGCGCGTGCACGGGGCTCGCCTGTTGCGGCAGCCACACCAGCGCCGCGATCGCATAACGGCCGTGCGGATCGGCAGCCAGCAGATGGCGCCGGTACTTCTCGAGCGAGCCCTCGCGTTGCGCCGCCGTGAGCAAATCGGGGTTTGCCGCGGCGTCGGCGAGCGCGGTGCGCATGCTGCGGGCGAAGAATGACGAATCCGACGGTTCGGGAGAATGGGCGCAGGCGTCGAAGATCGCATCCAGGGCACCGCACAGACGCGTGAGCGGCGCGTTGCGTCCGGCGCGCAATAGCATGTCCACCGGCTCACGCGAACCCGTCTGAGCCGTTTTAACAGGCTGCACGCGTTGGGCTGGGAGGCCTTCGAGGGACGCAGAGCGGAGGTCTTGACTCATGATCGTTGGGCAGCGGCAGGCTGCTTATCGGTTATTTTCGGATAGCGATATTTATACCGGTTTGCCCGGAGAAAGAGTTTCCATATAATTCCCCTTGGAATCTGAAAAGTAGAATAATTTCCTATGGGGGTGTCACGATGGGAATGGATATCATCGACCGGAAGCTGCTGGAGTTGCTGCAGGAGGACGCGACCATGCCGATCGCCGAACTGGCGCAACGCGTGAATCTGTCGCAAACGCCTTGCTGGAAGCGGCTGCAGCGTCTGAAAGAGGCGGGCGTGATCCGCGCGCAGGTCGCGCTTTGCGACGCGCGCAAACTCGGCGTGGGCACGACGGTGTTCGTCGCGGTACGCACCAACCAGCACACGGAGGAGTGGGCGCGAACCTTTACGCATGCCGTGCAGGAGATTCCGGAAGTGGTGGAGGTGTACCGGATGAGCGGCGAAACCGATTACCTGCTGCGCGTGGTGGTGTCCGATATCGACGACTACGACCGCGTCTACAAGCTGCTAATCGCCGCCGTGCCGCTGTACGACGTGAGTTCGAGTTTTGCGATGGAGCAGATCAAGTATTCGACGGCGCTGCCGGTCAGGCCCGCCGTGGTGAGGTAGGGGGAAAGGCGGCGGGTGCATCGTTTGCCGTTCGTCAGACAGCGAACCGTACGGCACGCCTGGTCAGCCGTTGAAGCTTCCGGCAAGCTCGCGCGCCTATGCCACCGAGCATGCCCACTGCAAGCCGTGTGCAAGCTCAGTGGGCGTAGAATGCCGCCTTCCCAGACACCATCCGCGACTGCCTCGCGAACCGAGCCCGCCTCATGAACAAACCGCCGCGCAAGAAGAACCCGACCTTTGGCATTGCCGTCTTCATCGTGGTCGCGGTATTGCTGGTGATCGCCACACTCTTCTATAACGCCATCAAGGAAAAGCACGATTTCGAGAGCCAGAACGCACCGGCGCCGTCGATTTCGTCCGAAGCGGCGGCAGCGGCCAACGCCGCGAAGCCGGCAAGCGGCGTGGCTCAGTAAGACAGCGCGTACATCGGTTGGAGCGTCGCGCTCAATGTGCCGGCGAGACGCTCGCCGTCATGCAGACGGCCAATCCATCTAAAAAGCTAAAGGCACGCCGACCGCACGAGGCGCAATGTCGGCCCACGCAGTTTCACTCGTCCGGCAGGCGAATCACGCTCGCATCCTTGCGAATCTGCGCTGCCGCCGACAGCATCTGCTTGCATTGATGCGCGAGCAACTTCATGTCATGCACGGCATCCGCCGAATAGCCCGGCGACTTCTCCGTTTCGACCACCATCGCATCGAGTTCGCGGCCCAGCAGCTTGATCTGCTCGTTCTGATCGGCGGCCGGCGCATTGCCGGTTTCAGCTTCGGTAAGATTGTCGCGCACGACACTCAGCGCACGTTGCAGCGGCTGTAGCGAGACGCCGTCGACCTGCTGTTGCACCGAGGTGCGCAAGAGCGGCGCGGCCGCGGTGATCTGCGAGGCGAGCACATGGCTGCGCACCAGCAGGCCGTTCAGTTCCGGTACGAACTTCTGCGCGGACTTCGGCTCGAGCATCATGCGCTGAAAGGCCTGGCCCAGATTGGCGAACGCGACGTGAACATTCTTGCGGGCGAGCCGGTAGCGGTAGTCGCGATCGAGCGCGGTCGCCGCGGCTGCGGCGGCAGCGGAGGCGCCGGCGGCCGGCTTCGCGGTCGGGTTGCTGACCGTGGTCGTGCCCGCACTGGCGCCGGCGTCGGCAATGGGTTTGGTTGTTGCATCGGTAGCCACGGCGGTCGCGGCGTTTGCGCTGCCGCTCGCAACGCTGCTTGTGCCACCGCTTCTGCCACCGCTTGCACCTCCGCTTGCACCTCCATTAACCGTCGCCAGCACCGGCTTGGCAAAGTCGATCGCCGGATCGGCCATCGCCGCCGCCGGGGCCCGCGCGCCGGCTTCGGTCACGGTGGCGACCACGGCGGCGGCCGGCTTGCCGCTCCACCACCAGCTTGCTTCCAGATACTGGCGAGTCGCGTTGATCATGTTGTTGACGAGCTTGCCCATCAAACGATATTCCCAGTACGGGAACAGGTGGCTCGCCGCGATTGCGATCGCGCAACCCACCACGGTATCGATCGCGCGTTCGCCGATGATGCGCATGCTGCCCGGCGCGAGCAGATGGAACATCAGCAGCACATACGACGAGGTGAACACCACGCTCGCCGTGTAATTGAACAGCAGCAGGCTGTAGCTCATCACCATCGACGCGAACATCACGACCAGCAGGATGTGCGGTTCCTTGACGAAGATCATCAGCGCGATGCTCGCCGCGCAGCCGATCAGCGTGCCGACGATCCGCTGCCCGTTACGCTGTTTGGTCAGCGAATAGCCCGGCTTCAGAATGATGACGGTGGTCATCACGATCCAGTAGGCGTTGGTGAGCGGCAGCAGGCGCCCGAGCCAGAAGCCCACGGCGACGGCGATCGTCACGCGCAACGCGTGGCGGAAACTCGGCGAGGCCATCGTCAGGTTCGAGAAAATCTGCCCGAACGGTACGCGCCGGCTCGACACGAATCGTGTGAGCGCCTGGTCGAGGCGCAATTCGGTCTCGGTCGTGCTGGGTTCGCTCGAGAGACTCTTGCGCATCTTGTCGATCAGACGCGTGGCGCTCCAGACGCGCCGGAAAGTCGATGAGATGGCCGAATAAGCCTCGTGGTTTTTTGCCGGCAGATCCTGCTTGCGCATCAGGTCGATTTCGAATTCGATGGCGCGCAATTCCGCCTTGACGTTCACGCGCCCACGCGGCGCATGGTTTTGCAGCACCGCAAGCCCGATCTCCTCGAGATCGGCTGCCGCCTTGCGGATCAGATCACGGTAGAACACCAGCAGATCGGAGCCGCCGAACGTATTGCGCACCAACGGGTAATCCGTATGCGCGCCGACGAACAGTTCGTGCAGATCGACCGTATTGATGAACAGATTGAACAGCATGGCGCGGCGCGGTTCGAGCTTGCCGCTCTTGAACTTGGGCAGATTGCGCAGCACGATGTCGCGCGCGGCGTCCTGGCGATCCACCGCGGTGATCTGCTTGTCGACCAGATTGCGATAACACTCGTCAAGATCGTTATCGAGGTCGTAGAACTCGGCGCGCGCCAGCAGATAGTCGGCGCACGCGAACACGCTTTCGGCCAGCGCCTGCTGCTCGATGCGATGCATCATCCAGCGGCTCACGAAGGTCGACCAGTAGGTGTACCAGAGGCCGCCAACCAGAATCCACGACGCATTGACGAGCGCCTGCATCGGCGTGAAGCGCTCTTCCAGCGTCATGATCATCATGAACAGCGTGGCAAAGCTAATCTGCGGCCAGCGGTTGCCGTACACGACGATCAGAGACAGCAGAAAGGTGAGCGGCACGACCGTGCACCACAACGCCACCGCGTTCACCGTGGCGAGCCCGGTGGCGAGCGCGGACAGGAAGCCGATCACCGTGCACGCCAGCATTTCGTTGTGCTTGTACTTGAGCGGGCCCGGCATATCGACGACACAGGCGCCGAGCGCGCCGGTCGCGATCGTGAAGCCGAGTTCGCGATCGTGAAACACGATCAGACACAGTACCGCCGGTAACGACACGCCGACTGCGATGCGCAGGCCGCCATAAAAGTACTGGCTGTAGAGGAATTTTTTTATTTCAACCGAATAGCGCATCGACTGCCTGGATTCCATTCACTGAGAAAACCGCGGTTGAAGGGGCAGACCCAAACTGCCGTCGAGTCTAACTGATTTTATGGCTGATCTGACCTCGTCCGTTCGGCCAGGTTCTGCCCTGGGGATGCGTTTGTTATGCTGTCGCTTCAATGTCAGTCGCGGCCTGGGCGTTCCGCCCGCGCCGCCCGCAAGCCCCGGGATCCATGCTCCAGCTCTTCTACTCGAATCGCTACGAAACCCTTGTCGGCGCGCTGCTCGACGACCTGGCACAAGCGCCGTCCGATCCCTGGACCGCGCAGCCCGTGATCGTCCCGAGCGCGGCGGTGCGGCGCCGGCTCGAGCTCGATATTGCCGCGCGCCAGGGCATCTGCGCGAATGTCGACTTTGGTTATCTCGCGCAATGGCTGTGGGCGCAGATCGGCGGCGTGATCACGGTGCCGAAGCATTCGCCGTTCGCGCCGGACCGGCTCGTGTGGCGCTGCTACCGGCTGCTGGGCCAAGTGGACGATGTGGACGAAGCGCTGCCCTGGAGTGCGTCGCCGCGTCTGCGCACGTATCTCGATGCGGCGGACGCTTCGATGCGCTACGAACTCGCGCGGCGCGTGGCGACCGTGCTCGACCACTATCTGACCTATCGCCCGGAGTGGTTGCTGCAATGGCAGAAGGGCGGCTCGATCTTCGCGAGCGGCGCGGCTGACGATACCGGTCCGCGCCTTGTCGGCGCGAGCGAAGCGGCGCGCGAGGACGAGCGCTGGCAAGCGGCGTTGTGGCGCGCGGTGCTCACTGAACTGTCGGGCGACGCGCAGACTCCCGCGGCCGCCTTGCCGCCTGCCTACCGTTTTCTCGACGAAATCGGCACGCTCGATCTCGAGGCGATCTCGAACGCACAGTGGCCCGAAGCGGTCAGCGTGTTCGCGCTGCCGACCATGCCGCCGTTGCACGTGGCGCTGCTGCGCGCGCTCTCGCGCTGGGTCGACGTGCGGCTGTACGTGATGAATCCGTGCCGCGAGTTCTGGTTCGACGTCGTCAGCGCGGGGCGCGTCGAAGCGCTCGACGCCGCCGGCCAGCTCGACTATCAGGAAGTCGGCCATCCATTGCTTGCCGAGTGGGGTCGCCAGACTCAGGCGCAGTTGCACATGCTGCACGAGTTGACCGAGAGCGCCGCTTCCGGCGAGACCGGCGATTTCACCGAGAATCCGCAACCGAGCTGGCTTGCCGCCGTGCAGAACGGCATTCTCGATCTGCGCGACGAGACCGATGCCGACGAACCGCCGATCGAACGCGGCATCGAAGTGCACGTCTGCCACAGTCTGTCGCGGCAACTCGAAGTGCTGCACGATCGCCTGCTCGGCTGGTTCGATGAGTTCGACGATCTGCAGCCGTCCGACGTGCTGGTCGCCGTGTCCGATCTCGCGGCGGCCGGCCCCTTGATCGACGCCGTGTTCGGCACCACGCCGCCTGGCGACACGCGCCGCATTCCGTACCGGATCACCGGCTTGCCGCCGTCGCAGGCCAATCCGGTTGCGCGGTTGCTGCTCGATTGGCTGGCCTTGCCCGAGCGCAGCGTGGGCGCGCCGGATCTGATCGAATGGTTGCGCGTCGACGCGATTGCCGTGCGTTATGGGATCGACGCCAGCTCGCTCGAAGCCGCGCAGGAGTGGTTGGCGGCGGCCGGCGCGCGTCGCGGGCTCACCCCGGTCGAGCCGACGGGCGAACACGTGCCGATCGCCCGTCATACGTTCGCGGATGCGCTCACGCGCCTGTATCTCGGCTATGCGATGCCGGAGGGCGGCGAACCCGTGGACGCCTGGCTGCCGATCGAAGGCGCCGGCGGCTCGGATGCGGAATTGCTCGGCCGCCTGTCGCGTTTCGTCGACGACATCGACAGCTTCGCGGCGAATTGCGCAATCGAGCGCGCGCCTGCCGAGTGGACGCAACTGCTGCTCGAAACGCTCGCGCAATGTTTCGACGGCGGCGTCGAGTTCGCCGATTCGCTCGCCGCCGTGCGCGACGCGATCGACAAGATGGGCGACGCGATGCAAGCCGGCGCGCAAGAAGTCGCGCTGCCCGCCGCGGTGGTGCGCGGCGCGCTCACCGAAGCGCTCGACGACCCCGCGCGCGGCGGCGTGCCCTGGGGCAGCGTGACGTTTTCGTCGCTGACCAGTTTGCGCGGCTTGCCGTATCGCGTCGTCTGCCTGCTCGGCATGGACGACGGCGTGTTGCCGAGTCTCGCGCGCGCCGACGAGTTCGATCTGATGGCCGCGTTCGGCAAGGCGGGCGACCGTCAGCGCCGCGACGACGAACGCAATCTGTTCCTCGATCTGCTGCTCGCGGCGCGCGATCGTCTCTTCATCGCTTATACGGGTCGCAGCATTCGCGACAACGCGCCGTTGCCGCCCGCCGCACTGGTCGATGAATTGCTCGACCATCTCGCGCAGGTGTCGGCGGGCGAGGGCGCTAGCCCCGCCGAAGTCGAGAGCGCGCGGCATGCGTTCATTGTCGATCATCCGTTGCAGGCGTTTGCGTCGGACTATTTCTCGTCGCAATCCGAGCTGTTCAGCTACGACGCGGATCGCGCCGAACTGGCCACGTTGCTGGCTGCGCCCACGCATGCCGCTGCGGCTCCGTTCTTCGATCGACCGCTGCCGCCGGAAGAGCCGGCACCGATTGCCTTCGACGAATTCGTGCGTTTCTGGCGTCATCCGGCGCGGGCGCTGTTGCGCGACCGCCTGGGCATCGTGTTGTCGGAAGCACAAGGCGAATTGCTCGATACCGAGCCGTTCGACCTGGATTACGCGGGGCGCGATGCATTGGCGGACCGCCTTTTGCCCGTGCTGCTCGACGTGGATACGGACGACGACGTCGTGTTCGAGCGCGTGCGCCGTGTGGCGGCGGCGAGCCCGGAATTGCCGGGCGGCGCGACTGGCGCGGTGTGGCGCGCGCGCGAGCTCGGTGCGTTGCGTCAGCTCGCCGACAGCGTGCGTCGCGAGGTGGCTTCGGGTGTCGAGCGTTTGCCGTTCGTGCTCGACATCGCGCCGCGCTGGCCCGCGAGCGAGGAGCTTGCCGGTGCGCTGTTCGGCCCGCATGACGCGCTGCTTCGGCAAGGCGCCGAAACGCCGTTGCAACTGCACGGCAATCTGAACCTGCTCACCGAAACAGGACAAGTGATTTTCCGCTACGCCAAACCTACCGCACGCGACTATCTGTCGGCATGGCTCGCGCATCTGGTCTATTGCGCCGCGCAGCCGAACGGCTCGCGCCGCACCGTATGGCATGGCAGCGGCGAGAGTTTCGAACTCACGCCGGTCGCTGCGCCGCTCGACGAACTGGCGCCGCTCGCCGCGTTGTTCAAGGCAGGCCGCATGCTGCCGCTGCGCTTTTTCCCGAAGAGCGCGTGGACCAAAGTCAGCGAAAGCGATTCGGCCGCGCAGGGCGTCTGGATCAACGACCGCGTGCGCGGCGAGTCCGACGATCCCGCCTTGCGCATCGCATTGCGCGGCACGCCGCTGACGCTCGACGAGCCGTTCGGCAGCCTCGCCGCGATCGTGTTCAAACCACTCATGCAACATCTGCGGAGCGCGTCATGAGCGGCGCCACGAAGCATTACGCACTGGTCGCCGAAGAACTCGACGTGTTCGCCTGTTCGCTCGACGGCGTGAATCAGATCGAGGCTTCGGCGGGCACCGGCAAGACCTGGAATATCTGCGCGTTGTACGTGCGGCTGCTGCTCGAAAAGAACCTGAACGCGGACCAGATTCTCGTCGTCACGTTCACGAAGGCGGCGACCGCGGAATTGCATGAACGCATTCGCGGGCGTCTGGCCGAACTGCACCGCGCCATCGAAATGGATGACGACGGCGGCGATCCGTTCGTCCGCCGTCTCTTTGAAACGACGCTGGGGCCGGAGCGGGGCATCGAGCGCGAGGACGCCTTGAAGGTGGTGAGGCGCGCGTTGCGCACCTTCGACCAGGCGGCGATCCATACCATCCACGCATTCTGTCAGCGCGCGTTGCAGGAGGCGCCGTTTGCCGCCGCCATGCCGTTCGCCTTCGAAATGGAAGCCGACGACGCGGCGTTGCGCTTCGAAATGGCGGCTGACTTCTGGCGTGAGCAGGTGGAACCGGTAGCGCATGCGCACCCTGCGTTCGCCGCGTGGCTGGTGGCCAAACGCGCCGGTCCCGCTTCACTCGATGAACAACTCGCGCGGCGTCTGAAGAAACCGTTGGCGCAGTTGCGCTGGGGCAAGGTCGACGCGAGCGGCAATGGCACCGATCCGCAAGCTGGCTTCGAAGCTGCTTGCGACCTTTGGCAAGCGGAGCGCGATGCGATTGTGAGTTTGCTGACTCAGGCGCAAGACCGTCTGAGCAAGACCTCGCATAAGCCCGATCATGTGAGCGCCGCCATCGCTGCATGGACTGAGTACTTCGCGCAGGGCGACTGCCATGCGCCGCCGCCGAGGGCCGCGTTGAAGCTGACGGCCTCGGCGTTGAAGAAGGCCACCAAGGTCAAGTTCGAACCGCCCGAACATGCGTTCTTCGAGCATGCTGAAGCGCTGGCGGCAGCCGTGATCGCGGCCGAAGCCGCGCAACGCGCGCGCTGGCTCTCGCTCGTGCAAACCTGGCTCGACTACGCGCCCGCTGAACTGGTGGCGCGCAAACGCACGCGCCGCGTCGTCTCGTTCGACGATCTGCTGTCCAATTTGTACCGCGCGCTCGCGGCGCATCCGTGGCTTGCCGATGCGTTGCGCACGCGTTACCCCGCAGCCCTGATCGACGAGTTTCAGGACACCGATCCGCTGCAGTTCACGATCTTCAGCCGCATTTTCGCGCCGGCCGGTCCGCTGTTTCTGGTTGGCGACCCGAAGCAGGCCATCTACAGTTTTCGCGCGGCGGATCTGCACACCTATCTGGCGGCGCGTGAGGCAGCCTCCGCGTGCTACACGCTGGCCGTCAATCAGCGCTCGACCGCGCCCATCGTCGAGGCTTGCAACCGGCTCTTCGAAGCGAATCCGCAAGCGTTCGTGCTGGATGGCCTCGACTATCAACCGGTGCGTGCGGGCGAACGGCGCAGGCTGCCGTTTTCCGATCCGGACACGAGCGCAGGCGACTTCCGTATCTGGACCTTGCCGCAAGGCGACGCCGCGCTGACCAAACGCGAGGCTCAGCGCGAAGCGAGCGAAGCGTGTGCCGCCGAGATCGTGCGGCTCCTGCGCGGTGCGCGCGAAGGCGCGGTGACGATCGGCGATGCGCCGCTCGCGCCGGGCAACATCGCGGTGCTGGTGCAAACGCATAAGCAGGGCAGTCTGATCAAACGAGTGCTGGCCGCGTGGGGTGTCGGCAGCGTGGAGCTGGCGCAGGCGTCGGTGTTCGCGACGCTCGACGCCGAACAGATCGAACGCGTGCTGGCCGCCGTCGATACGCCTGGTGATCTGCGCCGTCTGCGCGCCGCGCTGGCGACCGACTGGCTGGGCCTCGACGCCGCGGCGCTGTGGCGGCTCGAGCAGGTCGCCGACGCGCCATCGGTCGCCGACGATCCCGCGCACGCCGGCGACGCGATGGGCTGGGTCGAACGTTTTTCGCGCTACCGCACGCTGTGGCATGAGCGCGGCTTCGCGGTGATGTGGCGCACGCTGATGCGTGAGCTGCGCGTCGCGCAACGGCTGGTTGCCGCAGCGGACGGCGAGCGGCGCCTGACGAACGTGAACCACCTGGCCGAACTCGTGCAGGCGCGCGCCGCGACGCAGCCCGGTATCGCGCCGACCTTGCGCTGGCTCGCCGCGCAACGCACCCAGGGCGGTGGCGACGACGCGCAGTTGCGTCTCGAGTCGGATCGCAACCTCGTGCAGATCGTCACGGTTCACAAATCGAAAGGGCTCGAATACGCGGTGGTGTTCTGTCCGTTCCTGAACGACGGCGCGTTGCGCGAGCCGCCGTCGTCCGGTTTGCCGGATGCGCGCGAGTATCACGACGAAACCGGCGATGCGGTGCTGCACTACGGTTGCGACGACGAGGAGGCCGAGCATGCGTCGCGTTACGCGGTGCGCGAACAGGCGGCGGAAAGGGCGCGGCTCGTCTACGTGGCGTTGACGCGCGCGGTGTACCGCTGCTATCTGGTCGCCGGCACGTATCTGTCGTCGCGCTCCAGCAAGGAGTCGCGCCGCAGCGTGTTGAACTGGCTCGTGGCCGGCGGTGGTCATGATTTCGGCGACTGGCTCGCCGAGCCGCCCGACGAAGCCGCGTTGTCGGCGCGCTGGCAGGCGCTGGCGGGTGGCCCGATCACGTTGCAGGCGCTGCCTAGGCCGCAGCGTCGCGTGCCGCTCGAAAGCCTTCAGGACCGCGGCGCGCGAATGCAGGCGCGAGCCAACCGCCGGCCGTTGCGCGATCAGTGGCGCATGGCGAGTTTCAGCGGCCTGATCGCCGCCGGCAGTAAAGCCGAAGAAATGCATGCGCCGGCGGAAGAGGTGCGTCCCGATCACGACGAGATTGCCGATGCGCTCGTCGTCACGCCGGCACCCATGCCACAGGCGCCGGCCTACGATGAAGACGACATCCTCGCGTTTCCGCGTGGCGCCGCTGCGGGCGATTGTCTGCATCGCATGTTCGAACTCGCTGATTTCACCGAGCCGCAGACATGGACCGACGCCATCCGCGGGGCGTTGCGCGAGCGTCCGGCTCCGGCTGTGCCTGAACTCGCCGCACGCTTGCCGGCGATGATGCACAACCTGCTCAGGGACGTGGTCACTGCCGAACTGCAGCCCGGCATGACACTCGCCAAACTGAACCCGCGCCGGCGGCTGAACGAACTCGAGTTTCTGTTCGCGGCGCCGTCGCTCGATTTCCCCGCGTTGCGTGAACTTCTGATCGAACACGGCTATCCCGACGTCGCACTGGAACCCGGCGTGTTGCGCGGGTTCGTCAAAGGATTTATCGACATGATCGTCGAGCACGACGGACGGTTCTGGATCGTCGACTGGAAATCGAACCATCTGGGCGACACCGCCGCCGACTACGCCGCCGCGCCGCTCGAAGCGGCCATGGCGAGCCACGCGTATCACCTGCAGGCGCTGCTTTATACGGTCGCGCTGCATCGTTATCTGAAAACGCGGGTGCGCGATTATTCGTACGACACGCACATCGGCGGCTATCTGTATCTGTTCGTGCGCGGCGTGCGTCCGCATTGGCGCGACGCCGACGGACCGGCGGGCGTGCATATGCGGCGCCCCGCATTCGAGCTGGTTGCGCTGCTCGACGCGGCCATGATCGGGGGTGTCGCATGAGCGCGTTCGAACAGAGCACATCGGCGCCGCCAGAGCTCGACGACATCGGCGTGAATCTGCCCGCGCCGGCGGATTTCAGTATCGCGCTCGCCGAAGGTTTCGCGCGCCGCATCGGCGCGCTGGCGCGGCGTGGCGGCGCGTCGGCTGAGGCGGTCAAGTGGGCGGCGCGGGGTGCATTCGCCGCGAGCCGCGCGACGGCTGAAGGGCACGTGTGCGTGCCGCTTGCGGTGCTGGCGCGACGCTTCGAGGCGTCGAGCGCCGAAGCTCGCGCGGCCTTGTTCGCTAGCGGCATGGCGAGCGATGGTTCGCAAAGCGCGGCGGCGTTGCGGCCGCTGGTGGTCGATGGGCAAGGGCGCTTGTATCTGGCTCGCTATTACGACTACGAGCGGCGGCTTGCACGCGCGCTAGTGGCGCATGCGGAGGCGGGGGCGGAAGCGGGCCAGCGGGCGGAGGCGCGGACTCGTGCGCTTGACACTGCGCACGACGATTCTCACGCGGGATTGTTTGCCGGCGCTGACGCCGATGCGCGTACAGGCGCGAGAGCGAGCGCTGCCGCCAACCTTGGCGCCGACGCTGGCGCGGGTGCGGGAACCAGAGTGAACACGAGCGCGAGCCCCGACGCCCAAACGCTACACGAGCGTCTCCTACGCTATTTCGGTCCGCCCAAAGACAACGAAGTCGACTGGCAACGTGTCGCGGCGGTCATGGCGCTGTCTGGGCAACTCACCATCGTCAGCGGCGGACCCGGCACCGGCAAGACCACCACTGTGGTCGGCGTGCTGGCCTGCCTTCTCGATGCGCGTGCGGATTTGCGCATCGCACTCGCGGCGCCCACGGGCAAAGCCGCGCAGCGCATGCAGGAGGCCTTGCTCGCGCGCGCCGGCGATTTACCGCCTGAACTCGCGGCGCGTTTGCCGCAGACGTCGTACACCCTGCATCGTTTGCTCGGCTCCGGGCCGGGAGGACGCTTCCGGCATCATCGGGACAATCCCTTGCCTTACGACGTCGTCGTGATCGACGAGGCGTCGATGATCGACGTCGCCATGGCCGCGCATCTGCTCGACGCCATTGCCCCGCAGACGCGTCTCGTGATGCTCGGCGACAAGGACCAACTCGCCGCCGTCGAGGCCGGCGCGGTGTTCGCCGAACTCAGCGCGCGTCCGGCTTTTACGCAAGGTGGTTTGCGGCGGATCGCCGAGGCGCTCGGCATCGACGAGACACGGCTTACGCAGGCATTGCCGGGTGCATCGCGGGGCTCCGGCGCGGAGCCTGCCGATATTTTCGCGCAACCCGATGCGCCGGACGACGATCTGTTTGCCTATGCGGGTCCGCCGGATGCTTTCGATGAACCACCGGCGAGTGACCTTTTCGAAAGCGCAGCACCAGCGCCGACGTCCGCCTCGTCCACGCAAAGCCCGCTTGCCGATTGCGTCGTCTGGCTCGAGCGCAACTATCGGTTCGGCCTGGAGTCACCGATCGGCCGACTGTCGCTCGCAATTCGTAACGGCTCGGCGAGCGCCGCGCTCGATGTCCTGCACACCGATCCCGCGGAAACTTGCGCTGCAGCGCTTCACGAAGATACGCACGCGACGCTTGCCGAGCGCACCGTCGCACGGCTTGCCGCAGGTTTCGCGCCCTACGCCGAGGCGCTTGCCACAGCGCTAGCAGCCGAAACGCCTGACCCATTGCCGCTGTTCGACACGTTGAATCGTTTCCGCATTCTGTGCGCGACCCGCTCCGGGCCACGCGGCGTCGATCAGGTGAACGCGGTGATGGCGGCGCAGGTGCGGCGCGCGGCGGGCGTGACGCTGGCAGTGGGCGCGCAGTGGTTCGCCGGGCGTCCGGTGATGGTGACGCGCAACGATTACGCGCTGGGTCTCTTCAACGGCGATATCGGCATTGCGCTGCCGGGCGCGAGCGGCGCGTTGCGTGTGTATTTCCGGACCGGCGACGGCGGTTTGCGAGCGGTGTCGCCGGCGGCGCTTCCACCGCACGACACCGCGTTCGCGCTCACGGTTCACAAGTCGCAAGGCTCGGAGTTCGAGCACGCGGTGCTGATGCTGCCGTCGGTATTTAGCCGGGTGTTGTCGCGCGAACTGGTGTACACGGCGATCACTCGCGCGCGAGAACGGGTGGAAGTGATCGGCGGGCGCGCCGTGCTGGCGCAGGCGATTGCGACGCCGACACAACGCGACTCGGGATTAGCCGCGCGGATAGCGGAGGTGTGGCGCGGCGGTAAATAGTAGGTGCGGCTAGCGCGGGCTGCTTGGCGGCCCGATCACGCAAATTAAGCTGCCGGTACGGCAGAACGGCAGAACGGCAGAACGGCAGAACGGCAGAACGGCAGAACGGCAGAACGGCAGAACGGCAGAACGGCAGAACGGCAGAACGGCAGAACGGCAGAAAAGCCCAAGCGCATTCCGCACCGAACCCGCTCAACTAGCAGTGCCACCCGACTGCACACGCGCCTCGACGCGCCCACGCATGCTCTTTCGATAGCAGAACGTCCACAGCGTGAGGCCGCCATAAATTCCGTAGCCGATAAACGGCGAGACCACCAGGAAGCGCTCGATCGGCCACGTTAGCGCCATCCACGCACGCAGCGCCGTTTCGCCAGTCAGGCCGATGCCCCACACCAGCGTCATCAGCCGCATCGCGTTGACGAGAGCAGGCCGCTCCTGCCACAGTGCTTCGAAGCGCGCCGCGCCGCCCTCCATTTCGCGGGCGACGGTGGCGCGCGCGAGATAGAAGATCAGCGGGCGGCGCATCGGCAACGAGAGCAGAAACACCACGCCGACCGCGCCGGACACCAGCGACTCGCGCAACAGCAGCATGCGCGGACTGCCACCGAGCGCCATCGCCGCGACCGAGAGCACGATGCCGGTCACCACCAGCACGCTCAGCGCGTCGACGCGCCGAAAACGCACGAGTTCGATCAGACTCCAGACGATCGGCGGCACGGCCGACGCGACCAACGCGCCGGTCTCGCCCAGGCGCGGCAGCGCAAGCCGGTACGCGAGCCACGGCAACAAAAAGTTGACGGCCAGTTCCAGCACAAAACCTGGACGGAGTTTCATGTGAATTTACGCTGTAAGCGAAAAACGCAGTATCGATGAACTGGCCGCGTGGACGCAAATAGTTTTTCGCATCGGCAGACGCGCTCGATAGTCCGTAGTCGGTGATCGGTCGCGCGCTGTGTACACTCATGTTTCCCGATTCAAGCTCGCGTCATGACATCCCGCTATCCAATCCCGCCGAACGAAATCGAACTGACCGCAGTGCGCGCGCAAGGAGCGGGCGGCCAGAACGTCAACAAGGTCTCTAGCGCCATTCACCTGCGCTTCGATGTGCAGGCTTCGTCGCTGCCCGAAGTGTTGAAAATGCGCCTGCTCGCGCTGTCAGATCATCGGGTTACGCGTGATGGCGTCGTGATCATCAAGGCGCAGGAGCATCGGACTCAGGAGATGAACCGCGCGGCGGCGCTGGCGCGGCTCGATGAACTGATCGAAAGCGTCAGCGTGACGCGCAAGCCGCGCGTCGCAACCCGGCCGACGCGCGCGTCGAACCTGCGGCGCCTCGACGGCAAGGCCAAACGCAGTGAGATCAAATCCGGCCGCGGCCGGGTGGACGACTAGCGCTTGCTGCCGCGCCCCGTCGGGCGCGCATCCGCGGTCGTGGCAGCCGGCACGAAGTCGACGCACAGCACATGCGTGCCGTCGTCGTACTCGAAGGCGAGGGCCGCGGTGTAGCAGTCCTGACCGTCGGCGAGCGAATAATGCGGACCCATCATCGCGACGCGCCCCGGTGCGGCGAGCGCATGCTTGAAATAGGCCCGTCGCGACCAGTTGCTGCGGGTATCGGTGTAGAGCGGCGCGAGCCGTAGCGGAGGCGGCGGCACCGAGGCGGCCGTGACCGAGGGCTGGGTCTGCTCGCCCTGTCCGTCGGTGATGAACACACGGCGTGCTTCGCGCAGATGCCAGACCTTTTGCGCCGCCTGGCGCAGATCGCCGGTGGACTTGTAAGTCTCGGCGGCCGCCAGCACTGCTTCAGCGAAGCCTTCGAAACCGAGCCGCTGATGGCCCGCATGCTCGCGTTCGTAGTTGGCGAACTTGCCCCACATCGATTCGATCAGCGCAGGCACCTTCGCGCAGGCCGCCTGCACGGAACTCTTCGGTTGACCGAGCCAGAAACCCTGGACGAAATCGACGTCGGCCTCCATCAGGATCATCAGCTCTTCGTCGGTTTCGACGCCTTCGGCCAGCACCAGCGTGCCGGATTGATGCAGCATCGAGACCAGGTGGCTGATCATCGAGTCGTCGCCTTCACGCTTGCCGGCGCGCGCGACCAGCGAACGGTCGAGTTTGACGATGTCAGGGCGGAAGCGCCACACGCGATCGAAGTTCGAGAAGCCGGTGCCGAAGTCGTCGATCGCGATCAGGAAGTCGCGCGGCTGCGACGCGGCGAGCATGCTGGCGACGGCGGATTCGTCGTCGGCGGGCTGCTCGAGCACTTCGATCACAATGCGCTCCTGCGGCAGACCGAAGTGCGCCGACAGTTCGTCGATGAACGCGCGTTGCGGCCAGCCGGTTTCGAACACCTGCGGGCGTGTATTCAAAAACAGCCAGCCGGTGCTGATGCCTTGCTCCATGAAATTCGCCACATGCAGGCAGCGTGCGATGCGGTCGAGCTCGCGGGCGTCGGCCGCCGAGCGGGTGCCGGAAAAGAGCACGTCAGGCGAGACCGGCAGACCGACCGGATCGAACGCGCGCAGCAACCCTTCATACCCGACCACGCGCTGGTGTGTCACCGACAACACCGGCTGGAACACGCTGTGCAAAGTCAGCGCGCGCCACGTCGCGGTCCAGCCGGACTCGTCCCGGACCAGATGCGGGAGCAGGCCGCTCAGGGTCAATTCGCTGACGGATGGCATAAAGGCAGGCAAGAGAGCGGACATGGTGACATCGCGGCAAGCGGGTGACGGGACGCGCCAGGCCATTCGGCGCGCAACGGGTGCACGGCCCACACGTGCGCTGGGCAGGTCGGATAAAGCCCGGAAACGCGGAGAGCGATGCCAGCCATGCTGGACTCCGGCGAATTAGTCAAAACCAGTCTAACAGTTTGCAATTCGCGTGAATGTGCGGGTAATCACAGACGCGGGGTCATATCCGCGGTGCTGCCGATCTCCACGCCAATCGGGCGTCTGGCTTGAGTTTTGCGCCCGTTTGCCCCGCGCAAAACCGCTTGCGCCTGGCGCTCTCAATCGCCTGTATGAAACCGAGGGTAACAGGGCGGCAAGCCGACACCCGCCAAACTCCAGGCAAGGACGGTACTCGGACGTCGGGAGGTTCGAACGGGCGATCCGGTCAGCGCGGCCGAAACGTGAACAGGCACGCCGCTGCCTTGCGCGCAGGCCGCCAGCAGGTTCGGCGGGCGGCGGGTATGCTGCTGCTTTTCGTGAAAGGGAGGTCAGGCATGTCGGAAATCGCGGTGGTCGCAATCTCGGTGGCGAAGCCGGGCTATGAAGAGCAATTGCGGCAGGCGCTCGAAGGGCTGGTCGGGCCGACGCGCAAGGAGCAGGGAGCGCTTCAGTACGATTTGCACCGCGACGTGCAGGAGCCGCGCCAGTTCGTGTTTGTCGAGCGTTGGGAAAGTCATGAAGCGCTCGCGGTGCATGCCAGATCGGCGCACATCGAGGCGTACAAAAAAACGGTGGCGGACTGGGTGGAACACGCGGAAATTCGCGTCGTGTCGAAGATCGCCTGAACCTTCAGACGAGTTGCACAACGGCGAGCGAACCGCCGGGCGCGATCAGCCCGGCACGGCGCTCGCCGTTTGTTTTTAATGCGTGGCTTGCGGGACGTCGAGAATCAGGATGATGGTCCAGTCGGCGTCGCCATCATGGTGATACTGGCGTTCCGCGACGATGAACGGCTGCTGCTTACCGTCCGGGCCGAGAAACAGCACGTCGCCTTCCATCGGCAGGCATTCGACGGGCGGCAGCGCCAGAAACGCTTCCTGACCGCCGCGCGGCATCAGTTTTTCGATTTTGCGAGATGCCGCTTCAGTCCATTCGATATCAAGCTGGATGTTGCTCATGCTGTCCTCCGCACCAAGGTGCGCACGGGTTAGGGGAGTCCGGCCAGGCGCCGGTCGGTGCGCGACTTTAGCACACCGCCAGCCGGGCGCCGCCGGCCTTGAGCCGCCGGCGCGGGACAAGCCGGTGCGGTGCGCTGCTCCGCGTCTGGCGAGTCTTTCGCCAGTCCATTAAACAACAAAAAAAGCCGAAGCCGACGGTGCCGGCTTCGGCTTTTCACCTTCGCGGCGCGGCCGCGGGTGAGTCGGGTAACCGCGCTTAGGAGCCGGCGTCGGCCTTGGGGGCCTTCTTGTGAGGGGCCGACTTGTGGTGTTTCATCGGCTTGGCCGGTGCGCTTTCCATTGCTTGCTGGCGGTTTTGCAAATCTTGCGCGCGCTGCTCGACGTCGGCGGCCTTGGCCGGATCGGTGCTCATCATGACGCCGTTGTCCTGCGCATAAGCCGCGCCCGTTACGGCACTGAGGGAAACCAGGATCGCCAGGGACACTTTCTTCATCGCTACCTCCGCAGAGTGGTTGTGGACCCGAGTACTTGCCTGTCCAAACGGAAAGACAATGCATTCTAGCCAGCAATATCCGCTCCAACAGACGGTTTTGTAACTGCAATGACAATTCGTTACATCTTGTTACGCTCAAACGGCGGTCGCGATGCGCGGTCAGTCGAGCGGGAAGTCACGATAACTCCGTTGCCGCTCAAGAGCATTCTTCGTATGTCTAAATAATCGGCCTGTAATGCAGTTCGAGTTTCAGTAGTGGATTTCAGAACCAGCCGATCGCGCGATAGACGTGAAATTGCGCGATGCCGATCAATTCGTGCAGCGCAGTCTCCGCGGACACCAGGTTGTCATATCGCGGCAGTACACCGAGACGTGCGCCTATCGCGTTCGAGATCAGCGGTTGTGGCGCGAGGCCGAAGCGATGGAAGTCGAGCAAGGCGCGCGGCATCTGGTAGGCGGAGGTGATGAGGATCAGCGAATCGTAATCTGAGCCCTGCAAGATGGTGGAAACGTTGCGCGCGTTTTCGTAGGTCGTGAGGCTGCTGTTTTCCAGCACGATGTCCGAGCGTGGCACCTGTCGGCGCAGCAGGTAAGGCAGATAGGTGTCGGCTTCAGTCGCGCGATGCCGCTGCGGATTGCCGCCGCTCACGATCACATGGCAGGTATCCGCCGCGCGTTTGCAGGCAGCGTAGTTCTCGGCGCTCGCCGCAATGCGCGCAAGCACGTCGCGCGGGGGCACGAGGACGTGGTCGTCGTCGTAGATCGTGCCGCCGCCCAGCATGATGATCGCGGTGCGCGGCGCGAACGTGGCGGGCGTCTCGGTCCGCCAGTGCGGCTGCGCCAATTTCAGCAAGGGCGCGGTGAGCCAGCCGGCGGCGAGCAGCCAGAAGACGGCGACGGTGCAGACGGCTAGAGGTCGGCGGGCGCCTTTCCATAGCACGATTGCTGCAAAAAAAAGCGCTAATAAAGTGAATAGAATCAATTTAAATGCGGTAACGTATGTCTTTCGGGACAAATCCACGGGCTTGCTATGGCGCCGCACCGGTTGCATCGCCAGTTCGTGGACAGAACGCTAACATGCCGTTCAGACGGGGGTTCCGAAAACGAGACCAGGCAGCACCTGGCGGAATTCGACTGCACGAGTTGCGGTCAGCTTCCAGCCAAGGGCGGGTGCTACGCGCGTCACTGGTGGCGCGGTGACGTGTTGGGCATAAATGTGTCATAGCTGCACTTTAAGAAAGAAGTGAGATGACCACGTATTCCAACGAAGCGGTACTTGAAGCGCTGCGGCGGGCGCAATATCGCCAGGTCCCATGGGCTAGAAGGCCGGGTGTTTTCCAATATCTTCGCGCACTAGGCTTGATGGACACCGTTCGGCAGCGCACTGTCGCGCCGGCTCCGGGTTTCCACGCACCTGTCGATATCGCCGTGCTCACTGAGCGGGGCAGAGCCGAGTTCGCGCGGCTCGCCCATGACGAACGTCTGCTCACCTGGACAGCACAGCGCATGAACGACTACGTTGTCGCTACAGCCGACACGCGGCCCACCGCCGCGCTCGAAGTCCGGCCTTAGGTCCGGCGGGCTGGCAGGCGTTGTTTTCCGGCCGCTTCGTGCGGCTGGCGGTGTCTCCATTGTTGCGTCCATCCGCGTCATGACACTTGCGTCGCGCCGTGCGTCTTTGCGCGCGCGCAGGTAATCGCGCGGCCATCGATCACGCAGCGAAAGCCTGAAAAAAAGCCCGTATCGCGAGGATACGGGCGTACCGGAATTACTACTGCCACGCTGTGCTAATGGCGTTAAATCAGACTGGCACAACGCGCGGTGGTTCCCCCAATTATTCAATATGCGCTACGGAGTTTCGCGAGTGAGTCCCGTGGGCTTTGCTCACGTTCGACTCCGCCTAACGTCGGTGCGTCGGATCCTGGCGAGGCGCCTCCGGTCGTGTGCGCACGTTGCTGGCGATATCACCGCGCAAGTCTCCGCGCGGCGCCGGCGGTGTGAAATCGCGGGCGCGCGAATCGCTTTGCTGCCAGGCTTCGATGGTTGCCGGACGATCCGGCCGCCAGTTCCAAGCCTGTTGGCGCTGCTGGGCAAGCGCCGGTGCGGCCATCGATGAAACGACAATGCCGCACAGAAGCAGTGACATTGGTTTCATGCTGAGCTCCCGTCAAGCCGATCGACTCAAGGCCTGTTTGCATACACATAAGGTATGCCCAGTCGCGAAAGCACGCTGTAAGTAATAGTAAATGGATGTTTCACCAGCAACTATCGCGCTGCTTCAGACGTCTGAAGCAGCGCGCAAGCAGGCTGGGTGTAACGGGAAGGGACGACTGTGTTGGGCGCGCCGAAGAGCGGTGCCCATGACAGGTACGGCGTGCGCCAAGACGCGTCGACCTGAGGATTGATACGCGCCGGGCGCCCGCAGGCGCCCGGAGGAAAAGCAATGTGCGTCAGGCCATCTTGACCGGCGCGCGCCACGATTCCGGATTGGTCCAGAAGGCGCCGCGCAGGCGGTCACGGCTCGGCGGTGCCGGCGGTTTCGCGGCGGTCGCGCCAATCCGGCCGCGCAGCGAAATTTCACGGCCGCTCGTGCCGAGTCGCTTAACTATTTCGGCGAGCGTACCATCGGCTTGCCACTCGTCGAAGCGACGGCGGCAAGTCGGTGGCGACGGATAGCGGCCCGGCAGTTTGGACCAGCCTTCGCCTGTCGATAGCACCCACAGCACGGCGTTGACAACCGCGCGCGCTTCCACGCGTGGCCGACCGCGCCGTTCGCTCCGTGCTGGCTCCGCACAGAACAACGCCTCGACCAGCGCCCACTCGTTGTCTCTCAAATCGTCGAACAGCATCATGTTTCACCTCAGCGAAGCTAACTCCGGTGCGCTGCCCCGCGCCGCGCACTCTCCATGCACTCGATAGGCGAGTGCCAAGGAGGGTCGGGCTTGCCACGGTCTGCTATGCAGTCAGAATCATGGCGCCGACCCTTGTCTGCAGATAAATGCAGGAAGTGTGCCAAGTTGAGTCCAACCGCCTGAAAGCCCTGTGACAGCGGGCCAGCGCGGGCGCTAGCTAGGGGCGTATAAGAATCCAAAAAACCCATCTCGCAAATCGGGACAATCACCAATCTTGTGCAATCAGGCCCGGCCAGCGTGCGTTTGCGCCTTATCGCTGCATTGCAGCGAGATTGCGAAAAGCGACTGTGGCGCTATCTTTAGCCTTACAATACGCATCAAATGATGCAATTGATGAGGTTGGTAAATGAATGTCACGCTCCGCCAGCTAAGGGTTTTCATCGAGGTGGCCCGTTTGCAGAGCTTCAGCCGGGCCGGCGATGAAATCGGCCTGACGCAGTCGGCGGTCAGCCGTTGCGTGCGCGAACTGGAGGGCGAGATCGGCCTCAAGCTGATCGATCGCACCACCCGCGAGGTGCAGCTCACGGATGTCGGCGGCAACCTCGTATCGAGCGTGTCGCGTCTGCTGACGGATCTGGACGACGCGCTTCGCGAGATCCGCGAAATCGGCGAACAGCGCCGCGGACGCGTGGTGGTGGCCGCCAGCCCGACGGTGGCGTGCCGGCTCATGCCGCGCGTGGTGGCCTCGTGCGTGCAGCAATTCCCCTACATCGCGCTGGGGCTGCGCGACGACGTGCAGAGCGACGTGGTGCGCAAGGTCAAGTCTGGCGAGGTCGATTTCGGCGTGATCATCGGTCCGTTTTCCGCCGACGACCTGCTCAGCGAATCGCTGATGACCGATTCGTTCTGCGTCGTCTTGCGCGACGATCATCCATTGGCGGCGAAGGAACGCGTGGCGTGGGCGGACCTCGACGGCCAGCAGCTCGTGATGCTCGATTACGCGTCGGGCAGCCGGCCGATCATCGACGCCGCGATGCAGGAATATGGCGTGAGCGCCACGGTGGTGCAGGAACTGGGGCATTCCGCGACCGTTTTTGGGCTGGTCGAAGCGGGCGTCGGCGTGAGCGTGCTGCCGTGGCTGGCGTTGCCGTTGCCGGAGGGCGCGTCGCTGGTGGCCCGGCCGCTCGTGCCGCGCGCGGAGCGCACGGTCGAACTGGTGCGGCGGCGCGACCGGTCGCTGTCGCCGGCGGCGGAGGCGGTGTGGGGACTGATTCGTCAATTGCCGGGACGGGCAGAGGATTTGAGCTAGCTGGCGGCGGTGGGACTTGCGCGTTGTCCCTAGGGCGGCAAAGGCACCGCCGCGTGGGGGAATGCGATATTCCCGTGGGCAGCAAAGGTGCGGTCGCGTGATGCGCGCGACGCCGCATGGTCGGAGAGGGTGCGATGGGACGAATGTTGTCGTTCTCGAAGCACGGCGCCTGGCAGCAACCCGTCCGCGACCGCTCGTCCCGCCACGCATCTTATCCACCGACTTCGCCGTCCCAAAAAGAAGCACCAAGCTAAACTGTCGCCTCTGCTGAATTTCAACCCATGCCCTTTACCCGCCTGGAAGCCTCGATGAGCGAATCGGATCTGCCCGTGCCATCCATCCCGAACGCGCGCGACGCTGTGCGCGCACTGCGTCCTTCGCAGATCCGCGAAGTCGCCAACGCCGGTTTCGGCGTCGACGACGTGCTGCCCTTCTGGTTCGGCGAGTCCGACCGCGTCACGCCGGCCTTTATCCGCGACGCGGCCAGTGCCGCATTGGCGGCCGGTGCGACGTTCTACACGCACAACCTCGGCATCGCGCCGCTGCGCGCCGCACTTGCCGGCTATGTCGGCGACCTGCACGGCGCGACGTCGGCGGAGCATATCGCGGTGACGAGCGCGGGCGTCAACGCGCTGATGCTGGCGGCGCAACTCGTGGTGGGCGCGGGCGACCGCGTCGTCGCGGTGACGCCGCTCTGGCCGAATCTGGTCGAGATTCCGAAGATTCTCGGCGCGCACGTCGAAACTGTCGCGCTGGGCTACGGCGAGTGCGGCTGGCAGCTCGACCTGGAGCAGTTGCTGGCGGCGCTGACGCGCGACACGAAAATGCTGCTGATCAACTCGCCGAACAATCCGACCGGCTGGGTGATGAGCCGCAACGAGCAGCGCGCCGTGCTGGCGCATTGCCGGCGCCACGGTATCTGGATCGTGGCGGACGAGGTCTACGAGCGCCTTTACTATGCGGACACTTCTGCGGATGCGACTGGCGTGCCTTCGCGCACCGCGCCGTCGTTCCTCGATCTCGCCACCCGCGACGAACGCGTGATCTGCGTCAATTCGTTTTCGAAGGCGTGGTTGATGACAGGCTGGCGGCTCGGCTGGATCGTCGCCCCGGCCGCGTTGATGGACGATCTGGGCAAGCTCGTCGAGTACAACACCTCGTGCGCGCCGGCCTTCGTTCAGCAAGCGGGCATCGCGGCCATCGAGCAGGGCGAGCGCTTTACGCAGGAGCTGGTGCGCGACCTGAAGGCGTCGCGCGACCATCTGGTGCGTGCGCTCGCCACGGTGCCTGGCGTCGACGTCAAGACGCCGTCCGGCGCGATGTACCTGTTTTTCTCGATGCCGGGCGCCTCGCGCAGTCTGGAGCTTTGCAAGGCGATGGTGCGCGACGTCGGGCTCGGCGTGGCGCCGGGCAGCGCGTTCGGTCCGCAGGGCGAGGGCTTCGTGCGCTGGTGCTACGCCTGCGACACGGCGCGGTTGGACGCGGGCGTCGAGCGCCTGAAACGGTTCCTTGCGGAACACGCAACGGCGCAATAAGTGAGTGGCGGAAAAGGTGGCTGCGCAAAGCTATTGAACCAACCAGGCGAAGAACAACCGAAGAAAGCGGGTTTTTATCAAAATAAGCCCGCTTTTTCGCAAAAGCACGTCCGCCAAAGCATGGCTGGGCAATGCGCGGGGGATTTCGTCTTTACGCACTGATTGTTTTTGCGTAATATGGCGCTCAGTCACGCGGTTCCTTTCAGGAATATCGCTGCTCCGTCCGGCTGGGTTTGGCTCGATTGTCTGTTTCGCCGCCCCCCGGTGCGTGCTCCCATCAATATGACCGATCAGAATCGGGCGAGCGCGTCTTCAGTTCCACATCGTCTGTTTGATCCGGTTCTTTGACCACAGGGTCTGACCTAGCTGCATGAATACCCAAGAGGCGAAGATCGTCCTCGAGACTGCCTTGATCTGCGCGCAGGAGCCGTTAAAGCTCGGCGAGTTGCGCAAGCTCTTTGCCGACGGCGTGTCGGCAGACACCGTTCGGACTTTGCTCGAAGACCTCAAGCAGGACTGGTCTGGGCGCGGTGTGGAGTTGGTCGGGCTGGCGTCGGGGTGGCGGTTTCAAAGCAAGCCCGCGATGCGTTCGTATCTGGATCGTTTGCATCCTGAGAAACCGCCGAAATATTCGCGCGCGGTGCTCGAAACGCTCGCGATCATTGCATACCGGCAACCGGTGACGCGTGGCGATATTGAAGAGATTCGCGGCGTCACGGTGAATACGCAGGTCGTCAAGCAGCTCGAAGATCGAGGCTGGATCGAAGTGATCGGCCATCGTGATGTGCCGGGCCGTCCCGCGCTGTACGCGACCACGCGGCAGTTCCTCGACGACCTCGGGCTGACAGCGTTGGACGAATTGCCACCGCTCGCCGATCCGTCGGCGCAGTTGAACGCGGATCTGCTCGGTCAGCACGCGATCGAGTTCGCCGACGCCGATGCCGCACAGGCTTTGGTTTCGAAACAAGAGCTGGTGGATTCAGGCGTGGTAGTTGAAGCAGGCGCTGTTGCAAGCGAAGCTGTTGCGGATGAATTTGCGAGCGCAACTGCCGATGGCGAGTCGGAGAATGTTCCGCAAGCCACGGGCGAAGCGCCGCAATCCGACTCCGCTGACGCAGCCAGCCATGCCGTTGACAGCCAGCTTGAAGCAGTAGACGAGGCGTCAGGAACGGAAATCGCTGGCGAACTCGCTGAAGAAGAGCATCAGACGCAGCACACCGAGCCGGTGGAATCGGCGCAGGCGGCCGACAGCGCAGCGGAAGTCGCGGCACAAACCGCATTGGCATTCTCCGGGTCGCACTCGGACGCCGCTATTGCGCCGGCCGCGCAGGACCCGGCTGAAACGGCAAATGCAGCACACGTTGCACCGCAGGCAGGCGCCGCCGAGTCCGCACAGAATCACGATCCGGTCTCCCAGGCCGATCCGGCAATACCCGCGCACGACTCGGGCGTACTCCGCAATACGGAGCACGCCGCCGAGCCGAACCCGACCAAGGCGGCGCACGGCGATCCTCTGGATCGTCGCGATGCGGCGCAGGACGCAGGCATTCTGACCGACGACGAACCCGAGTCGCGCAGCGCCTGACGTAACCGAACTTTTTTTGCCACGCCCGCAACGGGCGTGCGCGACCTGACATTTTGAGGTTGTTTTGACACATACCCACGACACCGATTCGTCCGAATCCGAGCGCGCCGTGCCGTCGGCGCGCGCTGACGAAACGCGCACCACGCAAGCGTCGGCAGGCGAGGGCGAGCGCCCGGCGCAGACCACGGAAGCAGACGGTGACGACCGTCCGCGCCGCGGCCTGCGTCGCGGCCCGCGCAGCCTGATCGCCCGGCGCCGCGCCGGCGCGAAGACGAAGGGCGCCGAAGGCGCGCCCGCGCAAGGAGCGCCGGTCATCACCGAGGCGCCGCCGGACGGCGAGGTCGTCGCGCAAGTGCGGATGCCGCGCAAGGACGCGGGCGCCAAGGGTCAAGGGCCGCGCCGCAATGCGGGCGGCGCGAAGCGTGAAGGCGGGCAGCGCGAGGGCGCACCGCGTGACGGCGCACCTCGTGAAGGTCAGCGCGAGCGCCAGCCGCGCGAAGGCGGGCAGCGTCAGAACAGCCGCCGCGGTGGCGAAGCGCCGGTGGCAGCGGCAGCCGCCGGTCAGGACGACCTGTTCTCGTACGTCACATCGCCCGCATTCGACGCGGACAACAGCGCCACCGGCGGCGTGCGCGCACCGATGCTGCGCCGTGGCAAGCCGGCCGCGCCCAAGCGCGTGCTCGCAGCCGACGACGACGCGCCGAAGTTGCATAAAGTGCTGGCCGAAGCCGGCATGGGTTCGCGCCGCGACATGGAAGAGCTGATCGTCGCCGGCCGCGTGTCGGTGAACGGCGAGCCGGCTCACATCGGCCAACGCATCATGCCGACCGACCAGGTCCGCATCAACGGCAAACCGGTCAAGCGCAAGCTGGCCAACAAGCCGCCACGCGTGCTGCTGTATCACAAACCGACCGGCGAAATCGTCAGCCACGCCGATCCGGAAGGCCGCCCTTCGGTGTTCGACAATCTGCCGCCGATGAAAACCGCCAAGTGGCTCGCGGTCGGCCGTCTCGACTTCAATACGGAAGGTCTGCTGATGCTGACCACGTCGGGCGACCTGGCGAACCGTTTCATGCACCCGCGTTATAGCGTCGAGCGTGAATATGCGGTGCGCGTGGTCGGCGAACTGGCGGAAGGCATGCGTCAGAAGCTGCTGCACGGCGTCGAGCTGGAAGACGGCCCGGCGAACTTCCTGCGTATCCGCGATGGCGGCGGCGAAGGCACTAATCACTGGTATCACGTCGCGCTCGCCGAAGGGCGTAACCGCGAAGTGCGCCGTATGTTCGAAGCGGCTGGCCTGATGGTCAGCCGTCTGATTCGTACCCGTCACGGCCCGATTTCGCTGCCGAAGGGGCTCAAGCGCGGTCGTTGGGAAGAACTCGAAGACAACCAGGTGCGCGCGCTGATGGCATCGGTCGGCCTGAAGGCGCCGACGGAAGAAAAGGGTGGCCGCAGGGAAGCGCCGGAGCGCAAGCAGCCTGATCCGATGCAGACGTCGATGGGCTTCATCAGCCGTGAACCCGTGCTGATGTCGCATGGCCGGTTCGACCAGCAGCCGCCGCGCGGCCAGGGCCGGCGCGGTGCGGCAGGCGGTGGCTTCGGTGGCGGCGCGGGCGCCGGTTTCGGCGGTGGTTACGGCAATCGCGGCGCCGGCCGTGGCGCCGGTGGTTTCAGTGGCCCGATGGGGGGCGCGGCGGGCGGCCCGCGTGGCGGCCGTGAAGTCGATGGCAATCGCGCACCGTCGGGCAATGGCAACCGTGCGGCCGGCGGCGGCAAACGCGCCGGTGGCAGCGGCAGTCCCAATCCGGGCAGCGGCGGCGGCAACCGCGGGCCGGGTGGCAATCGCGGCGGCGCTGGCAACCGTGCGGGCGGCGGCAACGCCAACGCCGGCGGCGCCAATCGTGGCGGCGGCGCACCCCGCGGCCGTTCGCGCGGCCGTTAAGCAGCACGCCAGACATGCATGGCGGTCAGCCGTGGATCGTTCTTCAGCGATCTTTCGCCGGCAGCCGCCAGAATCGATCGACGCCATCGGTTTGGCGTCACGCGGTTTCATGTGACGCATAAAACCGCGACGTAAATGGAAGTGGGGGCGGATTTCATTTGCCCCGCCTGTCCAACTCGGGTTCGGGGCGGCATGAGCCGCCTTGCAAAAGGCCCGAAGCGCCGTCATATCGTTGAAAGATTCCCGTGAAATCAACCGGAAAAGCGCGTTGGGCGGCGTTCTGCGGTTTGCGTTTGTCCCGAAAAATGGCTACAATCGCGAAGTCGCTGGGCGTGCGGCTTTTTATGTGCGGCTCAGGTGCGACCACCGGCAATAAGATGATGGGCGTTTAGCCCATTTTTTTTTGCCGATCAGTTCTCAGTGGTTCGGCATCTCGGGTAGCACGAACGTGCGCCGGCTTGGCGCGCGGCCCGCATTGGTTGTTTGCATAACAAGCGGCAGGCTCGCTGCGCGAACATCTAAGAGGGCACTGTGCAACTGACGGAACTGATTGAAACCACGGTCGTGGGACTCGGCTACGAGCTCGTCGATCTCGAGCGCACCGGGCGCGGCATGTTGTGTATCTATATCGACCAGCCGGCCGGCATCGCGATCGAAGACTGCGAGAAAGTCACGCGTCAGCTCCAGCACGTTTTGACGGTCGAAAACATCGATTACGAGCGGCTTGAAGTATCGTCGCCGGGGCTCGACCGCCCGCTGAAAAAACTGGCGGATTTCGAACGCTTCGCAGGCAGCGAAGTGGTAATCACATTGAAAAAGCCATTGGACGGACGGAAATCGTACCGGGGCATCCTGCATGCTCCGCAAGGCGAGACGATCGGTCTGGAATTTGAAGGGAAGGAAGGCGCCGCGATGCTCGATTTCACGCTCGCGGACATGGACAAAGCACGCCTCGTTCCGAAAGTTGACTTTAGGAGCCGCAAACAATGAGTCGCGAAGTGTTGATGCTGGTGGATGCGCTGGCACGCGAGAAGAATGTCGACAAAGACGTGGTATTTGCCGCGCTCGAAGCGGCTCTCGCTTCGGCCTCCAAGAAACTCTTCGAAGAAGATGCGGATATCCGCGTCCATATCGACCGTGAAAGCGGCGAGCACGAAACGTTTCGCCGCTGGAAAGTGGTGCCGGACGAAGCCGGTTTGCAGGAACCGGATCAGGAAATCCTGCTGTTCGAAGCACGCGAGCAGAAGCCCGAGATCCAACTCGACGAGTTCATCGAGGAACCGGTGCCGTCGATCGAATTCGGCCGTATCGGCGCCCAGGCCGCCAAGCAGGTGATCCTGCAGAAGGTGCGCGACGCTGAACGTGAACAGATCCTGAACGACTTCCTCGAGCGCGGCGAGCACATCATGACCGGCTCGGTGAAGCGTCTCGACAAGGGCAACTTCATCGTCGAAACCGGCCGTGTCGAAGCGCTGCTGCGCCGCGACCAGCTGATTCCGAAGGAAAACCTGCGCGTGGGCGACCGCGTGCGCGCCTACATCGCGAAGGTCGATCGCACCGCGCGCGGTCCGCAGATCGAACTGTCGCGTACGGCGCCCGAATTCCTGATGAAACTGTTCGAGATGGAAGTGCCGGAAATCGAGCAAGGCCTGCTGGAAATCAAGGCGGCCGCGCGCGATCCAGGCGTGCGCGCCAAGATCGGCGTGGTCGCGTACGACAAGCGCATCGATCCGATCGGCACGTGCGTCGGCATTCGCGGTTCGCGCGTGCAGGCGGTGCGTAACGAGCTCGGTGGCGAAAACGTCGACATCGTGCTATGGTCGGAAGATCCCGCACAGTTTGTGATCGGCGCGCTCGCGCCGGCAGCCGTCCAGTCGATCGTCGTCGATGAAGAAAAACATTCGATGGACGTCGTCGTCGACGAAAACGAACTGGCGGTCGCGATCGGCCGCAGCGGCCAGAACGTGCGTCTCGCCAGCGAACTCACCGGCTGGCAGATCAACATCATGACGCCGGACGAATCTGCGCAAAAGCAGAATCAGGAACGTGGTGTACTGCGTGACCTGTTCATGGCGCGTCTCGATGTCGACGAAGAAGTCGCCGACATCCTGATCGACGAAGGCTTTACCAGCCTCGAAGAGATCGCTTATGTGCCGCTCAACGAAATGCTCGAGATCGAGGCATTCGACGAAGACACCGTTCACGAACTGCGTAATCGCTCGCGCGACGCGCTGTTGACGCTGGCGATCGCGAATGAAGAGAAGGTCGAAAACGTAGCGCTCGACCTGAAGAGCCTGGACGGCATGGACGCCGACCTGCTCGCCAAGCTGGCCGAACATCAGATCCAGACGCGCGACGAACTCGCCGAGCTGGCTGTGGATGAACTGGTCGAGATGACCGGAATGGAAGAGGATGCCGCTAAGGCGTTGATCATGAAAGCACGTGAACACTGGTTCCAGTGAGAAATGACCATGGCGCACTAAATTGAAGCGGCCGTCAGGCCGCATGACCCGATGCTAACCGCAAGGAATCGGTCCTTGCATTAAGAGGAATGAATGGCGAGTAACAACGTAGCCCAATTTGCCGCGGAACTGAAAATGCCTGCAGGCGTGCTGCTTGAGCAGCTGCAGGCGGCGGGCGTCACAAAAGCGAGCGAAGACGATCGCTTGTCCGAAACGGACAAGGCGCGTCTGCTCGACCACTTGCGCAAGTCTCACGGCTCGACTGATGCTGACAAGCGCAAGATCACGCTGACGAAACGGCATACGTCGGAAATCAAGCAATCCGATGCGACGGGCAAAGCTCGCACCATTCAGGTCGAGGTGCGTAAGAAGCGCACTTTCGTCCGCCGCGACGAAACCTCCGCTGAAAACGGGGATGCATCGAATCATGTGGCCGAGGCCGACGTCGACGATCTCGAACTCCAGCGTCGTGAAGAGGAAGCTCGTCACGAAGCCGAGCTGCTCGAAAAGCAGGCTCAGGAGTTGAAGGCGCGTCAGGAACAACTCGAGCGCGAAGAAGCTGAACGTCAGGCGCGCGAGCAGGCTGCTGAAGCCGAGCGTCGCCGCGCGGAAGAAGAAGCGGCGAAGAAGCGTGCAGCGGCTGCGGCCGAGGCGGCAGCTCGCGAGCAGGCGCAGACCGCCAAGCCGGCGCAAGCCGCGCAGCCGGCGGTCGCGAAGGCTGAACCGGTGGCTGCCAAGGCAGCGGAGCCGGCGGTCGCCAAGCAAAGCGAGCAGGACGACGAGCGCGCCGCCGCAGAACGCGCCGCGCAACGCGAAGCCGCGAAGAAGGCAGAAGACGCAGCGCGTCAGGCTGCCGAGAAAGCGCGTGCTGAGCAGGAAGAAATCGCCAAGCGTCGTGCGGCGGCTGAAGCCGAAGCGCGCGCGATTCGCGAAATGATGAACACGCCGCGCAAGGCACAGGTCAAGGCGCCGGAACCGGCACCGAAGCCGGCTGAGCCGGCCAAGGCCGTGGAAGCCAAGGGCACGCTGCACAAGCCGGCGCGTCCGGCGGGTGAAGCACCGGCGCGTCCGGCAGCCAAGAAGCCGGCTGCTGCGGCTCCGGCTGCCACGACCACGCCTTCCGCCGGCGACAAGAAGAAGCCGGGCGGCGGCAAGGGCGGCTGGCAAGACGACGCAGCGAAGCGCCGCGGCATCAAGACGCGCGGCGACACGAGCGGCGGTGTCGATCGCGGCTGGCGCGGTGGCCCGAAGGGTCGCGGCAAGCATCAGGATCAGAACACCACGTTCCAGGCGCCGACCGAACCAATCGTGCGTGAAGTGCACGTGCCGGAAACCATCACGGTCGCCGATCTGGCGCACAAGATGGCGGTGAAGGCGTCGGAAGTCATCAAGTCGATGATGAAGCTCGGCCAGATGGTCACGATCAACCAGATGCTGGACCAGGAAACGGCGATGATCATCGTCGAGGAACTGGGCCACCACGCGGTGGCGGCCAAGCTGGACGATCCGGAAGCGATGCTGGTCGAAGGCGAAGTGTCCGATGCGGAAGCACTGCCGCGTCCGCCGGTCGTCACGGTCATGGGTCACGTCGACCACGGCAAGACGTCGCTGCTCGACTACATCCGCCGCGCCAAGGTCGCAGCGGGCGAAGCGGGCGGGATTACGCAGCACATCGGCGCTTACCACGTCGAAACGCCGCGTGGCGTCATCACGTTCCTCGACACGCCGGGTCACGAAGCCTTTACGGCCATGCGTGCCCGCGGTGCGAAGGCGACCGACATCGTGATTCTGGTGGTCGCAGCCGACGACGGCGTGATGCCGCAAACGAAGGAAGCGATCGCCCACGCGAAGGCCGGCGGCGTGCCGCTCGTCGTTGCGATCAACAAGATCGACAAGCCGGATGCGAATCCGGAGCGCGTGAAGCAGGAACTCGTCGCGGAAGGTGTCGTGCCGGAAGAATACGGTGGCGATTCGCCGTTCGTGTCGGTGTCGGCCAAAACCGGCGCTGGCATCGACGACTTGCTGGAAAACGTGTTGCTGCAAGCCGAAGTGCTGGAACTGAAAGCACCGGTCGAAGCGCCGGCCAAGGGTCTCGTCATTGAAGCGAAGCTCGATAAGGGTAAGGGTCCGGTCGCAACGATCCTGGTCCAGTCGGGTACGCTGAACCGCGGCGACGTGGTGCTGGCAGGTAGCGCCTACGGTCGCGTGCGAGCCATGCTCGACGAAACCGGCAAGCCGACCAAGTCGGCAGGCCCGTCGATCCCGGTTGAGATTCAAGGTCTCTCGGAAGTGCCGCAAGCGGGCGAAGAAGTCATCGTCATGCCGGACGACCGCAAGGCGCGTGAAGTCGCATTGTTCCGTCAAGGCAAGTTCCGCGACGTCAAGCTGGCCAAGCAACAGGCCGCGAAGCTCGAGAACATGCTGGAACAGATGGGCGAAGGCGAAGTGGCGTACATGCCGCTCATCGTCAAGGCCGACGTGCAAGGTTCGCAGGAAGCGTTGGTGCAGTCGCTGCTCAAGCTGTCTACCGACGAAGTCCGCGTGCAGATCGTGCACGGCGCCGTGGGTGGCATCAGCGAGTCGGACGTCAACCTGGCTACGGCTTCGAAGGCGGTCATCATCGGCTTCAACACCCGTGCGGATGCCCAGGCGCGCAAGCTGGCGGAAACCAACGGCGTCGATATTCGCTACTACAACATCATCTATGACGCAGTGGATGACGTGAAGGCTGCGATGTCGGGCATGCTGGCACCGGAGAAGCGCGAAGTCGTGACGGGTACGGTCGAAGTGCGTCAGGTCTTCAAGGTACCGAAGATCGGCGCGGTGGCCGGCTGTATGGTCACGGACGGTTTCGTCAAGCGCTCGTCGTCGGTGCGCGTGCTGCGCAACAACGTCGTCATCTTCACGGGCGAGCTCGATTCGCTCAAGCGCTTCAAGGACGACGTCAAGGAAGTCCGTCAGGGCTTCGAGTGCGGTATGTCGATCAAGAACTTCAACGACATCGTCGAAGGCGATCAGTTCGAAGTCTTCGAGGTCACCGAAGTCGCGCGTTCGCTGTAATTCACGCGACACGGCTCAAGGGGCGGAGCGGGCTTTAACGCCCGCTCCGCCCGTTGTTTTTGGGGCCACGCGTTTGTCCGTGTCCGTCGCGCACCGCGTCCGCGGTCGAGTTTCTCCTGTTCTGGGCCGCCTGAATGCCGCCTCGACAAAAAAGCCCGCAGCGCGGCGGCGCGAACCACTTTTCTGCATCCGTTAGAACGGATCACATAACACCATGCCTAAAAAACGTTCTTCTCCCAATCGCAATGTGCAGATCGCCGATCAGATCCAGCGTGATTTGTCCGAGCTGCTGCGCGAGGTCAAGGATCCGCGCATCGGCATCGTCACGGTTCAAAGCGTCGAGCTGACGCCGGACTATGCACACGCCAAGGTCTATTTCACGACGCTCACCGGCGATCCGCAGCAGACGCTCGAAGCGCTCACGCACGCGGCCGGCCATCTGCACAATCAGCTTTTCAAGCGCCTGCACATTCACACCGTGCCGACGCTGCATTTCCATTACGACAAGACGATCGAGCGCGCCGTCGAGATGTCGCGTCTGATCGACGAAGCGAACGCCAATCGCGCGAAAGAAGACTGAGCGCGCTGTTCGCCGCGGCGCTCGCTGCCATGCCTGAGTCGCCCTGCGCTCAGTGCTGTTTTCCGTATCCATCGAAGACTTTCGTCTTTCTGACATGACCGCACCTCAACGCCCCCGCGTGCCGCGTCGCGCGCTCGACGGCGTGCTGTTGCTCGACAAGCCGCTCGGCCTGTCGAGCAACGACGCGCTGATTCGCGCGAAGCGTCTCTATCTGGCGAAAAAGGCGGGCCACACCGGCACGCTCGATCCACTGGCAACCGGCTTGTTGCCGCTCTGTTTCGGCGAAGCCACCAAGTTTTCGCAAGACCTGCTCGAAGCCGACAAGACGTACGAGGCCACCATGCGCCTCGGCATTCGCACGACCACTGGCGACGCCGAAGGCGAAGCGATCGACACGCGCGAAGTGACGTGCGACGAGGCGGCGGTCCAGGCGGTTCTGCCGGCATTCCTCGGCGAGATCACGCAGGTTCCGCCGATGTATTCGGCGCTCAAGCGCGACGGCAAGCCGCTGTACGAATACGCGCGCGCCGGTCAGACGGTGGAGCGGGAAGGGCGTGAAGTGACGATCCTCAAGCTCGAGATGCTCGCCTGCGCGTTGCCGGACGTGACGTTTCGCGTGATGTGCAGCAAGGGCACGTATGTGCGCACGCTGGCCGAGGATATCGGCGAAGCGTTGGGTTGCGGCGCGCATCTGGTGGCGCTGCGGCGCACCGGCGTCGGCGCGCTGACGCTCGACAATTCGGTGACGCTCGACGCGTTGTCCGACGCGACTGAAGGCGAACGCGATGCGTGGCTGCAGCCGGTGGACGCATTGCTGTCGACGTTCCCGCTCGTGCAGTTGAACGAAGACGCGACGCGCCGCTTTCTTCATGGTCAGCGATTGAAGCTGTCCGAGTTGACGATCACAGATGACGCCGTGAATGCGCCGCGCGTCAGGGTGTACGCACCGGAAGGGCGTCTGCTTGGCGTCGCGAAGCAAGGTGAGGGCGTGCTGGCGCCGGAACGGCTGGTCGTCACGACGGCGAGCTGAAAGTCGCACAGACGGCGGAGCGCGACAAAGGCGCTGCAAAGAAAAAGGCGGGACCGCTACCAAGCGGTCCCGCCTGTTTCATATCGTCTGCCGGATCGGAGCAGCGCCGAAGACTCAGTGCGCCGCAGCCGCCGCCGCACCGGCATCACCGCCCGCGCGTTCCGGCTTGGTGATCCAGATCAGCGCGATCAGCGCGATAAAGATGCCGGCGGACACGAAGAACAGATCATTCACACCGAGTTGCGCGGCCTGCTGCGTCGCCATCGTGTTGAACAGACCATACGCCTGCGGTTGAGTGAAGCCCGCCGCGCCCATCTGCCGGATCGACTGGTCGAATACCGGGTTGTACGCATTAGCCTGTTCGGCCAGTTGCGCGTGATGCATGATCGTGCGGTGATCCCACGCGGTCTGGAAGATCGACGTGCCGATGCCGCCGCACATGATCCGCACGAAATTCGACAGGCCCGACGCCGCCGGAATCCGGTTGCCCGGCAGCCCCGACAAGGTGATCGACACCAGCGGGATGAAGAACCCCGCCATGCCGATCCCTTGAATCAAGGTGGGCACCAGCAGCGAGTAGGTATCGACGCCGGTCGTATAACGCGAGCGCATCCAGAAGCACAGTGCGAAGACGAGAAACGACAGGGTCGCGATATAGCGCGGATCGGTGCGCGGCAAAACCTTGCCCGTGATCGGCGACAACAGCACGGCGAACAGGCCGACCGGCGCCATCACGAGGCCGGCTTCGGTCGCGGTGTAGCCGATATCGGTTTGCAGCCACAGCGGCAGCAACACCAGATTGCCGAAGTAGAGTCCGTAACCGATCGACAGCGCGACCGTACCGCCCGTGAAATTACGCCGGCTGAACAGCGACAAATCGACCACCGGATGCTCGGCCGTCAATTCCCACACGATAAAGAACGCGAGCGCGATCACCGCGACGAGCGCCAGCACGACGACGGTCGTCGACGAAAACCAGTCGAGATCCTTGCCCTTGTCGAGCATGACTTGCAGCGAGCCGACCCAGACGATCAGCAAACCGAGACCGACGCCGTCGATCGGTGCTTTTCTGATGACGGAATCGCGATTGCGGAAGATCATCCATGTCGCCACGGCGGCAATCGCGCCGACCGGAATGTTGACGTAGAAAATCCACGGCCACGAGATGTTGTCCGAGATCCAGCCGCCGAGAATCGGGCCGGCCACCGGCGCGATCAGCGTGGTCATCGCCCACATGGATAGCGCCATGGGCGCCTTGGCGCGGGGATAGCTCGCGAGCAGCAGCGTTTGCGACAGCGGAATCATCGGGCCGGCCACCGCGCCTTGCAACACGCGCGAAGCGAGCAGGAACGGCAGCGTCGGCGCGAGGCCGCACATCCACGACGAGATCACGAACAGAATGATCGACGCCATGAAAAGGCGTACCTGGCCGATGCGCTCGGTCAGCCAGCCGGTGAGCGGCACGGAGATCGCGTTGGCGACCGCGAACGAGGTGATCACCCACGTGCCCTGGTCGGACGACACGCCGAGGTCGCCCGAAATCGATGGAATCGACACGTTGGCGATCGACGTGTCGAGCACGTTCATGAAAACGGCGAGCGACACCGCGATGGTGCCGATCACCAGTTGCGCGCCCTCGAGCGGCGGATGAGGGACTTGCGCCTGAGCCTGAGCCATTAAAGAAGCCTTGTCTGAATCGTCGCGAGGCTTACATCAGCTTCGCTGCGACCGGCTTCGCACCGCCGGCCTGGGCCGGCTTTTGCGAGCCGCCGTTCGGACCTGCGTTATCCGAAATGATGCGAGCGATTTCCGCGTCAGCCTGGTCGCCGTACTTCTCGAACACATTGGTCTGATAGACCGTGTTCGGCGCCTGGCCGAGCTGGCCGCCGTTGTCGTCCTTGATGCTGACGTCGGCTTGCATGGACAGGCCGATACGCAGCGGATGCTGTTCGAGTTCCTTCGGATCGAGCGCGATCCGCACCGGCAGACGCTGCACCACCTTGATCCAGTTGCCGGTCGCATTCTGCGCGGGCAGCAGCGAGAACGCCGAACCCGTGCCCGCCGAGAAGCCCACCACCTTGCCGTGGTACACCACCGACGAGCCGTACACGTCGGCCGTCAGTTCGACCGGCTGGCCGATGCGCATGTGCTTGAGCTGCACTTCCTTGAAGTTCGCGTCGACCCACACGCCGCCGAGCGGCACGATCGCCATCAGCGGGGTGCCCGGCGAGACGCGCTGGCCGACCTGCACCGAGCGCTTCGCGACGTAGCCGGTGACCGGCGCGGGCAGGTTGTTACGCGCGTTGTTCAGGTACGCGTCGCGGACCTTCGCGGCTGCGGCCTGCACGTTCGGGTGGTTCGCGATCGTGGTGTTGGCGGTCAACGCGCGGTTCGACGCCAGTTGCTGCTGGGCGGCGTCGACGGCGGCTTGCGCGCTCTTCACGGCGTCGCGGGCGTGCGAGATTTCTTCCTGCGACACGGCGCCGGTTTGCGCGACCGTCATACGGCGCTTCAGGTCGTCCTGGGCGCGCGACAGATCGGACTGGCGCTGGGCCACTTGCGCCTGGTATTGGTTGTCGTCGGCGAACAGGCCGCGCACCTGGCGCACCGTCTGCGCGAGATTCGCCTCGGCCTGTTCGAGCGCGACACGGGCGTCGGCCGGATCGAGCACGACGAGCGGGTCGCCGGCCTTCACCGTTTGCGTGTCGTCCGCGTTCACGGCGACGACCGTGCCGGTGACTTGCGGCGTGATCTGCACGACGTTGCCGTTCACATACGCGTCGTCGGTGTCTTCATGGAAGCGCGCGACGAGGAAGTAGTAAAGGCCGTAAGCGATCGCGGCGATCAGGATCACGATGACGAGCAGCGTCATCATGCGCTTGCGTCTGCTGTTGTTCGTCGGTGGTTGTGCCGGTGGTTGTGCCGGTTGCGTCGGCTGTGGGGCCGACTGAGTCGGCTGTGTAGTAGCCGCGGGCTGTTGGGTGGTGCTCATTGATGTGCTCCGGGTTCTTTCAGACGTCGTCGTTTATTCGGATGTTCGTGCGTGTGTTCGATCTGCCTGTGGCTTGAGCGCTCAGTTCGCAGCGGCGGTCGCGGCGGTGGCCGATGCCGGAGCATCGGTCGGCACCACGAGGCCGGTTTGCGTCGCGTCGAAACCGCCGCCGAGCGCCTTGATGAGGCCGATCTGCATGTCGCGGCGGCGCATCTTCAGGCTGGTCACCGTCTGTTCGGCGGCGAGGCGGTTCTGGTCGGCGGTCAGCACCTGCAACTGCGGCGACAAGCCGGCCTTGTAGCGGATCACAGCCAGCTGATACGCTTTGGTCGATGCGTCGAGCGCGCGTTGTGCGTCGCCTTGTTGCTGGTCGATCGAACGGATCGACGACACCTGCGTCGCGACGTCCGAGAGAGCGCTGATCAGCGTCTGGTTGTAGTTCGCCACGTCCAGATCGAAGTCGGCGTAGCGACCCTTCAGTTGCGAGCGCAGCGCGCCGGCGTCGAAGATCGGCAGGTGGATGGCCGGGCCGAACTGGATCTGGCGGCTGCCCGCGGTGAGGAAGCGGCCCCAGCCGAACGCGTCGAAACCGAAGCCGGCCGCGAGATTCACGTCCGGGAAGAATTCGGCCTTCGCCTCCTTCACGTCGTGCATCGCGGCTTCGACTTGCCAGCGCGCGGCGACGATATCCGCGCGGCGCGCGACGAGGTCCGCCGGCAGGTTGTTCGGCAGCGCCACGATGTCGCCCTTGTTCAGCGCGGGCTGGGCGATTTGCAGGCCGCGATCCGGACCCTTGCCGAGCAGCGCGCCCAGCTGGTAGCGCACGACGGTGATCTGGCCGTCGAGGTCGGTCAAATTGGACTGGCTGGTCGCGATGTTGCCGTTCGCGGTTTGCCGCTCGACATTGGTGTCGAGGCCGGCGGTCACGCGGCCGTTGGTAATGCGGCCGATATCCTGGCGATTGGCGATTTCGCGCGCGGCGATGTCGCGGAACGCGTACAGCTGCGCGAGCTGGTTATACGTGCTGGCCACGGAGGCCGCGAGCGTCACGCGTGCCTGTTGCATGTCGGCCTCAGCGGCCTTTTCCTGCGATACGGCCTGGCCCAGACGCTGACGATTCTTGCCCCATAGGTCCAGATCCCAGGACGCGCTCGCAAGCACGTTGTTCTCGTTGTACCAGGTGCCGCCGAAGGGCGGCGGGTAGATCGAGTTTTCCGAGAATATTTCGCGGGTCCACGAATAGCTGCCGTTGACCTTCGGGTACAGCGCCGAGCGCGAACTCTCGATATACGACGAGGCCTTGGCGAGACGCGCCTGCGCCTGCGCGATCGACGGGCTGCCTTCCAGCGCTTCGGCGATCAGCTTGGGCAGTTGCGGGTCGCCGAACTGATTGGCCCAGTCGAGCGAGGGCCACTGGCCGCCCTGGCCGGCGAGGCTCTGGGCGGACTCGTACTGAGCGGGCGACGACATCTGCTTGTCGCTTTTCATACCGAAGTAGTTCGCGCACCCCGTGAGGGCGAGCGCCGTCACCGCGGCGGCGACAGCGGCCCGACTCGAAAGTGCGGGCGCGGACAGGGAAAGGGATTTCATCGCTCGACTCTTTGAGTGGAATGTAATGATGGACACTGCAAGCAATTTCTTACGATTTGCTGTCAAAATTGCTTGCTGCATCACGGGTTAGTCCCGTTTGTTCGCCGGAATTGATGAGCACGCGACGCAGCATGCTCTTCAGAAAACCCACTTCTTCCGGGGTGAAGCCGCCCAGCAGACTGTCCAGCACGCCGGTGAAAATAGCCGGCATTTTGGCGGCGATGGCATGGCCTTCCGGCGTCAGCGCGAGGCGCACGACCCGGCGATCCTCGTTGCTGCGCACCCGTGTCAGCAGGCCGCGTTTTTCCAACCGGTCGATCAGACGCGTGACGGCGCTCGCGTCGATGCCGTATTCACGGGCCAGTTCGGCCGCCAGCAGGCACTTGCCGCTGGCCACCATGAACAGGATGCTGCCTTGCTGGCTGGTAATGCCCAGTTCGGCCATGCTGCGCTGGGTGACCAGGTTCGACAGGGTCGATTTCACTCGCGAGATCAGATAGCCGACGCTTTCGCCTAGCTGATATTCGCTGAGGTCCGGCGTAGGGGTAGAGGACGGCTCCGTCATGATTCTCGTGCGAATGCAATGGTTGACTAGGCAGGATTATAGAGGCCGGTTGATTGACGCGGCAAGTGTTATTACAGCTTAGGCAAGGAACTTTCCCCGCTCAAGTCATAATCCGCGTGATTTTGCGTAGGGTTTCGCCCACGTGCTTACGTTTCGTTTCTGACGGTCCGCTGCGTGGACGACAGCGGGTCTATCAGGGAATACCAGAAAGCTTCATTTGCGCGTGCTACAATATTGGGTTCCCAAAAGTGCGCTTTGGGCTTTGTTGGCTTCGTACACAATGCTGCTGGTGGCGCACTCAACTGTCTCCAGGTTCCTATGACTCGCGCCCTACGCAACATCGCCATCATTGCTCACGTCGACCACGGCAAGACCACGCTCGTCGACCAGCTCCTCCGCCAGACCGCCACGTTCCGTGACAATCAGCAGATCGCCGAGCGCGTGATGGACTCGAACGACATCGAAAAAGAACGTGGCATCACGATTCTTTCGAAGAACTGCGCGGTCGAGTACGAAGGTACGCACATCAACATCGTCGACACGCCGGGCCACGCCGACTTCGGCGGCGAAGTGGAGCGCGTGCTGTCGATGGTCGACTCGGTGCTGCTGCTGGTCGACGCGGTCGAAGGCCCGATGCCGCAAACGCGCTTCGTTACCAAGAAGGCACTGGCGCTCGGTCTGAAGCCGATCGTCGTGATCAACAAGGTGGACCGGCCGGGCGCGCGGATCGACTGGGTGATCAACCAGACGTTCGACCTGTTCGACAAGCTGGGCGCAACCGACGAACAGCTCGACTTCCCGATCGTGTACGCATCGGGTCTGAATGGCTACGCCGGCCTGACGCAGGATGTGCGCGAAGGCGACATGCGTCCGCTGTTCGAAGCCGTGCTGGAACACGTGCCGGTTCGCCCGGCGGATCCGTCGGCTCCGCTGCAATTGCAGATCACGTCGCTGGACTACTCGTCGTATGTTGGCCGTATCGGCGTGGGCCGCATCACGCGCGGCACGATCAAGCCGGGCATGTCGGTGGCCGTGCGTTCGGGTCCCGATGGCGCGATTCTGAACCGCAAGATCAATCAGGTGCTGTCGTTCAAGGGCCTGGAGCGCGTGCAGGTCGACTCGGCTGAAGCCGGCGACATCGTGCTGATCAACGGCATCGAAGAAATCGGCATCGGCGTGACCATCTGCGCACCGGAACAGCCGGAAGCGCTGCCCATGATCACCGTCGACGAGCCGACGCTGACCATGAACTTCCTCGTCAATTCGTCGCCGCTGGCCGGCCGCGAAGGCAAGTTCGTCACGAGCCGTCAGATCCGTGACCGCCTGATGAAGGAACTGAATCACAACGTCGCGCTGCGCGTGAAGGAAACCGGCGACGAAACCACGTTCGAAGTGGCGGGCCGCGGTGAACTGCACCTGACCATTCTCGTGGAAAACATGCGTCGCGAAGGCTATGAGCTGGCCGTGTCGCGTCCGCGCGTGGTGATGACGGAAGTCGACGGCGTGAAGCACGAGCCGTACGAAAACCTGACCGTCGACATGGAAGACAGCCACCAGGGCGGCGTGATGGAAGAGCTGGGCCGCCGCAAGGGCGAAATGCTCGACATGGCGTCGGACGGTCGCGGCCGTACGCGTCTCGAGTACCGTATCTCGGCGCGTGGCTTGATCGGCTTCCAGTCGGAATTCCTGACGCTCACGCGCGGCACGGGCCTGATGAGCCACACGTTCGACTCGTATCAACCGGTCCGCGAAGGCGCGGTCGGCGAGCGTCGCAACGGCGTGCTGATCTCGCAGGACGACGGCGCGGCAGTCGCATACGCACTGTGGAAGCTGCAGGATCGCGGCCGCATGTTCGTGTCGCCGGGCGAGCCGCTGTACGAAGGCATGATCATCGGCATTCACAGCCGTGACAACGACCTGGTCGTGAACCCGATCAAGGGCAAGCAACTGACCAACGTGCGTTCGTCGGGTACGGACGAAGCGGTGCGCCTCGTGCCGCCGATCCAGATGTCGCTGGAATACGCAGTCGAATTCATCGACGACGACGAACTGGTCGAAGTCACGCCGCAATCGATCCGTCTGCGCAAGCGTTACCTGAAGGAACACGAGCGTCGCAGCGCGAGCCGCAAGGGCGCGGTGGACTAAGCGCGCGGGCATCGGCTCCGGCTGGTGCGGCGCCATAGCAGTCAAGCAAAAGCCACCTCCGGGTGGCTTTTGCCGTTTCTGGACTTCAGCGACTTTATGCGCCGTTGAACGTGCTTCGCCGCTCGTTTGTCCCTGTTTCCTGCAGAAGATTGTTGCGGACCGTGAAAGTGGCCCGAAAGCCCGTCGCGACGGGCTTGAGCGGCAATCCGTCTGCTATCTGCACTATCCGTTCTGTGATATGCTCCCCGGGTGCAAAGTTTTAGGTCCTTCCAAGCAAGACTTGATTCGCGCAATCCGCTAAACGGTCAGGCCGTGTCGCGGAAGGTTCTGTAACCCGCTATTTCTCGAGAAACTCGAAGAAAGGTGAGCGTAAAAATGATGAAGCAATTCCAGTCGAACTCTTATCTGTTCGGCGGCAATGCTCCGTACGTAGAAGAAATGTACGAAGCGTATCTCGATAATCCGGCGTCAGTGCCCGAGAACTGGCGCAGCTATTTCGACGCGTTGCAGAACGTCCCTGCATCGGATGGCAGCAATGCCAACGACGTGGCCCATGGCCCGATCGTCGAATCGTTTGCTCAACGGGCCAAGGCTAATGCCTTCATCCCGCGCACGGCAGTTGGTGGCGAAGATCTCGCTACCGCTCGCAAGCAAGTCTATGTGCAGTCCCTCATCGGCGCATATCGCTTCCTCGGCTCGCAATGGGCCAATCTCGATCCCCTGAAGCGCCGCGAACGTCCCGCGATCCCCGAACTCGAACCCGCGTTCTACGACTTCACCGAAGCCGACATGGACCAGGAGTTCAGCGCAACGAATCTGTATTTCGGATTCGAGCGCGCGTCGCTGCGTGAGATCGTCAAGGCGTTGCGCGACACGTACTGCGGCACGATCGGCGCCGAGTACATGTACATCAGCGATCCGGAACAGAAGCGCTGGTGGAAAGAGAAGCTCGAATCGATCCGTTCGACGCCGAACTTCTCGAACGAAAAGAAAAAGCACATCCTGAATCGCCTGACGGCCGCGGAAGGCCTCGAGCGCTTCCTGCACACCAAGTACGTCGGCCAGAAACGCTTCTCGCTCGAAGGCGGCGAAAGCTTCATCGCGTCGATGGACGAAGTCGTGCGTCACGGCGGTGCCAATGGCGTCCAGGAAATCGTCATCGGCATGGCTCACCGTGGCCGTCTGAACGTGCTGGTCAATACGCTCGGCAAGATGCCGGCTGACCTGTTCGCCGAATTCGAAGGCAAGCACCACGACGACCTGCCGGCCGGCGACGTGAAGTACCACAAGGGTTTCTCGTCGGACGTCTCGACCGAAGGCGGCCCGGTTCACCTGTCGCTCGCGTTCAACCCGTCGCACCTCGAAATCGTCAACCCGGTGGTCGAAGGTTCGGCGAAGGCCCGTATGGACCGTCGCGGCGACGACAGCGGCCTGCAAGTGCTGCCGGTGCAAATCCACGGCGACGCGGCCTTCGCGGGCCAGGGCGTCGTGATGGAAACGCTGAACCTCGCGCAAACGCGCGGTTACGGCACGCACGGCACGCTGCACATCGTCATCAACAACCAGATCGGCTTCACGACGTCGGACCCGCGCGACTCGCGCTCCACGTTGTACTGCTCGGACGTCGTCAAGATGATCGAAGCGCCGGTGCTGCACGTGAACGGTGACGATCCTGAAGCGGTCGTGCTGGCTACGCAGTTGGCAATCGACTTCCGGATGCAGTTCCACAAGGACGTCGTCGTCGACATCGTCTGCTTCCGCAAGCTGGGCCACAACGAGCAGGACACGCCGGCCGTCACGCAGCCGCTGATGTACAAGACGATCGCCAAGCACCCGGGCACGCGCGCACTGTACGCTGAAAAGCTGGTGCAGCAAGGTGTGATCACCGCGGAAGAAGGCGACGAATTCGTCAAGGCTTACCGCAAGGCGATGGACGAAGGCCATCACACGGTCGACCCGGTGCTCTCGAACTACAAGAGCAAGTACGCGGTGGATTGGGTGCCGTTCCTGAACCGCAAGTGGACCGACGCAGCCGACACGGCCGTGCCGCTCGCGGAACTGAAGCGCCTCGCGGAACGCATCACCACGGTCCCGGAAAACTTCAAGGTTCACCCGCTGGTCGAGCGCGTCATCAACGACCGTCGCGCAATGGGCCGTGGCGAAGCCAAGCTCGACTGGGGCATGGGCGAGCACCTCGCATTCGCGTCGCTGGTCGCATCGGGCTACGCAGTGCGCCTGACGGGTCAGGACTCGGGCCGCGGCACGTTCACGCACCGTCACGCGGTGCTGCACGATCAGAACCGCGAACGCTGGAACGACGGCACGTACGTGCCGCTGCAGAACATCGCCGAAGGTCAGGCGAAGTTCACGGTGATCGACTCGGTGTTGTCGGAAGAAGCGGTGCTCGGCTTCGAATACGGTTACTCGACGGCTGAGCCGAATACGTTCGTCGCATGGGAAGCGCAGTTCGGCGACTTCGTGAACGGCGCGCAAGTCGTGATCGACCAGTTCATCTCGTCGGGCGAAGTGAAGTGGGGCCGCGTATCGGGCCTGACGATGCTGCTGCCGCACGGCTACGAAGGCCAGGGTCCGGAACACTCGTCCACGCGTATCGAACGTTTCCTGCAACTGTGCGCAGACCATAACATGCAGGTCGTTCAACCGACCACGCCGGCGCAGATTTTCCACTTGTTGCGCCGTCAGATGATCCGCCTGTTCCGCAAGCCGCTGATCGTCGCGACGCCCAAGTCGCTGCTGCGCCACAAGGAAGCCGTGTCGGATCTGTCGGAACTGGCCAAGGGTGCGTTCCAGCCGATCCTCGGCGAAATCGACGAAGCCATCGAGGCGAAGAAGGTCAAGCGCGTGATCGCCTGCTCGGGTCGCGTCTACTACGACCTGCTCGCGCATCGCCGTGAATCGAAGTCGAACGACGTCGCGATCATCCGTATCGAACAGCTCTATCCGTTCGCGCATAAGCAGTTCGAAGCGGAAATGAAGAAGTACGACAACGCGACCGAAGTGGTCTGGGTGCAGGACGAGCCGCAGAATCAAGGCCCGTGGTTCTACATCGAGCACCACCTGAAGGAAGGCATGAAGGACGGTCAGAAGTTGGCATACAGCGGGCGTCCGGCTTCGGCTTCGCCGGCAGTCGGCTACTACGCGAAGCACTACGAGCAGCAGAAGGCGCTGGTCGAAGGCGCTTTCGGCCGCCTCAAGAGCGCGTCGATCGCTAAATAATCACAAGAGCTGAACCGGGAAAGCGCAGGGCGCTTTCCCGTGCCGCATCTGAAAGATCAGTGCGGCAGTCAAGGTTCGCAGGCGGTCGAGGGATCCATAGATCGCGCGCCGTCACCCGATACGTATTCAGGATATTCATAATGGCTATTGTTGAAGTCAAGGTTCCCCAGCTCTCCGAGTCGGTCTCGGAAGCCACGATGCTCCAGTGGAAAAAGAAGCCGGGCGAAGCTGTTGCTCAAGACGAAATTCTCATCGAAATCGAGACCGACAAAGTCGTGCTCGAAGTGCCGGCACCCTCGGCCGGCGTGCTCGCGCAAGTCATCGCGAACGACGGCGACACCGTCACGGCTGATCAGGTGATCGCCAAGATCGACACCGAAGGCACGGCAGGCGCCGCTGCTGTCGAAGCCGAAGTGAAGCCCGCTCCGGAAGCCGCACCGGCACCCGCCGCTGCACCGGCTCCGGCGGCTCAGGCCGCATCCGCAACGGGTGCGAACACCGCTGCTTCGCCGGCTGCCGGCAAGCTGATGGCCGAGAAGGGTCTGGGCGCGGGCGACGTCGCCGGCACGGGCCGCGACGGCCGCATCACCAAGGGCGACGTGTTGACCGCCGGTGCTCCGGCTGCCAAGGCCGCACCGGCTCCGGCGCCGGCCGCCGCACCGAAGGCTGCCAAGCCGTCGCTGCCGGACGTCAAGGCGCCGGCTTCGGCTGACCAATGGCTGAAGGATCGTCCGGAACAACGCGTACCGATGTCGCGTCTGCGTGCGCGTATCGCCGAGCGTCTGCTCGAGTCGCAGCAAACCAACGCCATCCTGACCACGTTCAACGAAGTGAACATGGCGCCGGTGATGGACCTGCGCAACAAGTACAAAGACCGCTTCGAGAAGGAACATGGCGTGAAGCTCGGCTTCATGTCGTTCTTCGTGAAGGCGGCGGTTCACGCGCTGAAGAAGTTCCCGCTGGTGAACGCGTCGATCGACGGTAACGACATCGTCTATCACGGCTACTTCGACATCGGTATCGCTGTCGGTTCGCCGCGCGGTCTGGTGGTGCCGATTCTGCGCAATGCGGATCAGCTGAGCCTCGCCGAAATCGAGAAGAAGATCGCCGAATTTGGCCAGAAGGCCAAGGACGGCAAGCTGTCGATCGACGAAATGACCGGCGGTACGTTCTCGATCTCGAACGGTGGTGTGTTCGGTTCGATGCTGTCGACCCCGATCATCAACCCGCCGCAATCCGCGATTCTGGGCGTGCACGCCACGAAGGAACGCGCTGTGGTCGAAAACGGCCAGATCGTGATCCGCCCGATGAACTACCTGGCGCTGTCGTACGACCACCGCATCATCGACGGTCGCGAAGCGGTGCTGTCGCTGGTCGCCATGAAGGATGCGCTGGAAGACCCGGCGCGCCTGTTGCTCGACCTGTAAGCGCCGGTTCGGCCGGCGCCGGCTTGTCATTGTGCAAGCCGGCGCCATATAAGCAACACGCAAGCAGTACGCCTCTAGCATTCCGCAGTACAGGAACGCCGCGCGCCACGAAGCGTGGCCGCGCGCCGTTCCGTTATCAAAAGGATTGTCATGTCCAAAGAATTTGACGTCGTCGTGATCGGCGCAGGCCCTGGCGGTTACATCGCCGCCATCCGCGCAGCGCAGCTCGGCAAGACCGTCGCATGTATCGAAAAATGGAAGAACCCGGCCGGCACGCTGAAGCTCGGCGGCACGTGCCTGAACGTGGGTTGCATTCCGTCGAAGGCGCTGCTCGCGTCGTCGGAAGAATTTGAAAACGCGTCGCATCACCTCGCTGACCACGGCATCTCCGTGGAAAACGTGACGGTCGATATCGCGAAGATGATGGCCCGTAAAGAAGGCATCGTCGAAAAGATGACCAAGGGCATCGAATTCCTGTTCCGCAAGAACAAGATCACGTGGCTCAAGGGCCACGGCAAGTTCACCGGCAAGTCGGACACCGGCGTGCAGATCGAGGTGAGCGGCGAAGGCGAAACGGAAACGGTCACGGCCAAGAACGTGATCATCGCCACGGGTTCGAAGGCACGCCATCTGCCGAACATTCCGGTCGACAACAAGATCGTCGCCGACAACGAAGGCGCGCTGAGCTTCGACACGGCACCGAAGAAGCTGGCTGTGATCGGCGCAGGCGTGATCGGTCTGGAACTGGGTTCGGTGTGGCGCCGTCTGGGCGCGGAAGTGACCGTGCTCGAAGCGCTGCCGGAATTCCTCGGCGCGGCTGACCAGGCGCTCGCGAAAGAAGCGGCCAAGCAGTTCAAGAAGCAGGGTCTGGACATCCAGGTGGGCGTGAAGGTCGGCGAAGTGACGACCACGGATAACAGCGTCACGATCAATTACACGGACAAGGACGGCAACGCGCAAAAGCTCGAAGCCGACCGCCTGATCGTGTCGATCGGCCGCGTGCCGAACACCGACAACCTCGGTCTCGAAGCGATCGGCCTGAAGGCCAACGAGCGCGGCTTCATCGACGTCGATGACCACTGCGCGACGACCGTGCCGAACGTGTACGCGATCGGCGACGTGGTGCGTGGCCCGATGCTCGCGCACAAGGCTGAAGACGAAGGCGTGCTGGTCGCCGAAATCATCGACGGTCAGAAGCCGCATATCGACTACAACTGCGTGCCGTGGGTGATCTACACCGAACCGGAAATCGCGTGGGTCGGCAAGACCGAACAGCAACTGAAGGCGGAAGGCCGCGAGATCAAGACGGGCCAGTTCCCGTTCATGGCGAACGGCCGCGCACTGGGCATCAACAAGGCGGATGGTTTCGTCAAGATGATCGCCGACGCGAAGACCGACGAACTGCTCGGCGTGCACATCATCTCGGCCAACGCATCGGACCTGATCGCGGAAGCCGTGGTGGCGATGGAATTCAAGGCGGCGTCGGAAGACATCGGCCGCATTTGCCATCCGCACCCGTCGCTGTCGGAAGTCATGCGCGAGGCGGCACTGGCCGTCGATAAGCGCGCGCTGAACATGTAATCACGCGCACGCCTGACTGACAGTACTCCGGCATTACCACGAAGGCGGGCGGGTTCACTCCCTCCCGCCTTTCTATTTGCAGCAACACGATGAACGTCACCGAATACTACGAAAAAGAACTGCAGACGCGGGGTTACCAATCGGACCCGGCGCAACGCACAGCGGTCGACCGTCTGCAGCGGTGCTATGAAGAGTGGACCGAGTACAAGTCGCGCCGCTCGAACGCGTTCAAGAAACTGCTGATTCACCCGGATCTGCCGCGCGGCGTGTACATGTGGGGTGGCGTAGGGCGGGGCAAGAGCTTCCTGATGGACAGCTTCTACATGATCGTGCCGTTGCACCGTAAAACGCGGCTGCATTTTCACGAGTTCATGCGCGAAGTGCACCGTGAACTGGAAGATCTGAAGGGCCAGGCCGATCCGCTCGACGAACTCGCGCGCCGCATTGCAAAGCGCTACCGGCTGATCTGTTTCGATGAATTCCACGTGTCGGATATCGCCGACGCGATGATCCTGTACCGCCTGCTCGACAAGCTCTTCGAAAACGGCGTGCAGTTCGTGATGACCTCCAACTACGATCCGGACACGCTGTATCCGGACGGGCTGCATCGCGACCGGATGCTGCCGGCGATCGAACTCATCAAGGAAAAGCTCGACGTCATCAACGTCGATGCGGGCATCGACTACCGGCAACGTACGCTGGCTCAGGTCGAGGTGTATCACACGCCGCTCGGCGCCGCCGCCGACAAGGCGTTGCGCGACGCGTTCGCGCGTCTTGCCGCGGTGCCCGACGAAAGCCCGATCCTGCGTATCGAAAAGCGCGAACTGAAGGCGCTGCGCCGCGCCGACGGCGTCGTGTGGTTCGACTTCGCCACCTTGTGCGGCGGTCCGCGTTCGCAGAACGATTATCTTGAACTGGCGAGCCGCTTTCACGCGGTGATCCTCTCCGGCGTGCCGCAGATGTCCGTGCGCATGGCTTCGGAGGCACGCCGCTTCACGTGGCTGATCGACGTGTTCTACGACCACAAGGTGAAGCTGCTGATGTCCGCCGCGGTGCCGCCCGAAGAACTGTATGTGGACGGTCCGATGGCCAACGAGTTCGCGCGCACGGTGTCGCGCATCGTCGAAATGCAGTCGAAGGAGTATCTCGATACACCGCGGCGGATTGTCGATACGTCGCTGACCTGAGGCGTCGCATGCCACGGCCGGCGGTGCTTTTACGATAGCTCGCACGCCGTCTGCCGATGACACGCCGTCGCTCGGCGTATTTTCAAGATTCGGATTGGTCTTATATTCCGTCCGCGGACGACTGGATATCTTTTGTCAAGGTTTTGACAAAGGAGAAACCATGAATCCCTATCGCGATATCAACGACGAAGAATGGCAACGTGTCGCACCGTTGCTTCCCGAACTGCGGCCGCGCTCCGAACTGCGTGGCCGGCCGCTCGCCAATACGCGCTCAGTGCTCAACGGCGTGCTGTGGGTCATGTATAGCGGCGCCACCTGGTCCGCCATGCCGCGCAAATACCCGTCCTACCAAACCTGCCATCGCCGCTTCAAGGCATGGTACGAGTCCGGCGTGCTCAACCGTGTCATGGAGCAATTGTTCGGCGCAGCGAGCGAAGAGCTTTGCGGCCTGATGGAAGCGCGCATGCGTACGCACGTGAACGAGAAACCCAAGAGCGTCGAAGCCGAAAAGGCTCCGGTTGTCGCGCCCGCTGTCTACAGCCCGCCTTCGAGCCAACCGCTGCCGTCTTCGCCGTTCGCGTTCCATTCGCCCTTCAAACACGCTGCATGACCCATTCAACCCAGCGTCTTCAAACAAAAGAAACGGCCGAACGATTGCGATCGTCGGCCGTTTCTCATGGTGTTATACGGGCTATGCAACGAGTACCTGAATTACCCGCGCATCATTGCTGACGAACCCACGTCTGCGAGCGGCCCAGCAGCGACACGCCGATATAGCCGCGCACCACCAGTTTGTTCCCACCATCTTCCAGGTGCATCTTGCACTTGTAGAGCTTGCCGTTTTCCGGGTCGAGAATCTGCCCGTGATCCCAGGCGTCGCCATCCTTCTTCATATCGCTGATGATCGTCATGCCGAGGATCGGCTGATCCTTGCGCGCGTCGGTACAGGCTGTGCAGCGACGATCCGGCTGGTCGTTCGCGCCGAGTCCCTTGATCACCTTGCCGCTGAGCGCGCCGCTGCCGTCCTGCGCGATCTGCACGAGCGCCTTGGGCTGGCCGGTGTGATCGTCGATGGTTTGCCACGTGCCGACCGGGCTGTCGGCCTGCGCCATGGCCGTCACGGCACTGGCGAGCAATACGCCGGCGAGCGCGGCATGTTTGACCGTGCGAAGCGCGACTGCGCGCGCACGTTGGGTGAATTGCGTCATTGTCTTCCTCCTTGATTAAAGACGGCGCGATCATGGTCGCGCGGCGTTATTGGCATCTCGGGCGGGCTTCAAACGACGGCCACCGTGATGCCTGGCATGGTCCCTCAGGTTCGACTTCTGCTGCCTTCGTGTGCCGCCGGAAGCCTGCGAATTGCGAATTGCGGCTTGGGCGCCGCGAGCGACACATCGTCAGCGCAGAATACGTGAAAGTGCGCGCGCCGTTTGATAGTGGACCCTCTAATCAGGGCGCGGCACTTTTACCGATCAATTCAGCTGGTACGAGAACGTCGCGTCGATGCGTGGACTGCGCGACGTGCTCTTCGCCGGCGCGTCGCCGGTCGCTTTGGCCACTGAGAGAGTCAGGCTGTAGTACTTCGCATCCGAGATGCGGAAGCCGAACGCGATCGACGAAAGCTTCGAAGGCAAGGGCGCACCCGCATGCAGATAGACGCGCGCCATGTCGAGCGAGACGTGGGTTACTACGTCGCGTGCTCCGAGGGGCTTGAGCGCTCTCGGCAAAAGTGCGGAGTACGTGATGAGTCGGACTGTTTATGCGCACTGCGCAGCTCGCGGTTGCATGCGCCATTCGATGAACAAGCCGTATGGCAAGTCTCATCGAATGACTGATACATGCGGCAGCGATAAAACATTTAGGCTACCTACTTATGGCTGACCGGCAACAAGGCGCCGAGCACGATCGTCAAGCCACTCGTCGCCGTGCCCGTACCACTCGTCGAACCCGCCGCCGAACTGAACGTGCCGGTCAACTGGTCGGCCAGTGCGGTCATTGGCGCGAGCGCTTGGCCGCTGCCGCCCGAGTCCGAGCTGCCGCTCGTGACGCCGGAGAGCGCGCCCGTCAGCATCGACGTCGGATTCGACGCGCTACCCGAACCGCCTAACGCCGAAGTCAGCGAGTTCAACGGCGAACCGCGAAAACCCGAGAAAGTCAGCGAACCCAGCGGCGTGCCGCTCAACGCAGAGGTCAGGCCGGCCAGCGGTGTGCCGCCGAGCAGCGTCGACAGCGAGCCGACCGGATTGCGGCCGAGTCCGAGACTCGCGAGGGAGCTTTGCAGCGGGCCGAACGGGTTGCTGCTGGCGGGCGGCCCACTGGCGACGCTTGCGCTCGTGCCGCCGACGAGGCTCGTGATCAGCTCGGGAATCGGCATCGCGCCATTCAGGCCGTTCGGATTGACGAAACAGCCTGCGTTGGTCACCGTGTGATTCGATTCGTCCAGACGCTGCCCGATCGGCGTTTTGTGGGAGAAGATGCGCAAGTATCAAATTTTTGACGAAGAGCCCGAAACACGCGAAAGTGAGTAATAATGAGACGGTTGTACTAAAACAAAAACTGTTCAAGCAGGAATTACATGGACCACAAGTCGAAACTACGACAAATTGCCCTCGTCGCATTCATCTCGATGTGGGCAGTGCAGGGCGTCAATGCGCAGACTCTGTCTGACAGCAACGCCAGCGCCGGGGGCGGCGTTCTTTCCCAGCCAGGCACGACGGCGGCGTTGCCGGCTAACTCAGAGGCAGGACAGGCACAGACCTCGGCGCTCACGCCCGACGAGGCGAAGCAATCCGCGGCAGGCAACGTAGCGGAATTGCAGCAGATGATCCACGGGTCGGAAATGAGCGAATTGCGCACCACGTATAACGGCAGCTACGGGGCGAGCTTGCTGTTTTACGGCAAGGAAATGACGTACTACGTGGCGCTGTTCCAGCAGAAGAATTTCTGGCGTGTCATCAAGACGCAGGACGCGGGGCGTGCCAACACGATCTACAAGGATTTCGCGCGTCAGACGGTGCAACTGTCGGACGTCGAGATTCGCCGCACGCAACTCGAGGCGCAGAAAGGCTTCACGGAGCGGATGATCGCGTTGTCGCAGGACCGCGCCAACCGCTTGCAGGCGGACCTCGATGTCGCGCGTCAGCAGCAGACTATTGTGGCCACCCAGCAGCAGCAGACGCGTGCCGAAGCCACGACGCTGGCGCAGCAGAAGGCTGCCGCGCAAGATCAGTTGCGTGTCGCGCAGCGTCAGGTGCGCGATCTGCAACGTCAGCTGGAAAGCGGTTTGCCTGCGCACTGAGTGTGGCGGTCTGACGAGCATCCGGTGGGCAGGGCGGCGTGGTGTTGAACGTGTTGCCCGGCTCACTGGAACGATGACTCGTTATTCGGCTATCTTCGTGCAACGCGTGTAGTTCGCGAGGTCCACGCGGGCGGCGTCGCCGTTTCGCGGACTCGCTCAATTCTCGATCCCCACAGCAGTAACAGCTCGCTACGTTTATTCCACGCGTGGTCGCGTGACGTTTCACGCGCGGCGCGCGCATGGCGCGGCGCAAATATCCCCATTTGTCTTGCACGCGCACGAGCGCCCGCGCTCAACGCACCGCCCGTGCGGTGGCGCCCAGGCCTTGGCAGCTGCTTCGTTTCCCTGTGCTCCGCGAGACAAAAATACGGCCAGCTCTAATGCCGCTTCTTTCCCTCCGAAGACGCTCCCTTCTCCGGCGCATGATGCGGGTCCGCCATGTCGACGGCGATCGGATCGCTGGCGGGAAAGCTCTCCTCGAGCGCCTCGTCGAGACGGCTATCGGCGGATTGGTCGGATGCCTGTGTTTCGGCGGTTTTAGATTCGTGTTGCTTTTTGCTGGTCATGACGTGCTCCGTGGAAAGAGAGTCTGCAAATCAGCATAGCGCAAAGCGGGCCGCCGCGAACATCGGCCGAACGGTATAGGACCGCGCGCCGTAAGCGGCTGCTCCAAAGCCGCGAGTCGCACGAGTTCCGAGCCGCCGCAATGTCATCAACCGAGACTTAAAACCATTGCGCATCAACTCGTTTTCCGTGTGTCGACAGAAAGCGGCGCGGGACAACAAAAGCAAGCGCCGGCCGCGTGGGCCGGCAGACCGCAACGCATGCCGTGAGCCGGCAGTGCCGCGCTCGGGAGGGGCGCCACCAGAACCCGTGAACAACAAGGCAGCGAACAACATGAACCGGAAAAAAACCGCGTGCGCGGCGCAGCGCCTGAACGCGTCACACGTCGTGGAAGCTGAACTGGAACACCTGGATTGGGCAACGAAGCAACCGGCGCAGCGCTTGCTGGACGCCGTGTATTGGCGCCGTCGCGTGCTAGCGGTCAAATGCGGATTCGAACTGACGGAACTGCAGGTGATGCGTCTGGAAAAGATCTTGCAGCGGCTCGGCCATTCGCCGGAGTAGCCGAGCGCTGCGGCGGCCGCTTACTCGGTGCCGCCATTGCCGCCGTGATTGCCGCCACCATGGCTGCCACCGCCGTGGTTGCCACCGTCGCCGCCCGTGCCGAACAGACGCCGGCGGCGCGTGACGACTACCGGGCCGTCCGAGGTGCCGCTGCTACGATCCGACGCAGGCCGGTCCGAAGACGGCGCACCATACGACTCGCGCGGTTCACGCGGTTCGCGCGGCTCACGATGATCGCGCGGTTCACGCGAACCGTGCGGGCCACGCGTGGTGTGCTCGCCGTGCGAGGGACGCCCCGCGCGGGGAGCCGGACGCGTGCCGGTGTCGAGCTGGATCGTCGAGATCGCGCGCTTGTAGATGCCTTGCAGCCCGACAGGCGTGCGCAGCATCACCAGATACTGATCGAACGACTCGATGCACCCCGTCAGGCGAATGCCGTTGACAAGATAGATCTCGACGCGCTTTCGTTCTTTGCGCGCAGCGTTCATGAAGTCGTTTTGCGGATGCGATTCTGCGGAAGCCATGGACAATTCAGGTTAGAAAGACGGTTGTTCGCCGCGATTCTACCCTGTGTGGGGGCGGAACGCGTCGGCGGGCGAACTGCGTCCACTATAACGGCTTGTGGGCGCATAAGCATCTGATAACTATTGGCTGTAACGTTGAGTTACGAATCTGCGGACGAATGCCGTGCTCATCCGCCACGTGCGGGCCTGCGCGGCGCGGATGGCGGAAAAAGATAGCGCATGGTCGTGCTATGGGCGGAATAAATCACCGCCTGTCCGCGTTATATCAGGCATGGCGACGCTGCATCGTGCGCGTCGCCGATCGGCTTGCCGGCCGCATCAGGCGTCCGGGCGCTCATCAAGGAGACTCACCATGAAAGTATCGCGCATTCTTTCCGCCGTTTTCGTTCTGCTGGCACTCGCGGGCGGTACGCTCGCGACGAGCGCGTGTACGTCCGCGACCGATAGCGGCGCCTCCAGTTCGAGCGGCGGCAGCAGCGGCGGCTACTGAGCGCCGCCCACCGGGTGACTTTCGAAGCCGAAGTGATTTCGTGGCTCCCGCAGCTGCGCCGCTACGCGCGCGCACTGACGGGCGACCGCGCGTGGGCCGACGACCTCGTGCAGGATACGGCGGAGCGCGCGCTCGCCCGTTGGGCGGCGTTCCGGCCGGACAGCAATCTGCGCGCATGGCTCTTGACGATCCTGCGGCATCTCTACATCGACCAGTTACGCGGCCGCCGCGAGATTGCCGTCGACGACGAGAGCGCGCCGTGGCGCAATCTCGAAGCGCCGCAAGGGGAAGTCGACGGCCTCGTGCTGCGCGATCTGCAGCGCGCGTTATATTGTCTGCCCGTCGAACAGCGCGAAGTACTGTTGCTGGTCTGCGTGGAGGAACTGTCTTATCAGGAGGCGTCACGCGCGCTCGGCGTGCCGATCGGCACGGTGATGTCGCGGCTCTCGCGCGCTCGCGAACACATGCGCGCGTTGCTGACGGAGGGACCGGCTCAGGGGCCGGTGCGTAAAAGTCCACCGTTGAAAGTAGTGAGAAACCCGTGATGAACAGCGACGACTACGATGCCAGCTTGCCCGAAGGGCTCGATCTGCGAGCGCTGTCGGCGTTTGTCGACGGTGAACTGCCGGACGCGGAGCGCGCCGCGATCGAGGCTCAACTGGCACAGCATCCGCAGGTCGCCGCGCGCGTAGCCGCGTGGCGCGCGCAGAAAGCCGCGTTGCGCGTGCTGTGCGGCGCGCCGCAGCGCAGCGAGCGTGATGAGCGCAACGAGCGCCATGAGCGCGAAGCGGCCGACGAGCCGGCCTTCATCGTGTTGCGCCGGAGAACGTCGTGGTGGCAGCGCGCCGGCGTCGCGGCCTGCTGGCTGGCGGCGGGCGCCGGGCTTGCGCTCGCCCTCGGGCCGCTCGCGCCGCGTCTGACGGGTGGCGCGTGGGACGGTCTGGGCAGCCGGCCGCCGAGCTTCGCCGAGCGCGCGGACATCGCCTACGCGGTGTACACGCCCGAGCAGCGTCATCCGGTGGAAGTCGCCGCGAACGAAGAAGAGCATCTGATCAACTGGCTCTCCAAACGGTTGAACCGGCCGCTCTCGGTGCCGTCATTGCAGGAATACGGCTACTCGCTGGTGGGCGGCCGGCTGTTGCCCGGCGAAGCGGGACCGGCGGCGCAGTTCATGTATGAGAACGCCGGCGGCGCGCGGCTCACGCTTTACGTCACCGGCATTTCTCGCGACGAAACCGCGTTCCGCCTGTTCCGCGACGGCAACCGGCGCACCTTCTACTGGGTCAACGACGGCATGGGCTACGCGCTGTCCGGGCCGATCGCGGAAGGCAAGCTGCGCACCATCGCCATCGACGTGTGCAGCGCGCTCGGCGGCAAACCGGAGTCGTGGCAGTAGCGGCATACGCGGTTCCGATCCTGCCGCCTGTCGATCGGCCGGCTCTGCAACACCCGGTAACAGAAACCGCGTGCGCGCCCGCCGCGCGCGCGGAATAGCGTCGCGCGACGCAACGTTTACCTGTTGCTGGATCGTGCCGTCGCCGCGTGGTCTGCGCGCGGTCACGGCAAGGGCTTCAGCAAGGCAAACCGACGGTGTCTTCACGGTGTCGACACGTTTTTTCGGGTCGCAACGCCGGTGCGCGTCGGACAGCATAAAGGCAGCAAGATCATGCTCACATTTCATCAGTTCGGCAGGGGGCTGTATTGCCGCGTAGCCTGTGTGTGCCTGTGCGCCGCGTGCGCGGCGCCGGCCGAGGCGCAATCGGATGCGTCGGTGTGCCGGTTTGTGGCGGGGCAGGCGGAAATCGACGGCGTCATGCAGCAGATTACCGGCCGCGCGTGCCTGCAACCGGACGGCACGTGGCAGATCGTCGAGGACGATGCCGCCGCGCAGGCCTTGGCGGATGGCCCCGTCTACTACTACGATCCATGGTATTGGGGGCCGCCGGTGGTGTTTGGTGTCGGCGTGTCGTTCGTGTTCGTCGACCGCTTTCATCATTTTCATCACATGGATCATGTGCGCTATGTGCATGGCGTGCGCGGATCGTTCGGCATGGGCGGCCGCGGCGGTTGGCATGGGGCGCGGCCCATGCACACATGGGGCGGCATGTCGCACGGCGGCGGAGGAGGAATGCGCCGCTGATCCCTTCCGCTGATTCACTGCTGCTGACTCGTGCGGCGGCCAAGGAGACGCTTTGATTCGCAGCTTGCCGCCGAAGGTGTCCGCCGCGCAGTTCGATCGCGCGCTCGCGGGTTGGCGCTCGATTGTCGGCGAGCCGCAGGTCGTGACCTCGGCGGACGGCCTCGCCGCCTATCTCGATCCGTTCGCGCCCGGCGAGCGCGAAGCGTTTTCGGCCAGTGCCGCCGTCTTGCCCGGCTCCGTCGACGAAATTCGCGCGGTGCTGCGCATTGCCAATCAATTTCGCATTCCGCTCTGGACCGTCTCGACCGGACGCAATTTCGCGTATGGCGGCGCGGCGCCGCGTCTCGCCGGTTCGGTCGTGCTCGATCTGCACAGGATGAACCGCATCATCGAAGTGAACGAGGCAATGGCGTACGCGCTGGTCGAGCCAGGTGTGAGTTACTTCGATCTGTATGCGCATCTGCGCGACAAGGGCTATAAGCTGTGGGTCGATCCGCCCGCGGCCGGTTGGGGCAGCGTGGTCGGCAATACGCTCGAGCGTGGCTTCGGCTATACCGCGTACGGCGATCACGCGGCGTCGCAGTGCGGCATGGAAGTGGTGCTGGCCAACGGCGATGTGTTGCGCACGGGGATGGGCGGGATCGACATCGGCACCGCGTGGCAGTTATATCAGCCGGGCTACGGACCCTCGTTCGACGCGATGTTCATGCAGTCGAACTACGGCATCGTCACCAAGCTGGGTGTCTGGCTGATGCCCGCGCCGCCCGCGTATCTGCTGGGTGAAATCCAGTTTAAGCATGAAGCGGATCTCGAACCGATCGTGGAGATATTGCGGCCGTTGCGGCTCGATGAAACGATCCGCAATCACGCGGTGATCGAAGGCGGTTTGCGCCGCGCGGCCGGCTTGTCGGCGCGCGCGCAGTGGTACGACGGACCGGGCGTGATGCCCGAGAGCGCCGTGACCGCGATGCTCGACAAGCTGAACGTGGGCCGCTGGAATCTGCATTTCGCGCTCTACGGCACGCCTGAATCGATCGACGCGCGCCACGCGGTCGTGCAGCGTGCGTTCGCGCGCGTGCCGCAGGCGCGCTTCCTGACGGCGCGCTACGCGGGCGATGCGCAGCCCACGGCGGGCGGCGATCGCAACCTCGCCGGCATTCCGGCGATGAGCGCGTTTCGCATGCTCGACTGGCGCGGCGGCGCGGGTGCGCATGTGGATTTCGCGCCGGTGTGTCCCGCGACAGGGCGCGACGCGTTGCGCCAATACACGATGGTCAAGGCGCGCGCCGCGGAATACGGCTTCGATTACTACGGCGGTTTTACAGCGGGCGTGCGACATCTGCATCACATTTTCGCGGCGATCTTCGACCGTGACGACGCGAACCAGGTCGAGCAGGCCGGCGCGCTATTGCGTTCGCTGATGAGCGACGCGCGCGCGGCGGGCTACGGCGAATATCGCGCGCATCTCGCGTATATGGATTTTGCCGCGGCCCAATACAGCTTCAACGACGGCGCATTGCTGCGGTTCTCGGAAACGATCAAGGACGCGCTCGACCCGAACGGCATTCTCGCGCCGGGCAAGCAGGGCATCTGGCCGGCGGCGTGGCGCGACCGGCGCGGCTACACCTGAGTGCGGGCCGCACGCGCAACCTGACGACTGGAGCGATGAATGGACCGGCGCACTTTCATGATGACCGGCGCTTACCTCTCGACCGCGGCAGGCAGCGCGTGGCCGTGGCTCGCGCATGCGGCGGCGCGTAGCAATACTGTGGCGGTGGTCGACTCCACGCTCGCGTACGGTGCCGCTTTCGCGGGCTATGCCGCACACAGTCAGTTACCCGTGTTCGAAGCCGGCGACGATATCGGCGCGCTCTGGTACACGACACTCGCACCGCTGCTTTGCGCAACGCAGACATCCGCGCCCACGCTCTTATCGGCTTCGCTGATCGGCCTCACGCGCGCGTCCGATTACTTCGTGCTGAACCAACTCGCTAAAAGCGCGGGACATGTGATCGAACACAGTCACGAGCAAAGCGCGGGCTCGGATACGCAGCATGCCCACGTCGCATTTGCGTTCGCCTTCGCGCCGCACGTATTGCCCAAGAGCTAGAATTTGTACGCCTTGTTCTTCGGGTCGAAGGTCGAGTCGTCGAATGTTTTTGGCGTGATGGTTTCGAACACGATCTTCTCGAAGATCTTGCCGTCGTTGTCGTAAGACTCGACGGTGCGGAAATACGGATGCCGCAGATCGAGGCCGAGCGTTTCTTTCTTCGCGTAGAACTGCGGCTGGCCGGTCGGCGTTTCGAAGGTGAAGGCCACCACGCGCACGCCGTCGATCGTTTTGACTTCCACCTGGGTCGAACGCGGCAAGCCGGCCTCGATGTATTTCTTGCCTTCGCTGAGGTACTGGTTCGCAATGTATTCCGTGCCGAGATCGCGCACCTGATGGTTCGATTGCGCACGGGCGAGGGCGCCGTTCAGCGACGTCCACACCGGCATCACATTCATGATGCCGCCCAGATGCCCATACATTTCATCGGTCCGTTTGGACTCGTCGTAGATGATTTCCTGGCCGGCGCGGGCGCCGTCGGGCAGCCACTTTGCATAGATGCGCAGCGGGTCGTGCGCGACGCGCACCAGCATATGATCGGGCTTGTCGGGCCATTGGCCGTGAATGCGTTCCGAACGCGCCATCGTGAACTCGTACGACGGATAGCCGTTCGGTCCTTCCTTGATATAGCGCGGCAACGCGAGCGGATCGAGCGACTGGAACAGCGCGACCAGTTGCGCGTCGCCGAGTTTTTCCAGCGCGCCGCTCTGTTGCGCGGCGCGCAGCCATTTGACCTGCTGATCCAGCGTGAGCTTGCCGACCTGCGAGGACGGCGTGGCCGGCGCCTTGACGGCACTGGCGGTATCGAGCGCGGGCGGCGTGTCGTCGTTTTGTGCGAACGCCGTGGGCGTGGCCAGTGCAGCCGCTCCCGCCATGAGCGCCGCGATCAGCAGTTTGCGCGACCGCACGCTTTGTGATGACACACCGAAGGACGTGAATAAGCTCGCACGCAAACCATCGGTCTGCGGCGAAAAACGGGCGAGGCGCATGAAGGCCGGCGTGCGGCATGAGCGTGCGGACAGGCGGTGCTTCATGAATCTCTCCGAAAGGTGACGCGAAGCGCCTTCCCTGTCAGGCAGGCTTTAGCTTGGCGAGTTCCTCGTCGCGCAGGGCGCGGCGCAGAATCTTGCCGACGTTGGTTTGCGGCAGCTCGTCGCGGAACTCGACGAGTTTCGGCACCTTATAGCCGGTCAGATTCTTGCGGCAATGGGCGATCACCTGTTCCGCCGTCAGAGACGGATTGCGTTTGACGATGAACACCTTCACCCGTTCGCCCTGCGCGGCATCGGGCACGCCGATTGCGGCGACTTCGCGCACGTCCGGATGCGCCGCGATCACGTCTTCGATTTCGTTCGGATAGACGTTGAAGCCCGACACCAAAATCATGTCCTTCTTCCGGTCGATCAGCCGGATGAAGCCGCGCGAATCCATCACGCCGATGTCGCCGGTGGCGAGCCAACCGTCGTCGTCGATCACCTTGGCGGTTTCTTCCGGACGGTTCCAGTAGCCTTTCATCACCTGCGGTCCCTTCACGCACAATTCGCCCGCCTCGCCGATGTTCGCCCAATTGCCGTCGTCCTTCCTGAAACGGACCTGGGTGGATGGCGCGGGCAAACCGATCGAACCTTCGAAGTCGCGCATGTTGGAGAGGTCGACCGGATTCATCGACACGATCGGCGAGCATTCTGTGAGTCCATAGCCTTCGATGATCGGTTTGCCCGTCACCGCCTTGAAGCGCTCGGCCACCGACTTCTGCGTCGCCATGCCGCCCGCCATCGCGAGCTTGAGATCGGAGAAGTCGCGCTTGCAGAACTCTTCGTTTTCGAGGAAAGCGTTATAGAGCGTGTTCACGGCGGTCATGCCGGTGAATTTCTCGTGACGGATGATCATCATCACGCGCTTCATGTCGCGCGGATTGGCGATCAGAATATTGCGCCCGCCGAGCCCCATGAAGATCAGCGCGTTCACCGTCAACGAATAGATGTGATAGAGCGGCAGCGGCGTGAGCACCGTTTCGGCGTCGCCGGTCAGTTGACCTTCAGACCACGCCTTCGCCTGCAGCAGATTGGCGATGATGTTCTTATGCGTGAGCATCGCGCCCTTGGCGACGCCGGTCGTGCCGCCCGTGTACTGCAGGAACGCGATGTCGTCGTGAGTGGGGTGCACGGGCGTCAGCGGGCGCGAGTAGCCAGTCGAGAGCGCTTCGAGCAGCGGCACCGCCTGGGGCAGGTTGTACGCTGGCACCATCTTCTTCACGTGCCGCAGCATGAAATTGAGCAGACGTCCCTTCAGATTCAGGCCGTCGGCAAGCAGATCGCCCAAACCCGTCACGATCACGTTCTGTATCCTGGTGCCGGGCAGTGCGTCTTCGACCGTCTTCGCGAAGTTCTCGAACACGATGATGGTTTGCGCGCCGCTGTCCTTCAACTGATGCGCGAGTTCACGCACCGTATAGAGCGGATTCACGTTGACCACCACGCCGCCGGCCTTCAGTATGCCGAACAGCGACACCGGGTACTGGAACGTATTCGGCAACATGATCGCGACGCGCTCGCCCGGCTTCACGCCGAGGCTTTGCAGATACGCGGCGAACGCGGTGGCCTTGCGGCCGAGTTCGCCGTAGGTCAGGCTCGCGCCCACGCTCACATACGCGACACGCTCGCGGAACCGCGCGATGCATTCGTCGAAGAACTGCACGACCGATTCGTATTGCGTGACGTCGATCTCATGCGGCACGTCCGCCGGATACGACGCGTACCAGATGCCGTCGGTGTTCGGCGCGTGGTGCGGCGCCCGAGCCTGCATGGCGGCGGGCGCCGGGCCCGCTGTGTTCGGCGCCGCGGCTCCGCTGGCAAGCGGAAGCGGGGCTTGAGTGGGTTCGGTCATGGTCGTCTCCAGAAGCTGTGGCTTCATCTGTTTGTGTGCTGGTCTTGCGGCCAGTCATCGAAGCAATCCACGCGAGTGTGGCAGCGTGTGAAGCAAAAGCATGCGGCGAAGCAAACACTGGAACGCATGCAATGCTCAGCGTTCCAGAATCGCGACCACCCCCTGGCCGCCCGCCGCGCAGATCGAAATCAGCCCGCGCGCGGTGCCGGCTGGTTTGTCGAGTTGCGCGAGCATTTTCGCGAGGCCGGCGACGATGCGTCCACCCGTCGCCGCGAACGGATGGCCCGTGGCGAGTGAACTGCCGTTCACGTTCAATTTTGTCCGGTCGATCGCGCCGAGCGGGCCCGGCAAGCCCAGTTGCGTGCGGCAATACTCGTCATCCTGCCACGCCGCGAGCGTGCACAACACCTGGGCGGCAAATGCTTCGTGGATTTCGTACAGGTCGAAGTCCTGCAACGTGAGCCCGGCGCGCGCCAGCATGCGCGGCACGGCGTAGGCGGGCGCCATCAGCAGGCCTTCCTTCTTGTCGAAGAAGTCGACGGCGGCGGTCTCGGACCAGCTCAGGTACGCGAGCACCGGCAGTCCATGACGCGCGGCCCATTCTTCGCTCGCGAGCAGCACGGCGGAAGCGCCGTCGGTGAGCGGCGTCGAATTGCCGGCGGTCAGCGTGCCGGCGTCGCGGTCGAACACCGGCTCCAGGCTCGCAAGTTTTTCGAGCGTGAGATCGGAGCGCAGATTGTTGTCGCGCGTGAGACCCGCGTACGGCGTCATCAGATCGTTGACGAAGCCGCGCGCGTAGGCCTCATTGAGCTTGCGGTGGCTGTCGTAAGCGAGCACGTCCTGCGCCTCGCGCGAGATGTTCCAGCGCTTGGCCATCAGCTCGCAATGCTCGCCCATCGAAAGGCCCGTACGCGGTTCGCCGTTGCGCGGCAGAAGCGGCTTGAAAAACATGCCGGGCCGCAGCTTGGTCAGCGCGCCGACGCGTTCTCCGGTGCTCTTGCCGCGATTGGCTTCGAGCAGAATTTTGCGCATCCGCTCGTTGACGCCGATCGGCGCATCGGATGTCGTATCGACGCCGCCCGCAATGCCCACTTCGATCTGCCGCAAGGCGATCTTGTTGGCGACGAGAATCGCGGCTTCGAGCCCGGTGCCGCAGGCCTGCTGCACGTCGTAAGCGGGCGTTTCCTTGGCGAGCGTGGTGGACAGCACGGATTCGCGCGTCAGATTAAAGTCGCGCGAATGCTTGATGACGGCGCCCGCGGCGACTTCGCCCAGACGTTCGCCGTGCAGGTTGTAGCGGTCGATCAGGCCTTGCAGCGTGAAGGTCAGCATGTCCTGATTCGACGCGGTCGCGTAGGCGGTGTTCGAGCGGGCAAACGGAATCCGGTTGCCCCCGACGATGGCGACTCGGCGTACGGCTGGCAGCGGGTTGGACATGCTCGGCTCCTTCGGGTCGTTCGCTGGTTATTGAATGATGCGAATGGTGCAAATCGTGTGACGGTTCATGGCGACGCTCCTGCTCCAACAACGATTTCATCCACCCTGAATTCCACTACTAGACGCACGCCGCGCGCGCCTCATTGCAGCCTCCATCGCATGCGGCCGCGCAAATGCGGCTTCTGCCCGGCGATGTCGCGCACTTCGATATCGCGTTCGATCAGCGAAGGCGACGCGCTCCACAGCGACGCTTCGCCGGGCAGCAGCATCGGCAGTTTGAATTCGGCGCTGAGCGTGGCTTCCGCGAGCGGCTTCGGCGGCTGCAACGCGGAGGCGGCACGCGCCAGCGTCCACATGCCATGTGCAATTGCGCGCGGAAAGCCGAAGGCCTTCGCGGAAAGCGCGGTCAGATGGATCGGGTTGTAGTCGCCGGACACGCTCGCGTAGTCGCGGCCCAGTTGCGACGCGAGCTGCCAGCGTGCAATGCGTTGCAGCGCTTCGGGGCGAAGTTCGAGCGGATCGAGCACGCTGCCGCTCGCCGGCACGCCGCGTTTCAGATAGACGCTGTCGCCGTCCCAGACCGCTTCGCCGCGCCGGTACATGCGGGTGTGTAGCACGAACGCCTGGCCTTTGTCGTGACGCAGCAGCGCGCCGAATTCCACCTCGACGCGCAGCATGTCCTTGTAGGCGAGCGGCCGGCGCAGGCGCACATGGTTGGCCAGATGAACCAGGCCGAGCGCCGGCCACGGAAACGCCGGGTCGGTCAGCATCAGCAGATGCAAGGGAAAGGCGAGCAGGTGCGGATACGTGAGCGGCACGCCATGCTCGGGGATGAAACCGCACACGCGCGCGTAACGCCAGATCGGCCCCGGGTCGAGCGGGACGGCGGGGCGCACCAAACGCAGCGGAGGCAGATGCGTCTCGCGCCCGCGTTTGACGATGCCGGACACCGCGCGCGCATAGAGCTTCGCGGGCGCGGGCAAGGTGTCGATCACGACGGTCTTGGGCCGCACCGCGTCCTGCCGCGCCGTGTTCGATAGTTGACTGCCGCCGAACGGATCACCGGGCTCACCCATGGTCACGCTCCAATCAGGCTTTGTCCGCACACGCGCACGATCTGGCCGCTCACGCCGGCCGATCCCGGATGCGCGAGCCACGCGATGGTCTGCGCGACGTCGACCGGCTGGCCGGCCTGGCTCATCGAATTCATGCGGCGGCCGGCTTCGCGAATCGCGAGCGGAATCTTCGCGGTCATCTGCGTTTCGATGAAGCCGGGCGCGACCGCGTTGATCGTGATGCCGCGTGCGCGCAGATGCGGCGCCATGCTTTGCACGCGGCCGATCACGCCGGCCTTCGAGGTGGCGTAATTGGTCTGGCCGAGATTGCCGGCAATGCCGCTGATCGACGACACGCCGATGATCCGGCCGCCGTCGCGCAGGATGCCGGCGGCGAGCAGGGCGTCGTCGATCCGCTCCTGCGCGGACAGGTTGATGTCGATCACGCTTTGCCACGCGACGTCGGTCATCTTCGCGATGGTTTTGTCCTTCGTGATGCCGGCGTTGTGCACGACGATATCCACGCCCTGTTCGTCGAGCGCGGCGGCGATCTGCGCGGGCGCTTCGGGCGCGGCGATATCGAAGGCGAGGGCGGTGCCGTTCAACTGACGCATGGTTGCGTCGAGCGCGTCGCGCGCTGTTGGGATGTCGATGCCGATCACGTGCGCGCCTTCGGCCGCCAGCACGCTCGCAATCGAGGCGCCGATGCCGCGCGCCGCACCGGTCACGACCGCGCGCCGGCCCGCGAGCGGCTGCCGCCAGTCGAACGCGGGCGTGGCATCGCCGCTTGTGGCTGAGCTAGCGGCGGCGATGCGCACGGCCTGGCCCGACACGTATGCCGAGCGCGGCGACAGAAAGAACCGCAACGTCGCTTCCACGCGGTTCTCGGCGCCTTGCTCCACATACACGAGATTTGCAGTGATGCCGCGCCGCGCTTCCTTGCCGAGCGAACGCGTGAAGCCTTCGAGCGCGCGTTGCGCGGTCCACTGACGCGGCGTCGCGCAGCTTTCCGGCGGCCGTCCCAGCACGATGATGCGCCCGCACTTGCCGAGCGAGCGCAGCGTGTCGTGGAAGAAGCCGTGCAACGGTTCGAGCTGGGTACTGTCTTCAATACCGCTCGCGTCGAACAGCAGGGCTGCGAGTTTGCCTTGCGAGCCGGGGTCGGCCGGTTCGAAACGCCCTGTCATGAGACCGTGACGGTTGGCGAGCGGTACCCACAAGCCGGCACTTGCATGCGCGACGCTCGTCACGCCGATGCTTGCCACGAGTGTCGCCAGCGCGTCGAGCAGATGCGGTTCGCGGCCCGCGCCGAGCGCCACCAGTCCGCCGAATTCGGGCTGGTCCGCGCGATAGCGGCGCAGCACCTCTGGCTTGGGCAGGCCGAGCGAACGCGCAAGGCGCGCGCCGAACGGCGAGTTGACGAAGTTCAGGTAAGAGTCGTTCATATTATTAGTCGCTCCGCTGGCCACGCCGCGAGGTTGCCCCCCCGGGAGACGCCTCGAAGGAAATCTCCCCGAGGGGCGTCGAACGTGTGTCAGTGTGCACCGAGTTCGGCGCCCGCGGCGCGCCTTGCCCGGATGTTTTTTTAAGCCGGCGCCGAACTCAGGCCGCGAGCCCCAGCGCCTTTTCCAGCGTCTCCTTGCGCTTTTGCAGATTGGCGAGCATGTCGAAGTCGGCGGGGAAGTCGTCCACCTTCACGACTTGCGCGCCGTAACGCGCGTAGTCGTCGAGCACGCGCCGGTCGTCGGCGTCGATCAGGCCTTTCTTCTGCGCCGCGTCGGTCCAGGCAGCCAGTTGCGGCAGGCTCTGCGGCATCGGTTCGAGCAGGCCTTGCTTGGCCGCGTCGCGCAGCTTCTGCTCGATCTGCGTGAAGCGCGGGTTCAGCTCGAACACCAGCTCGCCGTAGCCGAGCGCGTCGACATGCGGATGCGGCACGTATGAATCGGACAGCAGACGATTGCGCGCGTCGCCCGGCGTTTGCATCAGTTCGGCGATCTCGCTGCCGAGTTGGTCGGACGGCTCGCGGTAGGGCAATCCGAACGGGAACGCGAGCACGCGCACGAGACCGGCGGCGAGGCGGTTCGGATAGTTGGCGAGCACGCCGTCGAGCGCGTGCTGCGCCTTGTACAGCGAATCCTCGACACCCCAGCGGACCAGCGGCAGGTCTTCTTGCTGACGGCCTTCGTCTTCGAAACGCTTGAGCGTGGCGGAGATCAGATAAAGCTGGGACAGCACGTCGCCCAGACGCGCTGAGATGCGCTCGCGGCGTTTCAGATCGCCGCCGAGCACGAACATCGAGACATCGGCGAGCAGTGCGAACGCGGTGGACAGGCGGGTGGCCGCGCGGTAGTACGCATGCAGCGGCGCGTGGGCCGTGCGCGGTTTGGCGATGAAGGCGCCGCCCGTTACGCCATAAACGAAACTGCGCACCACGTTGGAGAGCGTGAAGCTGACGTGGCCGAAGAACGCCTCGTCGAAATCGCGCAGCGCCCTGGCGTGGTCCGTTTCGCGCGTGGCGGCCATTTCCTTCAGCACATACGGATGACAGCGAATCGCGCCCTGGCCGAAGATGATCAGGCAACGCGTGAGAATGTTGGCGCCTTCCACGGTGATCGAGATCGGCACCTGCTGATAGGCGCGCGCGAGAAAGTTCGACGGCCCCATGCAGATGCCCTTGCCGGCGGTGATATCCATGCCGTCGTTGATGACCATGCGGGCGCGCTCGGTGATGTGATACTTCGCGATCGCCGAGATCACTGAAGGCTTTTCGCCGAGGTCCACCGCGTGCGCCGACAGGCGGCGCGCGGCGTCCATCACGTACAGGTTGCCGCCCATGCGGCCGAGCGCTTCCTGCACGCCCTCGAACTTGCCGACGGCGGTGCGGAACTGGCGGCGAACCGCGGCGTAGGCGCCGGTGCCGCGCACAGCGATCTTCGCCATGCCCACATTCGACGACGGCAGCGAAATCGCCCGGCCCGCCGCGAGACATTCCATCAGCATGCGCCAGCCGTTGCCGACCTGCGCGCGCCCGCCGATCACCCAGTCGAGCGGAATGAACACGTCCTTGCCCGAGTTCGGGCCGTTCTGGAACACGGCATTGAGCGGCCAGTGACGGCGGCCGATGTTCACGCCCGGATGGTCGGTCGGAATCAGCGCGCAGGTGATGCCGGGTTCGTCCTCCGTGCCCAGCAGATGGTCGGGATCGAGCGCGCGAAAGGCGAGGCCGAGCACGGTCGCAATCGGGCCGAGCGTGATGTAGCGCTTGTCCCACGTGACGCGAAAGCCGAGTGTCTCGCGGCCTTCGAACGTCCCCTTGCACACGATGCCGACGTCCGGAATCGCCGCCGCGTCGGAACCGGCGTAGGGGCTCGTCAATGCGAAGCAGGGGATTTCCTCGCCGCGTGCGAGGCGCGGCAGGTAGTGGTTTTTCTGCTCGTCGGTGCCGTAGTGCAACAGCAGTTCGGCGGGGCCGAGCGAATTCGGCACCATCACCGAAACGGCGGCGGCCGAGCAGCGCGTGGCGAGCTTCATGATGACCTGCGAATGCGCGTAGGCGGAGAACTGCTTGCCGCCGTACTGCTTCGGAATGATCATGCCGAGAAAGCCGCGTTCCTTGATGTACTGCCAGGTTTGCGGCGACAGGTCCTGCCAGACCATGGTGGTTTCCCAGTCGTTCGCGAGATCGCAGAGTTGCTCGCATTCGACGTCGAGGAACGACTGTTCTTCCGCCGTCAGCGTGGCGGGACCGTAGCCGAGCAACGAGTCCCAATGCGGGCGGCCCGAGAACAGTTCGGCGTCCCACCAGACCGTGCCGGCTTCGATCGCGTCGCGCTCGGTCGGCGACATCTCCGGCAGGATCTTGCGGAAGATGTCGAGCACGGGCTTGGCAAGCCACGTGCGGCGCAGCGGTTTAAGCGCGAGCACGAGGGCAGGGAGGACGAATACGATGGCGAGCAGCGTCGTGGCCACCGCACCCGCGGCTCCGCTGACATGCGCGGCCGCCACCCACACGATCATGAAGGCAAGCCACCATGCCGCGCGCGCCTGAACGTAGACGAGCGCGAACGCGGCAATGACGAGTACCAGGATGAACCACGGCATGACGTTTCCTCCTCTTTCGATGGTGCGAGCGAACGCGTCCACGTAGGGCGGATGGTTCGCGTTCTATTGATTTTCTGCCTCATGCTCGCGCTGCCTCGCCGCGCGTGCTGCATTTGCTTTTGCGCGTCGTATATGCCGTTCGACAGCGCGGCGTCGCTTAGGTGCGGGACTTAGACGTGCTGCTCAGGTATGCGGCGTTCATGGTGGTCGGCTGCCTTCTTGCTGAGTGTTGACGGAGTACTTGTTGCCTGTCTGGCGCTGACCGGTAGTGTAGGCATTGCCGGTCGATTACGGGTTCGAAGCTGCGGCATGCTTACTATTGCGCGGGTTGCCTGCACGGTGCGGTAGTGATCCGTCTGCCCGCTCTCACGGGCGCCGCGTGCGGGTGACGGCTCATGACGGCGCGCTGCCCGCCGCGCTCGATCGTTAAGCTGTGCGGTGAAATGCGTGCTGACGCGAACCTGCTTCCATGTCGCCGTCACGATGTTCACCTTCCGATACGGCCGGTGAGGGCGACTCCGATCCGCCTCCAGTGTGTGCCGCGCTCGTGCCTTCCGCGCCGCCGTCTCCGGCGCACTCCGTGCCGCCGTCGCTGGCATCGCCGAGTACCGCGGCGAACGCGGCGAGTTGTGTGCCGTCGGGCAACGGCGCCTTGAGCGCGGCCACCATCAGCGAGGCGAGGCGTGCGATGAGTTGCAGGTCGTTCATCGACTTGCCCTGCGAGAACTCGGAAATCAGGCTGTCCGTGTCGGTGCCGGCCAGCACGCCCGACAGCGCGCCGATCGCGAAGTGCAGACGCCAGCCGAGTTCCTCGCGCGGCAGATGCGGCAACGCGCGCTGGAACGCGTCGAAAAAACGCACCGCTACTGAGGCGTAGTGCCCGTTGAGAAAGTCGCGAATGAACGACGACGGATCGGTATAAGCGCGGCCGAGCAAACGCAGAAACGCCTTGCCGCCGACGCGCGGATCGCGCGACAGGCGCAGCGCCGGAATGAACATCGCGCCGAGCACGTGCTCGCAGGTCAGGCGCTCGCCGAGCAAGGTGTCGAAGCGATCGAGCAGCTTGAGCCGCTCCTGGTTGAGGTGGTCGAGGCGGCGCGACAGCATCGAGTGAATCAGCGATTCCTTGCTGCCGAAGTGATAGTTCACTGCCGCAAGATTGACTTCGGCGCGCGAAGTAATCTGGCGCAACGACATGGCCTCATAGCCGCATTCGATAAAGAGTGTTTCAGCGGCGTCGAGGATGCGGGACTTGGTGTCGCCGGCATGCCGGCCTGTTGTGCGAACTGCCATATCGCGTCTCCCAGTTACCGGGCGTCCGGCCCGCAAACAAGCAATTCAAATGCTTATTTGAAACGGCTGTTTTTTTCAGGATAAGAAGAAATGAGGTGTGCGATCAAGGGGTCACAGTCGACTAACTCCTCTAGAAGACCTGATGAAGGTAGACTTTCCCTGCTCGCGGCGCGTCAAACCGCGTGGAAATAAAAAAGGCCGTTCCGATGGAAATCGGAACGGCCTCGTGTTGCTCGCTACCTTGTTTGGCCTTGCTGCTATTTGCTCACGCGTGCTCTGCGTCGCGCGGCGGTTCGCGCCGCCTTTGCGCCTATTGTTCCCGATAACGCGTCGGCAAAATAGCTGTTTGGTTCGAACGCTTAAACCCGTGCCGCAACCTGCTTGGCCGACTGTGTCATGTCGATGCCGCGGCGCTCGCGGCTGAACGGAATCAGCGCGGCAATCACCACTGCCACGATACCGATCACGACCGCCATGATGAGCGCGTAGTTGTTGCCGTGCGCTTCGGCGGCGCTCGCCTGCAACGGTCCGTTCACCGACGCGATCAGATTGCCGAGCTGATACACGAGACCGGGGAACGTCGCGCGAATTTCATCGGGCGAGATTTCGTTCAGGTGCACCGGAATCACCCCCCATGCGCCCTGCACGGAGATCTGCATCAGGAAGGCGCCCACCGCGAGCAGCACCGGCGTGGTCGAGAAGGCCCACAGCGGCAGCACCGGCAACGCGATCAACGCCGCAATGAAGATCGCGCGCTTGCGGCCGATCTTTTCCGACAATGCGCCGAAGAACAGGCCGCCGCAAATCGCGCCGATGTTCAGCACGATCGTGATCCACGACACCGTGTGCGCGTCGAACTGATGCTGCACGCGCAGGAAAGTCGGATACAGATCTTGTGAGCCGTGCGAGAAGAAATTGAACGCGGTCATCAGAATGATCGCGTACAGCGACAGCTTGACGTTCTGCCTGAGCGTCGCGACGAGACCCGGACGCGCTTTCTTTTCGAGCGTCTTGAAGGCCGGCGATTCCGGCACATGCGCCCGCACATACAGCACGAGCAACGCCGGCAGTACGCCGACGAAGAACATGCCGCGCCAGCCGATGTACTGATAGAACACGCCGAACACGACCGAGGCGAGCAGATAGCCGCTCGGATAGCCGGCCTGCAGCAGACCCGAGACGATGCCGCGCGACTTCGGCGGCACGGTTTCCATGGTCAGTGCGCCGCCGACGCCCCATTCGCCGCCCATCGCGATGCCGAACAGCGCGCGCAGCACGAGCAGAGTGGCCAGGTTCGGCGAAAAGCCGGACAGCAATTCCAGCAGGGAGAAACACGCGATGTTGACCATCAGCGTGGGTCGGCGGCCGTACTTGTCGGCGAGCCAGCCGAAAATCAATGCGCCGAGCGGACGCATCACCAAGGTCAGCATGATGCCGAAGGCGACTTCGGGGATTTTTGTATTGAACTCCGCCGCAATATCTTTCAATACGAACACCATTAGAAAGAAATCGAATGCGTCGAGTGTCCAGCCCAGATAGGCAGCGATCGTGACGTTTCTCTGTTCCCGTGTCCAACTCATTGATTGTTCTCCTGGTTCTCCAATCACCCGTGTTTGACGACAGGTGGCTCCGCAGCCCCGCACGCCCCGTGGCATGGGCTTCGAGCGAGTGTACGCCGACTGTTAAACGCTTGCATGAATGAACGCGCGTTTATCCGTATTAATCCCTGGAGCGGATTTCATGCTGCGCGCGCTTTATGTTGGGTAAATGTAATTATTGTATTAATGGTGTGTGCGATTCAGTTTGTTATTTGTAATCTATTTCGGATGTGATTTTCTTGTGATCCGGTCATTTTGAGTTTAGGTGATTCGCCTATCCGTAGAAGTGACGCTCGCGGAATTCCAGTTGGCGGCGGTGCGGGCCCGCGGGTATAACAGCGGCTCGCGGCATTTCGTGCCGCGCATACAAGGGAGACCAACCTATGACGATTCCGCATTTATGCCTGCTCATCGTGGCGCTGTTGCCGTTTCCGTGGACCATGCTGGCGAAAGTCAGCAAGCGCTACGACAATCGCACGCCACGCGCTTATCTTGCCGGTCTCGAAGGCTGGCGCGCGCGGGCACATGCGGCGCATCAGAACGCGTGGGAAGCGCTGGCGATGTTCACCGCCGCGATCGTCGTGGCGGGACAGGCGGGCGGATCGGGTATGTGGATCAACTGGCTAGCGATCACGTTTGTCGTCGCACGTGTGCTGCACGGCGTGCTGTATGTCGCGAATCTCGCGTCGCTGCGTTCTTTGGTCTGGTTTGTCGGCGTCGCGTGCGTGGTGTCGATGTTCTTGGTTTCCGCTCGCTAATTCTGTGCGATGGCATCGCGCCGGTCGCGCGGTGCGGACCGGAAAGTCGCCATTTTCAATATATGCAACTTGCGCATCAGTCGAGCTGAAAAATCAATTTGATTCATGTTGCGTCGCGGAATACCATGGTCGTCATCCCACTTATTTCGCTTTTGTCGACGCGCCATGTCAGTCAAATCAATCACTTCGGAGCCTGTACGCCGCGAGCGCAGTCCGTTTGCCGTGATCGCCGCAGTCACGTTGGTCACGGGTATCGGCGCCGGTCTCGGCGGCATGCTGCTCGCGTTGCTGCTGCACGGCATCCAGCATCTTGCATACGGCTACAGCGTGACGCACGTGATCAGCGCCGAGAGTTTTCTACAGGGCGTCAGCGGTGCCGCGCCCGAACGCCGCCTGCTCGTGCTGACGATTTGCGGCCTGGTGGCGGGATTCGGCTGGTGGGCGCTATATCGATTCGGCCGGCCGCTCGTGAGCATTCGCCAGGCCGTCAAATCCGACGATCCGCGGATGCCCGTAATGAGCACGACGATCCATGCAGTGCTGCAGATCGTCACCGTGGCGCTCGGCTCGCCGCTCGGCCGCGAAGTCGCGCCGCGTGAGATCGGCTCGGCGTTCGCCGGCTGGCTGTCGCGCCGCGCGGGGCTGTCGGTCGCGCAGAGCCGGATCATGGTGGCGTGCGGCGCGGGCGCCGGTTTGGCCGCGGTCTATAACGTGCCGCTCGGCGGCGCGGTGTTCGTGCTCGAAGTCTTGCTGGGCACCTTCGGCTGGCCCGCACTGGTGCCGGCCATCGTGACCTCGTCGGTGGCCGCGTTGGTCGCGCAACTGGGACTGGGCAACGAGCATCAATATCTCGTGCCGTCGATGACGCTGAGCCCCACGCTCGTGGTCTGGTCCGTGGTGTGCGGTCCGATCTTCGGCGTGGCGGCGTGGAGCTTCACGGAACTGATGAATCGCTCGCGCGCGGCCGCGCCGAAGAACTGGCGCCTGCCCGTGTTGTCGCTGCTGAACTTCGCGATGATCGGCGTCCTCGCGATGCATTTCCCGCAGTTGCTCGGCAATGGCAAGGGACCTGCGGGACTGGCATTCGATGGCGGCTTGACCATCAGTCTCGCCGCGATGCTGCTGGTGCTGAAGGTGGTCATCACCGCGAGCAGTTTGCGCGCGGGCGCCGAAGGCGGGCTCCTCACGCCGGGGCTCGCAAATGGCGCGCTGCTGGCGATCGTACTCGGCGGATTATGGAGCCTCGTGTGGCCGGGGGCGTCGTTGGGCGCATTTGCGGTGGTCGGCGCAACGGCGTTTCTCGCTGCCTCGATGCAGATGCCGATTACGGCCGTGGTGCTCATGTTCGAATTCACCCGCGTGAGCCAGGATTTTCTGATTCCTGTGTTGTTTGCCGTGGGCGGCGCGCTGTTGGGTTTTCGTGCGTGTGCGAAGTGGGCGCCTGCAATGCAGTCGAGCTTTGGGTTTAGCTGGAGTGGCGCGAGCAAAGCGCGGTAAGGCTTGTGCTATTCACGACGACGCGGGTTGAGCGCCGCTCGACCGGTTGTCTTTTTTTTTAGACGGGAGCATGATGTGGTCTCCGGCACGTCTGCATGGCTCATGCAGCGTTGTCGCATCATTGTCGATTGAGGGACGCAAAATGAATCTTCAGCTCGCAAGCGTGTGGCTCGAGCGCTCACACGTCGGCTTCTCTGACATCCGCCACTTCGCGTCGCAGTGCCGCGACGCAGCCGCCGCTTCGGGGCGTGAATCGGCGGCTCTCGTGCTACTTGCGGAGCGGGCGAACGCTTTTAGCGAACGTCACGAGGGCGTTGCCGTATCCACCGGTTTGGTCGATGAATTTCTCGCTGAGTTGCGGCACGATACAAAGGCACTGAAAGAGGCCAGCGAAGCCTCGGATGCCGCTTTTCTCGAGGCCCTCAACGCGTTCGCCGCGAAGGTGGCGCCGGCCATGGTCGTCTGACCTGGCGGCGTGCATCTGAAAAATTGTTGTTAGCGCCGGCCGTATCATCCGGCGCTAACAGCGGCCGCGGCGAGGTCGGGGCATCCTACGGAATTAACCGCGATCGAGTAGCAACTGCAAGAGCTTCGCGCCGTCGCGCCCTTTGGCGGAGCCGGCCCACACGCGCTCGATCAGGCCGCGGTACATCGCGACAGCATCGGCTGACGTTGTAATCGTCGCAATACCTGTTCGCACATTCGGGAGTTCGCCAAGGCGAAAGGGCGATACCGCCACATGCTGGCTGCCCGGTTCCTCGAAAATCTGGAAGGTCTCACTCGGCAGATTGTCGGTCACGATACCGACCTGGACACCGATAGGGTCGCTGTTCAACACCTCGATCATGTGTGCGACTTCCTTGCGTGCCGCAAGTTTTCGCTCGAGTTGCACGCCTGAAGGCAGGCCTAAACGGCCCACCAGCCCATGATGCAGGAACTGCTCAATCTGCCGGAGACCAATCAGGCTGAGGATGCTAGGACGCTGCTGTTCGAACACCTTGCGCCGTGCGGCCAGAATTTTCAGAACGTCGCTGTTGATCCGCTTCGAGCTTTCTCCGACCAGTTCGTCGGGGACGCTCTCGTCAAGCATGGAGCGCAGATGCTGCGGGTACGCTTCAGAGGTAAGCAGGAATGAAATCGGATCGAAGTTGGCGAGGATGCGCGTAGAGCGCGATTCGAGCTGGCGCATGCGCTCGAAGTAACTGACCGCGGAGTCGTGGTACTCGGACTCAACCCCGAGCAGATTGGGAAGCGTCACTTCCAGCAGCGCTGCCAGACGCTCGAGCGTTTCAATCTTGACGATTTCACCACGTTCGAGGTTGTAGACGGCGGCGCGGGAAATTGCGAGCCGTTCAGCAATGTCGTCGGAGCGAAGTCCGCGAGCCATGCGATAGGCGCGAAGGCGCTCGCCGATAGCGAGGAAGTCGAAAGTGGGCGCTGTTTTGCGGAAACCTAGAACTTCGGCCACGATACATCCTCGTATAAAAATCCAAACGAATTGTACCTCAAGGCGTCGTCAAAGCTGCATTACCAGGGAAGATACTGAGGCGTTTTTGGCAAAATTCTAGAGTTTTTGTCGTTTTGTACGCTTGTCGTTTTATTTAGACGGTCGCAAGATTCTCATGTGACGTTCGCCCGGCGGCGCGTCACAGATGCCCGGTGCGCGTTCGCGATGTCGACGACGCAAACCGGAAGACCACGCGGCTGTCAGCTGAAACGAACAAGAGGCTTTTCATGTCTGGTGCAAAATTCAAACTCCTGCCGAGTCTTTGTCTCTTCGGCACTGCCGCGCTGAGCGCTCCGGCGTTCGCGCAATCCTCGGTGCAGCTTTACGGCCTGGTCGACGCGTTTGTCGGCTCCGTCAAAAACCCTGGCGCCCATGCGGCCGTGGTGACTCAAGGGGGCGGGCTGTCCACGTCTTTTTGGGGGCTTCGCGGGACAGAGGACCTGGGCGGCGGCTATTCCACATTCTTCGTGCTCGAGAGCTATTTCCAGCCGCAGAACGGCACGTACGGCCGCTTCACAAACGACAGTTTCTTCTCTCGCAACGCGTACCTCGGCATTGCCACGCTGTATGGTTCCATTCGTGCGGGGAGGCTGACAACGCCTCTGTACATTTCAACGATCAACCTCAATCCGTTCTTCAACTCCTATACGTTCTCTCCGTGGATTTTCCACACGTATAAGGGGCTCGGTCCGCAGGGCGTCGTGGGCGATTCCGGCTGGAACAACGCCGTAGCCTATTCGTCGCCGACCATCGGCGGCCTGAACGGTACCGTCATCTATTCGTTCGGTAACACGGCGGGTGACGCCGGTGCGCACAAGTGGGGTGGAACGCTCAACTATGCGAACGGCCCGGTCGTGCTGGCGGCCAACTATCAGTACATCAACTACAGCAGTGTAGCGGGCGACATCGCGACGGCGTTGCCGGCTATACCCGGTCTCAAGAGCCAGGAGACGATTCAACTCGACGGGTCGTACAACTTCAATGTTGTTCGCGTATTCGCCGGCTTCATGAACATCCGCGACAAGGCGACGCTGGGTACGACAACGACCAACTCGGAACAGCTTGGCGTCTCGATTCCCGTGGGCGTGGGGTCGGTGCTCGGAGACTTTGTGTATTCGAAGTCGACGGGGCCGAACAGTGGTGACGTTCACCGCACCACCTGGGCGGTCGGATACGACTATCCGCTCTCCAAGCGTACCGATGTGTACGCGGCGTTCAAATACGACCACTACGCTAGCCAGTCCACGGGACTGACATACGGCGCAGGCCTTCGCCACAACTTCTGAGTGCGTGGCGCGACCGCCGTTCAGCCAATTCGCGCTTACGGGTTTTCACTAACGGGAATCGCGTTGCAGGGTGCGCCAAAAGCGCGTAGTCTAAATATTTAGACGAGTCTCTGAACCAACAGAGTTCAGCGTCCGAGACAGCCACCTTTCTACGTAGTTCAAGACCCGGGACGTCACTACACAGCGCATTGCATGGAGTTTCCCGATTTGTGTCGTCCGGGATGATTTCAGGCGCGCTGATCGTCTATTTTTTTGTACGCGTAGCGTTGTGGTTGACGCACGGGTCCACAAAGACCGTTTTCGAATCGCAGGAAAGGAAGTCTCCACTGGAGGAAGTCATGGAAGCAAATGCAAGGGCGGCAGGGCACGATGCCAGCGCGCCAGTCGGGGCGGACGACCGTCCCAGCAAGTATGCTTGGAAGGCGCTGGCCGGTTCGGCGATCGGCTACGCGATGGACGGATTCGACCTGCTCATTCTTGGGTTCATGTTGCCTGCCATCGCGTTGGATCTGCATCTGAGCACGCAGCAGTCGGGTGCGCTGGTCACGTGGACGCTGATTGGCGCGGTGGGCGGTGGCATTCTGTTCGGCGCGCTGTCGGACCGGTTCGGCCGCATCCGGGTTCTGACGTGGACCATCGTGATTTTTGCGCTCTTCACCGGGATGTGTGCCTTCGCTCACGGCTTCTGGGATTTGCTGGCCTACCGGACAGTCGCGGGTATCGGTCTGGGTGGTGAGTTCGGAATCGGCATGGCGCTGGCCGCTGAAGCATGGCCCGCAAGACATCGCGCGCGCGTGTCGTCGTATGTCGCGCTCGGCTGGCAGAGCGGCGTGCTTGCAGCCTCTCTGCTCACGCCGCTGCTGCTTCCGCATATCGGCTGGCGCGGCATGTTCCTACTCGGCGTGGCGCCGGCACTCGTTGCATGGGTCGTGCGCAACAAGCTGCATGAGCCTGAAGTGTTCGTGCGGAGTGCGAAGACATCAGCCAGGAAGCCTAACGCATTCAGGCTGCTCATCGCCGACGGACGCACCGCCCGCACGAGTCTCGGCATCGTCATTCTGTGTTCGGTCCAGAACTTCGGCTACTACGGCATCATGATCTGGCTACCGACTTACCTCGCCAGAACGCTTGGATTTGGCCTCACCAAGTCGGCACTCTGGACATCGGTGACCATCGTCGGAATGATGGTCGGAGTCTATATCTTCGGCCAGTTGGCGGACCGCATTGGACGCAAGCCGACCTTCCTGCTCTTCCAGGCTGGCGCGGTGGCGATGGTCATTACCTATTCGAAGCTCTCAGACCCAGGCGTGATGCTGTGGGCCGGCGCGCTCATGGGCATGTTCGTCAACGGAATGATTGGCGGCTACGGTGCCCTGATGTCAGAGGCCTATCCGACAGCGGCGCGCGCTACCGCACAGAACGTTCTTTTCAATGTCGGCCGCGCGGTCGGCGGATTGGGTCCTATCGTCGTGGGTGGTATCGCCGCTGCTTATTCGCTGCAACTCGCGATTGCCCTGCTCGCAAGCATCTATGTGCTCGACATGGTCGCAACGATCTTTCTCATTCCCGAGTTGAAGGGCGCGGAACTGGAATAACCAGACAGTTTGCTGCGAACCGCTCTGTTCACCTGACCGGTCCGCAGCGTTATCCAAGAGTGGAGTCATCATGTCAGCAAGCCCGTGCGGCGTCGAGAACGCCGCAATTGTCGCTTCCTATCGTTGCAGAGTCGCAGAGCACTACTGGGTCAACCAGCGATACAAGTACATCCGTCTGGAAGCAGACGCGCCCATCGCGCGAATCACGAAGGCTGGGCAGTTTTACCAGCTCAAATGCCCGACTACGCTGGAACACGAACCGTTCTTGCTGCGCCCGATGAGTGTCTATGGTGCGGGTCCCGAAGACAACCGCATCGAGTTTCTCTACAACGTCACGGGCGTTGGTACGAAGGCGATGGCGACCTTGCTCGAAGGCGGTCACATGGACATCGTCGGGCCGTTGGGCAACACCTTTACCTTCAGCGCCAACTATCGCCGCATTCTCGTGGTCGCGCGTGGCGTCGGTCTGGCCACAATGGCTCCGCTCATCAAGGAAGCGTCCCAAGCGGGTGTCGACATCACGGCCGTCATGTCGGCACGCTCGCCGGCCGACCTCATGGAAAAAGAGTTTCTGCGGGGCACGACGGCGGATGTCCGCAGTGTTTTCGATGCGGACGGAACGTCTTCGGTCGAAGCGATGGAGGTGCTGCTGCGTGAGCTCATCGAGCAGCAGCGTCCTGATGCCGTCTATACCTGTGGTTCGCATCGTCTGTTGATGCTGTTGCAGCGCGTCCTTTCCGACTATCCGCGAATCACCGCCGAAGTCGCCATGGAACAACGCATGGCGTGCGGCATGGGCGTCTGTCTTTCATGTGTGCGGCTGTTCGATTGCGACGGTGACCGCAAATTCCTTCGCGTCTGTCGCGAAGGCCCAGTGTTTCCCATCCGCGAGGTGGTTGGGGAGGTGGAATTTGGCTAATTTAACCGCCCGGGTTGGCAACATGATTTTGCGCAACCCCGTCATGCCGGCGTCAGGCTGTTTCGCGATTGAATACCAGGAAGCGCTGGACCTCAATCGTCTTGGCGCGCTCGTGGTGAAGAGCGTGTCGCCAACGTCGCGCGCGGGTAACCCCACGCCGCGCGTGGCGGATAGCTACAGCGGGATGCTCAATTCGATCGGCATCCCGAGCAAGGGGCTCGAGTATTACCGCGAGCATGTGCTGCCGCCGTATCTGAAGTTCGATACGCCGGTTGTCGTTTCCATTTCAGCCGATACCGCCGACGAGTTTGCCGAGGCCTGCGAGGAGATGTCGTTGCCGGAAGTGGCAGCGATCGAGGCGAACATATCGTGCCCGAATCTTGAAGCAGACGGCATGGCGTTCGCCATGCTGCCCGATACGACCTACAAGGCGGTGTCGGCGATTCGCCGGCGCACCGATCACCCGTTCTGGGTCAAGCTCACGCCCAATGCGAGCAATATCGCGGCCGTCGCGCGGGCAGCCGAAGACGCCGGCGCGGACGCCATCGTGATGGGCAACACGGTGCTCGGCATGGCGATCGATGTCCGGACCCGCAAGCCGAAGCTCGGCAATGTGATGGGCGGCCTGTCCGGTCCCGCCATCAAACCCATCGCGGTGCGGCTTGTTCATCAGTGCTACAGGGCTGTGCGGATTCCGATTATCGGCTGTGGCGGTATCCAGACCGCCGAAGACGCCGTCGAATTCATGCTCGCGGGTGCGAGTGCTGTACAGGTTGGAACGGCATCGTTCCGCGACCCGGGCGTCATGCAGAAAATCATCGACGGTCTTGAGGCGTACTGCACGGAAATGGGCGTCGAGAGCATTCGGGACCTGACCGGCCAGGTGAAGCTGGATCATCAGTTGAGCGACCGCTGGCTGCGGTTTGCACAACAGTCAGGCTGAATCCTCGTTGCGTGAAGGCGGCTCGCTCACCGAGTGCCTTCGGGAAAGTGCCGGATAGCACCGGCACATTGTGCAAATGGACGGGCATCATGGAAATACTTGACCTCACCGGGCTCGCGCAGCAACTCTTCGATGATATTCGCGAACTCTCATCCGACGGTGTAGGTGTCACGCGAGACAGCTATGGCAAAGGCGAGTCCGCAGCGGCCGATTACCTGCGGCACTTTGCCGGGAAGGAAGGACTGCATGTCGATGTCGACCGCGCCGCCAACCTTATTTTCAGTCTGCCCGATAGGGACACGCAGCAGCCGGCCGTCTGGGTCGGCTCGCATATGGATTCGGTGCCGCAAGGCGGCAACTTCGACGGCCTCGCCGGCATCATCGCGGGCTTACTCTGCCTGGTTGCGCAGAAGCAGAGTGGTCGAGCGTCGGGTACGCCGCTGCGCGTCATTGCCTTTCGCGGGGAGGAAAGCGCATGGTTCGGCAAGGCTTATATGGGCTCGGGCTCCCTTTTCGGCAAGCTCTCCGCACAGGATCTCGAACTCAAGCATCGAACCTCGGGCAAGTCGCTCGCCAGCTACATGGAGCAGGTTGGCGCGGACACCGCCGCCATTGCGTCTCAGGAAATGCTCTTCGATCAATCCAGCGCCAAAGCGTATCTCGAACTACATATCGAGCAGGGCCCCATCATGGTCGCCCGCAAGATTGCACTCGGGGTGGTGCCGGGCATTCGTGGCAACGTCCGGCATAACCGGATTACCTGTGTCGGCGAGGCGGGTCACTCGGGCGCAGTCCCTCGCTGGCTGCGTCACGATGCGATGTTCGCCGCGGCGGACCTGATCACCAGGCTGGACGAACATTGGCGCGTGCTGCTCGAGCGCGGCATCGACCTCGTCGTGACGACGGGCATCGTGGGTACGGACCCGTCCGAGCATTCCATCTCGCGTATTCCGGGCACGGTGCACTTCAGCTTCGAAGCACGCAGCAAGAGCCATGACACGCTCGAAGGGTTCTACCAGTTGATGCGTACCGAGTGCGCGTCGATTTCGCGCGAACGTGGCGTGAAATTCGAATTCGACCGGCGCCTGGAGTCTTCGCCCGCCACGATGGACGAGAAGATTTGCGCCGCGCTCGCCGCGTCTTGCGAGCGCATGGCGACGCCCTACGAAACCGTGCCTAGCGGCGCGGGGCACGACGCGTCGCTGTTTGCAAACGCGGGTATCCCCAGCGGCATGCTGTTCATCCGCAACGAGAACGGCTCCCACAATCCGCATGAAGCGATGGACATCGACGATTTCATGCTTGGCGTGCGTGTGCTTGCCGACACCATCGACCATCTCTAACGAGTCCGCTCAGGTCAAGGAACAGTCATGGTTCAGTCAATTACCATCCGGCGCCCGGATGACATGCATCTGCATTTGCGCGATGACGCGATGCTTCGCACCGTGCTGCCGTTTTCGGCGCGCCAGTTCGGCCGCGCCATCGTGATGCCCAACCTCAAACCGCCGGTTACGACGGTAGCAGCCGCGCGAGCCTATCGCGAGCGCATCCTCGAAGCATTGCCCGCAGGCTCTGCATTCGAGCCGTTGATGACATGCTACCTGTGTGACGACACCGACCCTGCGGAAATCCGTAAGGGATTCGAGGCGCGCGTGTTCACGGCGGTGAAGCTGTATCCTGCCGGCGCCACGACGCATTCCGAGTACGGCGTGACCGGCATCGACAAGGTCGCAAGCGTGCTCGATGTCATGCAGGAACTGGGGATGCCGCTTCTCATTCACGGTGAAAGCACCGACCCGGCTATCGATGTTTTCGACAAGGAGACTGTCTTCCTTGAGCGCACGCTCAAGCCCTTGCTCGACAGGTTTCCGGCGCTCAGGGTCGTGCTCGAGCACATTACCACCGAAGAGGCCGCTGACCTTGTTGACGCGGACACCAGTGGCCGGCTCGCGGCGACCATCACACCGCAGCATCTGCTTTTCAACCGGAACGCGATGTTCACCGGGGGACTGCGGCCGCATTACTACTGTTTGCCGGTCCTCAAGCGCGAGCAGCATCGACTTGCGCTGCGGCGTGTCGCGACCTCCGGCTCACCGTCGTTTTTTCTCGGCACTGATTCGGCACCGCACGAGCGCGGCGCCAAAGAAGCCGCGTGCGGTTGCGCCGGTATCTTCAGCGCGCCGACAGCCCTTGAGGCCTACCTGACGGTGTTCGACGAAGAACATGCGCTCGACCGCTTTGAGGCCTTCGCAAGCGATAACGGCCGCCGTTTTTATGGCCTTCCACCGAACGAAGGCACCGTGACGCTGACGCGGGAACGCAATGACGCGCCACGAAGCGTCGAACTCGGTGACAGCAAATCGATTGAAACATTGATGGGAGGCGGCGAATTGCCCTGGCGCCTCGTCGACCACTCGAACGCCTATTAAAAGACCCGCCGGAGAGAGCTATGAGCAGTCAGGAATTCCGTGTCGAATGTGACCTTCTTGGCGAGCGACAAGTGCCGCAAAAAGCGTACTACGGCGTGCATACGTTACGAGCGAAAGAAAACTTCGAGATTTCGGGGACGACCGTCTCGTGCTATCCCGATCTGATCATCGCACTTGCCGCAGTGAAGCAGGCGGCAGCCGTTGCCAACGCTGAACTCGGCCTGTTGTCGCCAACATTGCGCGATGCGATCGTCGCCGCGTGTATCGAGATACGTGAGGGTCACCTGCATGAGCAGTTCGTCGTGGACGTGATCCAGGGCGGCGCGGGCACTTCGACCAACATGAACGCCAACGAGGTGATCTGCAACCGTGCGCTCGAACTGATGGGCCACAAGCGAGGCGAGTACGCGCATCTTCACCCGAACGAACACGTCAATCTCGCACAAAGCACGAACGACGTTTATCCCACGGCTTTGCGCATCGCCACATTCTTTGCCATCGAGCATCTGCTCGAAGCCATGGCGCAACTGCATGCGGCATTCGATGAAAAAGCATTGGAGTTTGCGGGTTTGCTGAAGCTTGGCCGCACGCAACTGCAGGACGCAGTTCCAATGACGCTGGGTCAGGAGTTTTCAACCTACGCGGTCATGCTCGAAGAAGATATGGCGCGTCTGCGTGAGGCGTCGGCGTTGATTCGGGAAATCAACCTCGGTGCCACCGCCATCGGCACAGGCATCACCGCTCACCCCGATTACGCACAGAAGGCGCTCGAAGCGCTGCAACGGATCACGGGTATCGAACTGAGCACAGCGCCAAACCTGATCGAAGCCACGCAGGACTGCGGTGCGTTCGTTCAGATTTCCGGAATGCTCAAGCGTATCGCCGTGAAACTCTCGAAGACCTGTAACGACCTGCGCCTGCTTTCGAGCGGACCACGAGCAGGCTTCGGTGAAATCAACCTGCCGCCGATGCAGGCGGGTTCTTCGATCATGCCCGGCAAGGTCAATCCGGTTATCCCGGAGGTCGTCAATCAGGTGGCGTTCGAGGTGTTTGGAAGCGACATCACCGTGACGTTTGCCGCGGAAGGCGGCCAGCTTCAGCTCAATGCCTTCGAACCGATCATCGCCTATGCGCTGTTTCGCAGTTTCAAACATCTCACTGCGGCGTGCATCACGCTCGCTGACAAGTGTGTGAAGGGTATTACGGCGAATGCCGGGCATCTGCGCGAGACCATGGAGCGCTCGCTCGCGCTGGCCACGGCGCGGAACCCGTACATCGGGTACAAGAATGCGACCTCCGTTGCGGCGGAAGCGCATGCGCACGGCACGACCATCAGGGAAGTCGTGCTTCGTCGACAGTTGATGACCGGCGCGCAACTCGACGAGGCGCTTCGCCCGGAGGCACTCATTCAGCCCCGCATTTACGGCAGCCTTGTCGATCTGATTGCTGCCGCGGGTGCAGGCGCAGAACAGGATGCCGTTGCAAAGTGATTTCAACGCGCAGGCCAACACAAGTATCGGAGTATGTATGTCGATTTCACGCACGGAGCTCGGACTGACCACGACCGTCGCCAGGGCTCTCATCGAAGCCGGTTGTGTTCAGTTCCGCGTCGATGAACCATTCCGCCTGCCATCAGGATGGACTAGCCCGGTCTACATGGATTGCCGGCGGCTCATCTCGTTTCCAAAGCTGCGGCACGCGCTGGTCGGCGAAAGCCTGCAACTGCTGCGTGAGCGTGGTTGTCTCGAGGGCATCGACGCAATTGTCGGCGCGGAGTCGAGTGGCATCGCGATGGCGGCCTGGATTGCGGACGCCCTGCAATTGCCGATGCAGTACGTGCGCAAGAAGGCCAAAGGTCTCGGCCTCTCGACGCAAATCGAAGGCGTGATCGAAACCGGCGACCGCGTACTGTTGATTGACGACCTGATGGCTGCGGGAGAGTCGAAGCGGGAGTTCTGCCGCGCGTTGCACGAAGTCGGCGCGAAGATGAAGGACATCTTCGTGGTATTCGACTACGGCGTGTTCCCGACGGCAGGAGTGCTGGACCGCTGGGGAGTGAGCGTCCATTCGCTGGCCAATTGGCACGATGTGCTCGTTGCTGCCAGAAGTGACGGGCTCGTCGACGAACGCTCGTTGAACGAACTGGAAGCGTTTCTCAAGGACCCGGTCGCGTGGTCGCACGCGCATGGCGGAATCGTGTGGACGCCGCGTTAAGCCTGTCGGGTGAGGCACGCGCTAACGATAGAGGGGTTTCATGGACTGCGCGAGCGAACTGGTCTATGTGGTCGGCGACGACACACGCGTGCGAGAAGCACTCGCTGCGCTGTTGCGCGCAAACGGAAGAGATGTCCAGATATTCGACTCTGGCGAAGCGTTTCTGGACACGCCGCATCACAACGTCGTTGCATGTCTGATCGTGGATATGAGAATGCCAGGCATGAATGGCCTGGAAGTCCAGAAGCTTGTCGGCATGGACTCTTCGATTCCCGTTATTTTCATTACTGGAAGAGGCGATGTGCCGTCCGCGGTCCTTGCCATGAAGAGCGGGGCTGTCGATTTCCTCACCAAGCCGCTCGACGAGGATGCGTTGATACGCGCGGTCGAGGTGGCGCTTGCCACGGCGCACGTCCTTCGCAAGGAGGCGCAAGAGGCAGCGATGCTGCAGGCGCTCTATCGATCGCTGACGCCTCGTGAGCAGGAACTGTTGCCGTTACTCGCGAGCGGTTTGCTCAACAAGCAGGCGGCAGCCATCCTTGGCATCACCGAATACACCGTGCAGGTGCATCGCGGCAACATCATGAGAAAAATGCAGGCGGGTTCATTTGCCACTCTGGTCAGGCAGGCAAGCAAGCTGCAACTCGAAACATCGCCTTGACGACGTTCTATGCCGCCTGGCTTTTGAAGGTGGACTGCATTGCACCCGCGCATCCGCGGCGTGACCATTCTTGTGACCATTGCCATTGCGGCTCTTCCAGCAGATCCGCAAGCGATTCAGGGTAACCGGCTACAACAAATATGTCATACCAAGTGGCCGCTGCGCCTCGTAGTATGCAGACTCAGAGTGCATTCCCATGTTTCGTACGTCATGGAAGTGCTCAACGATCCGGGCGAATCACAACGAGGATTGGAGGGAGCGATTGTGTTGGCGGTCCGGCTTTGACTCGTGCCTGACGACGCTATCCATCAGCACAGCGGAGGCTCGGGCAGAAAGGAGAACGAAAGGAGAATCAACCTGGAACCTCTCGTGAAATATCAACTGTGCGGTATCGTCCTGCTCGCGGCCAGCACGGCTGCTTCGGCACAATCGAGCGTGACGCTGTATGGCCGTCTCGATGGCGGTGTCGAATACCTGAATCACATTGCCAACGGCACGGGTGGCAGTTCGAGCCGCTGGAGCGCGGAAGGCGGCGATTGGGGTACCAGCATGCTGGGCTTCAAGGGCACCGAAGATCTCGGTGGCGGCATGTCCGCACTGTTTGACCTCGAAACCGCGCTGCAGATCATGAACGGCACGACTGGCGGCGGCAGGCTCTTCTCGCGCCGCGCGTATGTAGGCCTCAAGAACGAGACGTGGGGCCAGTTGCAGGCCGGGCGCAATCTTTTTATCGACAGCGACGGTGTCTGGGAATTCGATCCGTTCGTGCAGCAGGCCGTGTCGTCGGCTTCGCTCGTGCGCGGACGCAATTGGCAGCAGACCAGCAACAACGTCGAGTACCACAGCCCGGTCTTTCATGGCTTCGACGTTCAGGGCCAGTATGCCTTTGGCAATCAGGCGAGCGGCTTCAACAACGGCGCCGAAGGCGAGTTCGGCCGCTCGGACGGCATCATGCTCACGTACCATTCACCGCTCTTCGACGTGCGCGGCATCTACGACGAGCTACGCGATTCGAGCGGGCGCTTATCCAACATCTTCACGGCCTCGCGCGAGTATTTCGTCGGTGCGAACGTGCGCGTGCAGAAGTTCAAGATCCAGGCGGCCTACACGCACTACGCGGCGCCCGATTCGCCCGCAGGCGTGGCCGACAGCGCCGACCACTACTGGCTGGGCGCCACCTATCAGGCTACGCCACGCTGGGCCATGACGGCGGCGGGCTTCTATATCCGGGTAGGCGAAGGTACCGGAGATGCTTCGCACGATCCTGGCAGCCATGCCTTGCTCTATGCGCTCGGGACCACCTATAACCTAGACTCGCGTACCTTTCTTTACGGGACCGTCGCCTACGTGAACAACAGCAGGAACGGTACGTTCTCGGTGTTCGCGACGCCGCGCGATTCGTCCTCGCCGACGAGCCCGATAGCCGGCGAATCGCAAACCGGCGTGTACGTCGGAATGATGCACACGTTCTGATATGCTTTTTACCGTGCTCCGGCGCGTGAATTCGGCGTCGGTACTGGCGGCAGGCTGCATCCACTCAAGAGGGTTGAGATCATCATGACCAGTCAGTCGAATTCGCGGGGCGTGATCGGCGTCATCACATTGCTCTTTACGGTGCTGACCGCGCTCTATCTGCTGATCGGTGGCGCATGGCTGCTCGCGGTCGGCGGCTCCGCCTACTATCTCATCACAGGCATCGTGCTGTTGGGCGTGGCCTGGCTGCTTTGGCGGCGCAGTCCCGCCGCGCTCGTGCTTTATGCGCTCGTGCTGATCGGCACGGCGATCTGGGCTCTGCTGGAGTCGGGGCCCGACTTCTGGGCGCTCGCGCCGCGCTCCGGTGTGCTCGTCATCTTCGGCGTATGGCTGCTGCTGCTCATGAGCTGGCGGCTGGAGGGCGAGCGCAAGCTGGGTGTCGCGTCGCTCGTGGTCGCGCTCGTGGCATGGGCGGGCGTGCTCGTGTACGCGAACTTCAACGATCCGCAGCAGGTCAACGGCACACTGAGCGCTGCTGCGCCCGCGAGCGGCGCCAGCGCCGCGATCGACGCCGCCGACTGGCCCGCCTATGGGCGCACCCAGGAAGGCACGCGCTATTCGCCGTTGCAGCAGATCACGCCTGAGAATGCGAAGGATCTCCAGGTGGCCTGGACCTTCCGCACGGGTGATATGAAAGGGCCCAACGATCCTGTCGAGATTACCAACGAAGTCACCCCGATCAAGATCGGCGATCTGCTTTACCTATGCTCGCCGCATCAGATTCTGTTCGCGCTCGACGCGAAGACGGGCACGCTCAAGTGGAAGTTCGATCCGAAGCTGCAGGCCGATCCGTCGTTCCAGCACGTGACGTGCCGCGGCGTGTCGTATGTCGATTTGTCGGCTAGCGCCACGGCGGCCGCACCCGCGGTTGCGCCGTCGAGCGATACAGCAGCAGCCGCTACCGCGCCGACGAGCGACACCGCGGCTGCCACGCCAACGAGCGACGCAGCCGCAACTGCCGCCCCGCCAGCGAGCGACGCCGCCGCAGCCGCTACCACCCCAGCGAGCGATGCCACGGCCGCCTGCACGCGCCGCATCTACCTGCCGGTCAACGACGGCCACCTCTATGCGCTCGACGCGCTGACAGGCCAACGTTGCGAGGGCTTCGGCAACCACGGCGACCTCGACCTTCAACACGCCCAGCCGGTCACGACGCCGGGCATGTACGAGCCCACTTCGCCGTCGATCATCACCAGCAAGGTGATCGTCGTGGCGGGCGCGGTCGAGGACAACTTCTCGAACCGCGAGCCGTCGGGCGTCATCCGCGGCTTCGATGTGCGCACGGGCGAATTGCTCTGGGCGTTCGATCCGGGCGCGAAGGATCCGAATCACATTCCGGGCGCGGGCGAGCATTACACGTGGAATTCGCCCAACTCGTGGGCACCGTCCGCCTACGACGCGAAACTCGACATCGTCTATCTGCCGATGGGCGTCACGACGCCGGACATCTGGGGCGGCAACCGCACGCCGGATCAGGAGCGCTACGCCAGCGGCCTGCTCGCGCTCAACGCATCGACCGGCAAGCTCGCCTGGTTCTACCAGACCGCGCACCACGATCTGTGGGACATGGACCAGCCGTCGCAGCCCACGCTCGCCGACATCACCGGCAAGGACGGCCAGACCGTGCCGGTCGTGTACGCGCCGGCCAAGACCGGCAACCTGTTCGTGCTCGACCGCCGCACGGGTGTACCCGTCGTGCCGGCACCCGAAACGCCTGTGCCGCAAGGCGCCGCCCCCGGCGACCACGTTGCGCCGACGCAGCCGTTCTCGCAGCTCACGTATCGCCCGTCGAAGGACCTGACCGACGCCGACATGTGGGGCGCCACGATGTACGACCAGCTCGTGTGCCGTGTGATGTTCCACAAGCTGCGGTATGAAGGCACGTTTACGCCGCCTTCGCTGCAGGGCACGCTGGTGTTCCCGGGCAACCTGGGCATGTTCGAGTGGGGCGGCATTGCCGTCGACACCGACCGCCAGTTCGCCGTCGCGAACCCGATCGCGCTGCCGTTCGTCTCGCGTCTGATTCCGCGCGGCCCCGGCAATCCGCTGGAGCCGGTGCCAGGCGCCAAGGGCAGCGGCACCGAGTCAGGCATCCAGCCGCAATACGGCCTGCCGTACGGCGTGGTGATCAACCCGTTCCTCTCGCCGTTCGGCTTGCCGTGCAAGCAGCCGGCATGGGGCTACATCTCCGCGATCGATCTCAGGACCAACGAGATCGTGTGGAAGAAGCGCATCGGCACCGTGCGCGACAGTTCGCCGATTCCGCTGCCGTTCAGGATGGGCATGCCGATGCTGGGTGGTCCGATCGTCACCGGAGGCGGTGTCGCGTTTATCGGCGCGACGGCGGACAACTACATTCGCGGGTTCGACGTGAACAACGGCAAACAGGTCTGGGAGGCCCGCCTGCCCGCGGGCGGCCAGGCCACGCCGATGAGCTATTCGATCAACGGCCGTCAGTACGTGGTGATCGCGGCGGGCGGGCATGGCTCGTTCGGCACGAAGCTTGGCGACTATGTGATTGCCTACGCGTTGCCGCAGCAGTAAGCGGCACGCGTCGCCGGGTTGTTTCAGTGCGGCGTATCGGAAGGCTCCAGGCTGGTGCAGCGGCATGCTGCGCGCGCGAGAAGCGCGTCGCGCATGCCGTTTTTTTTGGATCCGGTTTCTGGCGTCACGCCGGCGGTGATCCAATAAATGGGACGGCGGTGCAAGCCATAGCCGGGAAGGCGGGAAGCGTGGACAATAATTTCTAAATGGAATTCGCAGCCTTACAGCAACCATCTTGCATGGGATCGGAGTCAGTGCTTTGCATGGGACCAGAGTAGCGCGCTATGAACCAGAGTAAGCGCTAAAGCGCCAACTCTGGTCGACGGCCTGCTCCGGTCGATCGCCAAACCACTAGCTCCGGTCGACAGTGGAGTCCACCGTGGATCTCACCGGATATGAGTTGGAGCCGCTGCACGATGACGGCGACTTCTCCCTGTATCGCGCCCGGAGACCCCGCCATCCCGTCTCGGTGCTCGCGCTGGTCGCCACCCGTACGGTCACGCAGAGCATTACACGGCTCGAGCACGAATACGGATTGGCCTCGTTGCTCGATTCCAGCTGGGCCGCTCAGCCGCTCGCGCTCTATCACCGCAGAGAGCCGCCCATGCTCGTTCTCGACGACGACGGCGGCGAGCCCCTCCATCGCTCACTCGGCCGTCCGCTGGAGCTCACGCGTTTTTTGCGCATCGCCGTCAATCTGGCGAGAGTAGTCGGTCACGTTCACCGATGCGGGCTCGTTCACAAAGACATCAAGCCGGCGAATGTGCTCGTCGACGGGAACGGCAACGTGCGGCTCACCGGCTTCGGCATCGCGTCGCAACTGCCGCACGAACATCAGCCGCCCGCGCCGCCGGAGATCGTCGCCGGGACTTTCGCGTATATGGCGCCTGAGCAGACGGGCCGCATGAACCGTTCGATCGACACGCGCAGCGATCTCTATTCGCTTGGCGTCACACTGTACGAGATGCTTACCGGCTCGCTGCCGTTCACCGCATCGGACGCGATGGAATGGATTCATTGCCATATTGCGCGCAGGCCGGCACCGCCATGCGAGCGCGTCGACGGTATTCCGAAGGCGGTCGAGGGCATCGTGCTGAAACTCCTCGCCAAGGCCGCCGAGGATCGTTACCAGACCGCGGCGGGTGTCGAAGCCGACCTGCGGTCGTGCCTCGCGGCATGGGAGGCGCACCAGCGCGTCGACCCGTTCCCGCTGGGGGCGCACGACGCGTCCGACCGGTTGCTCGTTCCCGAAAAACTGTACGGACGCGAGGCACAGATCGAAGCGCTCGTGACAGCATTCGATCGTGTCGTGGGTAGCGGGGCGGTCGAACTGGTGCTTATCTCGGGCTATCCGGGAATTGGCAAGTCGTCGGTCGTCAACGAGTTGCACAGGGTGCTGGTGCCGCCACGCGGCCTGTTCGCGTCCGGCAAGTTCGACCAGTACAAACGTGACATTCCGTATGTGCCTTTTGCACAGGCCTTCCAGACGCTCGTACGCAACCTGCTGAGCCAGAGCGACGCAGAGGTCGAGCCGTGGCGGCATGCGCTGATTGAAGCGCTCGGGCCCAACGGTCAATTGATTGTGAATCTGATCCCCGAACTTGCGCTCATCATCGGCGAGCAGCCACCGGCGCCAGTTCTGCCGCCGCAGGATGCGCAAAACCGCTTCCAGATGGTATTTCGACGTTTTCTCGGCGTGTTTGCGCGACCTGAGCATCCGCTCGCGCTGTTTATCGACGATCTGCAATGGGTCGATACGGCGACGCTCGACCTGCTTGCCCACCTCGTCACGCATCCGGACGTGAAGCACGTTCTGCTGGTCGGCGCCTACCGGGACAACGAGGTGGACGCGTCGCACCCGTTTGCGCGCACGCTCGAGTCGATCAGCCACGCCGAAAGAAAGGTGCAGCAGATAGAGCTCGCGCCGCTCACACCGGACAGCGTCACGCAACTCGTGGCCGATTCGCTTCACTGCGACAGCGCGACAGCCGGGCCGCTCGCGCAACTGGTGCATGAGAAGACCGGCGGCAATCCGTTCTTCGCGATCCAGTTTCTGACGGCGCTCGCCGATGAAGACCTGCTCACATTCGATCAGCGCGCCGCGGCGTGGTGCTGGGATTTGCCACGCATTCGCGCGAAGGGTTTTACCGAGAACGTCGCCGATCTGATGGCGGCGAAGCTGAGCCGCTTGCCTGCGCTGACGCGCGACGCGTTGGGGCAACTGGCGTGTCTCGGCAACGTCGCTGAAGTCACCGCACTGACGTGGGTTCAGGGCGGCTCTGAAGAGAAGATGCACACGAACCTGTGGGAAGCCGTGCGGACGGGTCTCGTTTTTCGCGTGGGCAACGCCTATGAATTCGCACACGACCGCGTGCAGGAGGCCGCTTATGCGCTGATTCCCGCCGACGAGCGGGCCGCCGCGCATCTGCGGATCGGCCGGGCGCTGGTGTCGCGGACCCCGCCGGAAGCGCTCGAGGATCCCATCTTCGATATCGTCAACCATCTCAATCGCGGCGCGGCGCTGATCCAGGCGGAGCCGGAGCGTGAGCAGGTCGTCGAGTTGAACCTCAGCGCGGGCCGGCGCGCGATGAATTCGACCGCCTACGCGGCCGCTCGCAGCTATCTGGCGCAAGCCGTGGCGCTGCTGTCGCCGGATGCGTGGACGCAGCGCTACGACAGCACGTTCGAACTCTATCTCGCGTTTTCGGAGTGCGAATATCTGGCCGGCGATTTTGCGGAAGCCGACGCGCTGGCCGACATGATGCTCACGAGAGCACGCTCCAATCTCGATCGTGCGAAGGTCTTCAGCCTGCGGATCGAGTTGTATCAGCTCGCCGGGAGATATGACGAGAGCTTCGCGGTCGCGCTGGTTGCGCTGCGCGATTTCGGCATCCTCTTTCCTGAGACGGATCAGGACATCCAGGCGGCCGTCGATGACGGATTGCGGGACATTCGCGTCAATCAGGCCGGGCGTCCCATCGGCGAACTGGTCGAGGTGCCGGTGGCGACGGATCCCGCGATCCGTGCAATCGTCAACCTTCTCCTTCAGGCGATGAACTGCGCTTTTGCCGCGCGGCCGGCGTTTTACCCGCTCATCACCCTCAAGGCGGTCAATCTCTCCCTGCAGCACGGCAATACCGAGAACTCCAGTTTTGCTTACGGCAATTACGCGCTGATGCTGGTGTCTCTGATCGGAGATATCCCCACCGCGGTGCAATTTTCAGAGATGTCGCTCAAGCTGAACGAGAAGTTCGGCAATCGGCGCCTGAATGGAAAGCTGCTTCACCTGTACGGCGCCCACGTCAATTTCTGGCGCTGCCACATTGCCGCGAATCTGCCGGTTCTCGAACGGGCGACCGCTGCGTGCCTGGAAGTGGGCGACCTCGTTTTTGCAGGCAACGTCGCATTCAACGCGGTTTGGCAGACCATCGAGAAAGGCGCCGCCCTCGAGGACGTGCAAACGCTCTCGGAAAAGTACGCGGCGCTCGCGCGGGAGAGCCACAACGACGCGGTGTACGAGTTGATCCGGGTCGAGCGGCAATTCGTCATCAGTCTGCGCGGCAAGACGACCGAACCGTTGAATCTGAACGACGAGACGTTCGACGAAGCAGCCTGCTTCGAGGCCATCATCAGATCGAATTTCGGCTGCGCTATCGGCGTCTATCGCATCATCAAGGTGATGCTTGCCTTCCTCGACGGCCGGTATGCCGACGCGCTGGAGGCCGCGGACCGGGCGGAGGCGGTCCTCAGTTCTGTCATGGCACTGGCGATCGAACCGACCTATCACTTCTTTCATGCGCTCACGTTGACGGCGCTTTATCCGCAGGCATCCGAGGAACAGCAGCAAGTCTATGGGCGCATGCTTGCGGCGAAACTCAAGAAGCTCGCAACGTGGGCTGAGCACTGCCCGGAGAACTATCAGAACCGCTACGCGCTGGTTTGCGCGGAGCTTGCGCGTCTGGAGGGCCGGGATCTCGACGCTATGCGCCTTTACGAACAGGCGGTCCACTCCGCTCATGAAAATGGCTTTCTACACCACGAAGGCATCGCCAACGAACTTGCCGGCCGCTTCTATCTAAGCAGCGGTCTGAGGACGAGCGCCGATGCGTATTTGCGCAACGCGCGTCATTGCTTCGCCTTTTGGGGCGCGGACGGCAAAGTCGCGCAACTCGACGGGCAATTCCCGCGCCTCGCCAATCAGGACGGGAGCAATGCTACGTCGACACTCAGCTTCGATTGGCGGCAGTTCGACGCCGCGACCCTGCTCAAGGCCTCTCAAGCCCTTTCCAGCGAGATCGAATTGACAGGTCTGATCGAGCGGCTGATGACGATAGCGCTGCAGACCGCGGGCGCCGATCGGGGCCTGTTAGTTGTCCTGCAGCAGCCGAACGGCTACCGGATCGAGGCAGAGGCGCGCATCAATGGAAACGGGATCGAGTTGAACCGGGAGCCGCCTGGCAATTCTGCCGTCCCTGCCGCCATTCTGCGTTACGTGATCCACACGCAAAAGAGCGTCATCATCGACGATGCGTTGATACCCAACATGTTCTCCCAGGACAGCTACCTGGCGAGCGGCGCCACTCGGTCCGTATTCTGCCTGCCTCTGGTCAGACAGGGCAAACTCGGCGGCCTGCTGTATCTCGAGAACACGGCCACTTCGCATGTTTTTACGGCGCGCCGCTCGTCGCTGCTCGATTTGCTGGCATCACAGGCCGCCATTTCACTCGAGAACACCCGTCTGTATGCCGACCTTCAGGAACGCGAGGCAAAGGTTCGGCGCCTGGTGGACTCGAACATCATTGGGATCCACATTTGGGACTTTGAGGGCAACGTCGTCGAAGCCAACGACGCTTTTCTGCGCATTGTGGGTTACAGCCGGGAAGATCTGCTCTCAGGGCGTATACGGTGGCCCGATTTGACTCCGCCCGAGTGGCGTGACCTCGACGAATTGGTGAGAGCGGAATTGACGGCCGCCGGAAGCGCTAAACCGTTCGAGAAAGAGTACTTTTGCAAGGATGGCAGCCGGGTGCCCGTGCTGGTCGGCGCGGCGGCGTTCGGCGATCGTGAAGGGCAGGGCGTCGCTTTCATACTCGACCTGACCGATCAGAAGCGGGCGCAACAGGACGTGCGCGATAGCGAACGGCGATATCTCGGACTCCAGATGGAACTGGCGCATTCAAACCGCGTGGCGACGATGGGGCAGTTATCGGCATCGATTGCCCACGAAGTGAAGCAACCCATCACCGCAACGGTTGCCTACGCCAGTGCGGCCTTACGCTGGCTGGCGGCGCGCCCGCCCAATCTCGACGAAGTGCGTCAGGCGCTCAACCGGATTGTCGCGGATGGCGGCCGCGCCAATAACATCGTCGACCGCACCCGCGCTTTCTTTAAAAAGGAGCCGCAGCGAAAAGACGGCTTGGACATCAACGAAGCGATTCTCGAGTTGATCGCGTTCATGCGAAGTGAAGCCAGCAAGCACGGCGTCGAGCTCGTCGTTCAGCTGGTTGATGGATTGCCGCAGATCCAGGGCGATCGGGTACAACTGCAACAGGTGATGCTCAATCTCATGATCAACGCCCTTGAAGCGATGAGTGCAATGGACGTCGGCGAGCGAACGCTTTTGATCCGAACCGGCCAGTCCGGTGCAAACGAACTCTGCATTAGCGTGGAGGATTCTGGACCAGGTCTGGACGCCGAACATCTGGAAGGCGTCTTCGAGGCATTTTTTACGACCAAACCCAACGGCCTGGGAATGGGACTGCCGATCTGCCGTTCGATTGTGGAAAGTCACGGCGGACGATTATGGGTGACGTCGAACTCCGCCGGGGGCGCCACTTTTCAGTTCACGTTGCCTGCGCCAGGCAACGTCTCGCATCCGGGCAACGTTTAGGCGATCGCGCTACACGCTGACAAACGGACGGACCTTCGGCCAGGTTACTTCTGCAATATCGCGCCAATCAGCGCGAGCAGTCGTGCGTCGTCCACTGGCTTTGAGAAGAAACCGGCGGCTCCGCCGGCTTCGGCTCGCTCGAGAAGCTCCTGCGTCGCATAGGCAGTAATGAAAATGACAGGAACAGGCTGCTTCCATAGCTTGATCGATTCAAGCAGCGCGAAACCGTCCACGCCCGGCATGTGAATGTCCGCGACAACAAGCTTCAGTTCCGATCGGCGCGTATCACCCAGAAGATGGTTGGCGGACTCATAGACAATGACTCTCCAGTTTGCCGAACGAAGCAAACTGGATGTCGCCATCCGGACGAATTCGTCGTCGTCCACTACCCCGATAACTGCAGGAGAGCGCTTTGTTCTCATCTCGAGTCCGTACGGCATCGAAAGGATTCAGAAAGGCTGAATCCTTTAGGCAAATTACAGGCCTACGGACGAGGCGACAATAAGACCTTAGAATGATTTTAGTGACAGTTCGTATTAGCCGGGATCGATCCCGGCCGAAGATGGCGGCGAGAGTGCAGCGAATACAGAAATGGCTGACTCGCACTTAGTGCAGAGGCAGCACCTGCTGTAACTTCCTGACGACATCAGGCACTGAGCGCGCCTGCAGCTTATGCATCGCTTGGGCCCGATGGATCTTGACCGTTACCTCGCTCAGGCACAGGAGGTCGGCGATCTGCTTGTTCAACAGCCCGTCGGCGACCAGCCTGATGACTTCCCGCTCGCGCGCTGTCAGCGAATCGTATGTTTGACGGATGCCCGCAACGATCCTTTCCTGACGCTTTAATTCAATATCCCTTTTCAAGGCAGCGGCGATCGTATCGATCAGATCCTGATCCTTGAACGGCTTTGTCATGAAATCGAAGGCGCCCGCCTTCATGGCCTTGACGGACATCTCGATGTCGCCGTGCCCGGTCAGAAATATGACCGGGAATCGAACACTCTCTTTAAAGGGCTCCTGCTGCAGGGTCAAGCCGCTCGTGCCGCGCAGACGAACGTCGAGAATGAGACAGCTCGGCACGTCCGGCATGTCCGTGGCCAGAAAATCGTCGGCCGATTCGAACGCCCGCACGTGAATGCCGACTGACATGAGTAGAGAGGTTAGGGCGCCTCGAATGGACTCGTCGTCGTCGACCACATACACAAGCGAGTCCGGCAATGATTCACTTCCCGCCCCAACGTTGTCATGTTTCATCGCTCGATCTTCGAAAAGTTCGTTACGCTAAGTGACGCCGATACTTTTCGTATAGTAAGCAATGCTCGCGCTTATCGCTACCCGTTGCGCATGGTCTTTGCTGATGTCATTGAGCGGCAACTCATACCGTTGCCCGGTAGCTCGAAGGCAATAAAGCAAGGATTCCGTTTCTTCTGACGAATCGAGCGGTCGGCATGACGGAAGTCGTATCCTGCGTATCCGAAGATCGATTCATACTTTGGGATAGGTGAGTCCTGAAGACTCGATGTGGCTATTGCTGGCGCGACTGCTTTTCTCGCGACGATGCGACCCCGAGTGCGATCACGCACGCGGCCTTGCTGAAGCATTCGATCGACGAGAAGATTGCTATCGCGAAGGAATGGTTGAATTCCATCGGTAGTGCGGGTGCGATCGCCAACACGCTCGCGCCGCAGAGAAACGCAAAAGTTTCGCGAGCAAAGCGTGCTTTGGCAACGGCAGCGAGACCTGTGCCGAGCACCACGAGCTTCGACAGGAGCAGGGCGACCAACCCCGCGTGTACGTCGGATACACCCAACTCTAGCGGCGCCTCAATCAACGACCACCCGCAGACGACAAGTACGAGTGTTTTGAATATCCGCTCGGAGCGTGCATTTACTGTGTCGGCGTCGCTCTGAATCCAGCGCGGTTTTGACGGGAGCGCGTCGCCGTGCAGACTGATCACCGGATCTGCTGTTTCCCTTGCATTCACGACTCGCCCTCCTGATCGGTGGCGCGCGAGACGCTCGCACTCGCCATGAGATCAAGGTACACGGCCCAGCCGCTGAAAGACATTGTACGAACGGGTGGCATGGCCTCTGAAAAAGCGTGTGGAACTCATACGGCCGTATATCCAATAGGAGCGAAATCCGGTCTCGAGGATGTCGATGCGAGTAGACCAACTATCGGCGAGTAATGAGCTCCTGGTTACACGGTGTAAAAAGTGAATTGAGGCTAGCCTGGTTCGTGGCACCACGGTTCGGTTCTATGATCCTTTTCGACAGACGTCGCCCGGCGGCGTATCACCGTGCTCCTCAAGATCGGCGCAACGGGCCTGCGCAACAGAGAAATTTAACGGAATCAGCTATGAAACTCATATTTGTAGGCGACCCAATGTGCTCCTGGTGTTATGGCTTCCACAAAGAGATGACAACCCTCGTAGAGGCGATGCCCGACCTTGAAGTACAGGTTGTGGTGGGTGGCCTGGCCGCAGGTTCCACGCAAGTTCTGGATGACGCGGGCAAGCAGTTTCGCCTGACGCACTGGGCCCGCGTCGAGCAACTGAGCGGCGCGCAATTCAATCGCGACGCGTTGCTTGCTAGGAAGAACTTTGTCTATGACACTGAGCCGGTCTGCCGCGCCGTGGTAACGGCCCGTCTGATCAAGCCTACGGTCAATCTATTGACGGTCTTCGGCGCGTTTCAGCGGGCATTCTATGTTGATGGACTTGATACCACGGACGGTCGGATTCTCGCGGAGATCGGCGCGTCGGCGTTGAAGGCGGCGGGGTTCGACGTCGACGCCGATGCGTTCCTCACCGTCTGGTCCTCGGACGAAGCGATACAGGCAACTCGTGCAGATTTCGCACTGACCCGGCGTCTGGGCGTGTCGGGCTTCCCATCGTTGTTTGTTGATCTGAACGGAAAGATTGGGCAGCTCAGTTCGGGCTACGCTACGGCGGCCAGCGTTCAACAGACGCTCATGCGCCTCGCCGCATGAGCGAACCAACTGGGCGCAGACCGTAGGCACGTCGCGCAAGAATGCGGTTGTGCCGGTCGTTGGGCGCAGACACGGAAGCAATCGGGCTCATGCCAGAAATGTTGCCGCGGAAAAAGCCCTTTTCCTAAAACGTGCATTCTGTCCACACCTCAATCGCCATATCATGGCTTCGGAGCAAATACGCGGACGCACGGGCCGATAGATTGACGAGCCGCCACATCGAGCATGGCCAGGGAGAGAGACGCAGCGGCAACCGTACCCAAGGCGCTTGAGTCATTGGGCGTCTGTTCGGTGCGCTTAATGCGTTGTTACCGGCGCGGCGTCCCGTTCAGTGAGAATTAAACGTTACGTTTCGATTCGTAAGGAGCGCGGCCATGCTGGTTAGCCAAGTCGACCCGTGGGTTCAGACGATACGACTGTTGTCATCGGGATTACGATGCCCGAATGCGGGCGTTGATACGACGCCCGTGCCAAAACGCGGATCATCCTATGGTTTCGAGGCGATGCCAGGTACTAGCGGCTTGCCTCACCTGAAGGTGAGTCTGATTGAGCGGACCACCTCGCTCACCGTGACCATTGCGTGGCGGGACCCGACGAGCTGCTTCTACGGCGCCCAGGTCTGGCGGGTCGCGAACGCCAAGGTATCAGGGACATGCGTGTTGAGCGGGCAACGGATCAGGCGCGGGGACCGCATATTTCATCCGCAGCGCTCGAAACCCGCACCGGTCAATGCCCGCGCGATGATCCTCGAATCGGCCCTCAATGCGATCGAACCGTTGCAGGCGAGCCAGGTCTAGGTGTCCTCCTTTTCGCCAGCTGATTTTCTTCCTGTATTCCCGCCCTCGCGAAGTGCCACGAAGCTTCGCTAGCACATCAAGCGGTGCGATAGCCGCGTCCTGAGATCAAGCGGAAGTTGCCGAAGGAGCATTCGGACTGGATTGGTGCGCGCATCCGAACGTATTAGTCGAGCACGCGAGCGCACGATGCGCTACACCATATCGGACGATGGCGCCACGCGGCGATCGCGCTTACCCTGCATTCGTTTCCCGGTTGTTTGGATTGCGTCGCCAGTGACGATCCACGGCACCTGAATACTCTGCTCTACATCTTTACATCGACCAGTGAGGTGCGAGATGGACCAGCTTTACATGTTGCGTGCATTCGTTGCTGCCGCGCGGTATCAAAGCTTCAGCAAGGCTGCGGAATCGCTGAATGTGACCACAGGGTCGGTATCGAAGGCGATCGCCAAGCTCGAAGGGTGCATCCAGACGAGGGTCTTGCTTAGAACAACAAGGTCCGTTTCTTTGACTGAAGCGGCACAGCCCTACTATCTGAGTTGCTGCCGTTTGCTCGAAGAACTCGACGAAGCGAACCGTCGCATTACGCGCTCGCGTGAAGTCGACAGTGGCAAGTTGCGGCTGATCGTGCATCCGATGCTGATGAGCGAAACCTTTGCACGCCTGGTGCGGGGCTATCACGCCATTGCCCCTAATGTGAATCTGATCGTTTCCGTTCAGGAGGGGGCCGCAAACCTGTATGACGGCCGATTCGACATGGCGATTCTTCCGCCGCACCTTGTCGAGCAGTCTGCCGTGATTCGCCGCACATTGTCGAGGTCGCAGCGCATCTTTGTTGCAGCGCCCGCTTATCTTGAGCAGTACGGTATTCCTAAAACCGCCGCCGAGTTGACCCATCACTTTCTTCTGCTGGACACGGATTCACGGAAAAAGGGCGTGGATGTTGTCGATCTGTTGGAGAGCGAAGCGCGGGTGAGCGTGTCTCCCATGTCGTCGATGGACGGGAACGAGATATTGCTTAGGGCAGCGGCACTGATGGGGACCGGTATTGCCGCATTGCCTGAAACCATGGTGCGTGAGGATATCGAAGCCAGGCGCCTTACGCATATCTTGCCGCTGTGCACGACATCCGACAACAAGGTTGAGATCTGTCTCTTCTACTCGCACCGGGAACTGCTTCCGGCGAGGCTCAGGACATTCGTCGATTATTGCACCCAGTTTTTCAGATCGTCGGCTCGACATGACGTCAAGGAGGTAGAGACGGTTTTGCCGTTGAAGGACTATCGGGAAGATTACGGTTGGCGGCCGGTTGAGGCGCGGTATGCGCGGCCTTCGCCGTTCGAACAGGTGGGTCGGTGACGCTGGCATCGTCGCAATGAGGTCCCTCGCCAGGCAAAGCTGGATCGTCATCTGTGCGGGTCGAAATCGAATTCGAGTCTGATGCCGCCGGGTTCATAGACCGTCGTGGCGATTGGCGTGATGTTCTCCTTGATCCTGTTCGACAAACCGGTTGCAGGCTAGCGGCGTCCGGTCGTGCGGACCGGAGCCTGCTATTGCACGGTCGCGCTTAGTGGCCAGCGCTCTGGCCGCCGTCGACGTGCAGGATCTCGCCGGTGACGAAAGGGGCGGAATCCAGATAAAGGATCGCGTTCACGACATCGCTCATTTCGCCCATATGACCCATCGGATGGAGCGCGCCGAGCGCCGCATGCGTTTCCGCCGGATGCATCGGCGACCTGATGATGCCCGGCGAAACCGCGTTGGCACGAATGCCGCGTTTGGCGTATTCGATCGCGAGGGAGCGGGTTGCCGCGTTCAGGCCGCCCTTGGTGAGCGCGGCGAGTACGGCAGGCACGCCGTCGATCGCGTGGTCGGCCAGGGTGGTGCTGATGCTAACGACGTGGCCGCTGGCATGCTTCTCCATATCAGCGATGGCGAGCTGCGTGATGTAGAAGAAGCCATTCAGGTTCACACCTGTGACCGCTGCATAGTCTTCGGCGGTATAGCTGGTAAAAGGCTTGGCGACGAAGATGCCGGCGTTGTTCACGAGCGTATCGATGCGGCCGAAGCGCGTCACGGCTTCGCCGATCACGCGGCGGGCGGTTTCGGGGTCGGCGATGTCGCCGGCCACGGTCAGGATATTCGGATCCTCCGAGGGCTTGATGCTGCGCGCGGTGGCGACCACGCGATAGTCGAGCTTGCGGAACGCCTTGACGACTTCTGCGCCGATGCCTTGCGACGCGCCGGTAACGACGACGACCTTTTGTGACGTGCTCATAGAGAACCTCCAAATCCATTGAGTGGGCTCTGTTGCCGATCGGGTCCACGGCTCCGATAAGGGGCTAATCTAGGCGCTTTGGCGCTGGGTTCGAATACCCTCCAGCGACAAACAGACTTGCGTGTGAGGAACAAGTCAGGCGCGACGGGCACGGGTTGAAGGTGTGCGGCCACGATGGCGGTTTCCGCACAGACGGTAAGTTGTCTGCAGCGTCACACCGGCTAGTACTTCGCAAGGCATTTGCTCTCCCGGCACTCGTGAGAGTTGTTCATTTTTGATTTTCCTCCTTTAATCTTTATTGGCACGGAGGTTTCCCGGAGACTTCTCACATTAGCGACCGGCCCTTTGGTAAGTCATCGGATACAACAATCCGATCAGGCCGAAAACTGGAATTGGATATTCCAGATCAGGAAGGCTAGTCGCCGAGATCGCAAACGTATGAGTCACCCCTTGAATCACCGAAACACGAGGAGCCTGACATGAGCGATGCGCAAACAACCAACCAAGCCGACACGGCTGCCGGTACAGCGCGGATGGTCGACATGAAGCTCGAGATTGTTGTCATCCCAGTCTCCGACGTCGATCGCGCGAAGGAGTTCTATGCCAGGTTAGGTTGGAGGCTCGACGTCGATATCGCGAAGGACGAGCAGTTTCGAGTTGTCCATTTCACGCCCCCAGGCTCGCAATGCTCGGTCCTCTTCGGCAAGGGCGTCACGACTGAAGAACCGGGTTCGGTGCAGGGACTTCATCTCATTGTGTCCGATATAGACAGGGCGCAGGCAGAGCTTGTCGAGCGAGGCATCGACGTGAGCGAAGTCTTCCATGACGCCGGCGGCCTTTTCCACCGTGCGGGCGAGGAAGGACGCGTGAGCGGCCCGCAACCGGAACGGCGCAGCTACGGCTCCTTTGCCTCGTTCAGCGATCCTGACGGAAATGGCTGGGTCTTCCAGGAAGTGACCACTCGACTCCCTGGAAGGGTGGACGCGCAGGTCACGACATTCGCTTCGGCAATAGAACTCGCAGGGGCGCTACGGCGCGCCGCGGCCGCGCATGGCGAGCATGAGAAACTCTCCGGACAGCATGACGAAAACTGGCCGGACTGGTACGCCAACTATATCGTCGCCGAGCAGGCCGGCACGCAGTTGCCGACGTAAGTCTGGCGGCTGATAGCTCGGCCAACTGCGAAGCGCGTGGATTACTTGTCCGGTTGATTGACTTTGCCGGTGTACCGGTCGAGATGAATTTCCACGTCAGGCTTTTTCTGCAACCCAAGTTCCATCAGCTTCTTGATATCCTGCTGCGCCGCTGGACGTTGTACGGAGGTAATGAAAGCGTCCCACTGTGGCCCAACCTCGCTATCGGGAGGGAGAGTGGAGATGTTGACGAAGTGCTTGATCTCCCCGATGGTCTGCTTGTCGAAGGATGCAATGCGGCGAGCCAGGGTGTCGACGAACTTATCCAGTTCGGCATCCGGAAGTGAGCGGTTGACATAGCCATATCGTTCGGCAAGTTCGCCGTTGATATCGTTGCCGCTCAGCAGAATTTCCAGTGCGCGGCCTCGCCCCATCAGACGGGGAAGACGGGACATCGGTCCGCCGCCGGGAACGAAACCGGCGCCTACTTCGAATTGGGAAAGCACGGCTTTTTCGCGGCTGGCGAAGCGCATGTCGGACGCAAGGGACAACTCACTGCCAACGCCCGTAGCCCGGCCCCGGATCGACACGATCGACACCACGGAAGAGCGGCTCAGGCGAGTCAGCATATCGGGTAGCGGCGGCATGCCTGTCGGGCCGGGGGGCATGCGCGTCGTGACTTCGAGGGGCGGCACAAAGTCATAGTGAGTCAGGAAAAAACCGGGTACTGAGCTGTCGAACACCACGACCTTCAGTTCGGGATCGTTCTCTATCTGGGTGATCACGCTGTTCAACTGCGGTATGGATTCCGGACCGAAGATATTGAATGGCGGATGGTCGATGGTGACGCGCCAGTATGCCGGCGTCACGCGTTTGATCTTAAACTCCTGCTTCGCGCCAGTTTCCGGTTGCGCGCTTTGATTCGCGGCGGTGCTTGCCTGGTCGTTCTGTGCTATCGCGCTGCCGTTGTGAAACAGTGCGCCTGCGGCCATTGCCACCACCAAGTGGGTCAGTTTCATGTTTGCTTCCTTTATGATGCTGAAGAAATTCGCGGAAGAAAGAACGCGCGGGGCATTCGGTCCACAGGAATTAGTGTAGGCACCCACTCGGCAGATACCAATGAGCATGACTGCATCGGTCAATCAAGAATCAGGACACCATATTGAGCGGTGTGAAGCAATGCCGGATTGTGTAACCGATACGGTCGCCGCCGCATAAAACTCGCCAGCGTCTTTTCGCGCATCGTGTCCACACGACAATGGCCAAAAAAGCCTGGCGCAACGGATTTGTTCGCGATCGACACAACTGTTGTTCTAACTTGGCCATTTACCCGGAGGGCTTGCTTCCACACAATCGCTACAACTACTGCGAACGGCGGTTTGCGGTCGGTTGAAGCGATAACGATGCGAGGCTTGCCAACTGGCTGCCTCTATAGACGACTCAATTGGACAATCGTGAACGTGTTTGCCCAGGATATTGCGTTGCCGCCGCGCCCATCGCTCCACCTCATCTGATTCATTGCCAACAGGAGCTTGTATGGCTGACGATATCCTTCCCCAAACCCCATCGCGCCGTCGCTTTATCGGCGTGGCGGCGGCGGCCGCAATTGCGGGCTCATTGAGCCGACTTGCTTTCGCGGATACGAATCAAACCATCACTGAAGTCACGAAGTCGAGCGGCGGTGACAAGACCGCTATTCGTCGACTCCGTGTACACGCGCCGGAATCGCAACTCATCGATTTGAAGAGGCGTATCAAGGCGACCAGGTGGCCTGAGCGGGAGACCGTGACTGATGCGTCACAAGGCGTGCAGCTCGCGACAATGCAGAAGCTCGCACGGTATTGGGCGACCGACTATGACTGGCGCAAAGTCGAAGCGAGGCTGAACGCGTTGCCGCAGTTCGTCACCGAAATCGATGGGCTCGACATTCATTTCATCCACGTTCGTTCGAAAGACGCCAACGCGTTGCCGGTTATCGTCACGCACGGGTGGCCCGGTTCGATCATCGAGCAGTTGAAGATCATCGGTCCGCTGACCAATCCGACCGCTCATGGCGGGATGGCGTCGGACGCATTCGATATCGTGATTCCGTCGCTCCCGGGTTACGGGTTCTCAGGCAAACCGAGCGCGACCGGCTGGGACCCTGCTCGCATTGCGCGTGCGTGGGTCGTACTGATGAAGCGGCTCGGGTACACGCGATATGTGGCGCAAGGCGGCGATTGGGGAAATGCTGTCACGGAGCAGATGGCCCTGCTTGCGCCACCGGAACTGCTCGCCATTCACACCAACATGCCGGCCACCGTACCGGACAATATTGCAGAGGCGCTCAAGTACGGCAACCCGCCGCCGGCCGACCTCTCAGCCGACGAGCGGCACGCTTACGACCAGCTCGACTTTTTCTACAAGCACGGTCTTGGCTACGCCCAGGAGATGACGAACCGCCCGCAGACGTTGTACGGAATTGAAGACTCGCCTGTCGGCCTCGCCGCGTGGATGCTCGACCACGACGCCGCCAGCCAGGCACTTATCGCGCGCGTATTTGACGGTCAGTCCGAGGGGCTGACGCGAGACGACGTTCTCGAGAACGTGACGCTCTATTGGCTCACGAACACGGGAATTTCTTCGGCGCGGTTGTATTGGGAAAACAAGCTCAACTTCTTTGCTCCCAAGCACGTCGCCATTCCGGTTGCCGTCAGCGTATTTCCCGATGAGATCTACGCTGCCCCGCAAAGCTGGACAGCGAAGGCATATCCCAAGCTGATTCACTATAACCGCCTTCCAAAAGGCGGACATTTTGCAGCCTGGGAGCAGCCGCAAGTATTCTCGGAAGAGATTCGCGTGAGCTTCCGGTCGCTGCGTTGAGCGCAAAGGTGCGGGTGACGTCGTCCCGGCCGTTGCTGAAACGGCTGACGGGTCCTGGAAGCGCTCGTTCGCCGACCTCTTACTTACTGGAAGCCGACGACGGGAAGACGCGCGCCACACACATCTTGTCGCACGCAACAAGACGCCGGTTCAATGCGCACTGTCTTGTCCGGCATACGTTGCAACATGCCTGTATCAACAACTGGCGCAGCGCTTCGTCGACCGTCGAATGTGTAGTGGGTACAATCAATATGCGGACCCACTGACGCTGATGAATCGATAGGTCCTGCTTTATTCAAGCGTTGTTGACTGGAGAAGTGACAAATGAAATTCTCGATGAAAAACGAAATCCGTTCAGACGATGTGTCAACGATTGAGCATGCGATGAAGACTGTCGACGCCGACGCGAAAGTCAACGTCGACATTGACACCAAGATGGTGAGCGTCGATTCATGGCTGATGCCCGAAGAGTTTCTCATCGCTTTCGAAGACGAGAACTATGAAGTCACCATTGTCGAAGCGTAGACACGTGTGAGACTGAATTCAATCACAGCGGCTGTAGGGGGGCGTGGGGCGTTTCATGGTGGTGGTCACGCGGTCACGCGTGGTTCGAATCCAATTGGCTGTTCCGGGCCAGCGGCGCTTTTCTTTTGGACGCTCGGCCACCGCTAAATTTGCAGAATCCTGGTATTTGCAAAGTCGAGGCGGCTGACCGGAAAAAGCTGTCAATCTTACTCGACGCGGAGATGGGGACGTGAACAGGATCGCGGTGCAAGCGCGCCACGCTGATCACGCAACAGTTGGCCAGCAGTGAACAGTACGGACGCTTTGTTGCATGGACTGCATTCACACCAACTACATGGTGTACTTTTCCGGAACCGTCCGCTGCCGCGCAGTGATTCATTTGCTACACTTGACCAGGAAGCAGACCTGTTTGGCGCTCCGTTAACTCTGACGGCGGCGGCTGAGTTGCGAATCGGCGCGCCCCGATTTACCGGCTTCAACTTCTGCACGTTCAACATCAATCCGACCTGAGAAAGAGAAGGGCTTCAGGGTCACCGTCTGCTCGCTCGGGTTGTCGAGCGACGCCGACTTCTCTGCCAAAGCTACGACGTCGAGCCTGACAATAAAGCGGCACTTCACATACCCTTAAGTAAAGAGACACGGTGTAAGCAGTTCACGAATTCGTCGGCCAGGAATCGCTACGAAGCGGTTGTCCGACTCGAGTACGTTGAGGTTTTTTCCGTTCATGGACCTGGCGCCGCAATTGCGGACCCATGCGTCGGTCCTTCGTTGCAGGGCATGAAATAGTGTGGAGATGTCGACATGATTGAGTCTTCCGATTTCCGGAGCAAAAAGTTAGTGCTGAATCACGGGGGCGGCCGGATGCCCGCGCTCGGATTCGGCACGCTGATTCCCGATTCAGCTACGACTATCAGCGCTACCAGAGACGCGCTGGAGGCCGGCTATCGGCACTTCGATTGTGCCGAGCGATACCGTAACGAGCGCGAAGTGGGCGAAGCGCTGCGGATAGGGCTTGCCGCCGGAGGAATTGCGCGCGAAGACATCTTCGTGACTACAAAATTGTGGAACTCCAATCATCGGCGCGAGCGTGTCGAACCGGCTTTCGAGGCAAGTCTTGAAAGACTCGGGCTCGACTATCTCGATCTCTATCTGATACACACGCCGTTCGCATTTCAAGCGGGGGATGAGCAGGATCCACGCGATGCAAACGGCGATGTCATCTACGATAAAGGCGTGACTTTGCTGGACACGTGGAGGGCGATGGAAGATCTCGTCGACCGCGGAAGATGCCGGGCCATCGGACTGTCCGATATTGGCCTGAACGACCTGCGGCCTCTCTATGAATCTGCACGAATCAAGCCGGCTGCGGTGCAGGTCGAAGCCCATCCGTATCTTCCGGAAACGGAACTTCTGGAATTCTGCAAGGAGAGAGAGATCGTGTTTTTGGCCTTTGCGCCATTGGGTCACGGAATCAGGCCGGGGCCGCTTGAGGACCCGGTCATCTCGCGGATTGCAGCACGAACTGGAAAGACGCCAGCCCAGGTACTGCTTGCCTGGGCGATCCAGCGCGGCGGAGCTTTGCTCACCACCCCTAAAACGGCGACCCGTGCGCGAGAGAATTTCGAAATCTCCGCGCTGCCAGCAGATGCATTCGACGAGATCAACCAGATTGAGACGAGGCAGAGGTACAACGAAGTCGTTAAGACGGGCAGCCCCGGGTTCATTCCGCGGCATACGCAATAGATAGATGTGAACGTTATCCGGAGGCACGCCATGCAGGAAGACAAGATACGTGAAGCTCTGGACGCGCACTGGAGCGCGTCCGCGGCGGGCGATCTCGACGCGGAGCATGATATTTACGATGATGATGCCGTTTGTGACTATCCCCAATCAGGTGAGCGAATTATCGGGCGAAGCAATTTGCAGGCACTGCGGAGCCATCATCCAGATAAGCCATCAGGCTTCAATGTCAGGCGGATTCAAGGAGAGGGTAATCTCTGGGTCACGGAATACACCATCGCCTATGAGGGGCGAGCGGCGTACACGGTAAGCATCATGGAGTTCTGCGACGGCAAGGTCATTCACGAGACCCAGTATTTTTCCGATCCCTTCGAGGCACCGGGTTGGCGGAGTCAATGGGTTCAGCAGATCGCGTGACATCGCGTGACGTCGCGTTGCGGCGCGATATAGCGCGCGGTAACGCTCGATCGAGTCCTCCGTGATCGTCTCGCGTCAGGCCTTGATTGCATGCACGACAATTTCGATCAGACAATTCTCGCCAAGCAGTTCCTTGACGACCACCGTCGCCCGATTCGGGTAAGGCGGCGCCGTGAAATAGCGCGCGTAGACGCGGTTCATTTCCGGCGCGTCGGCCTTGTCGACCAGATAGATGGTCATCTGCGCGACATGCGCGAGGCTCGATCCTGCGCATTCGAGCACATGCTTCAACTGGTCGAATACGCGTGCGGCCTGCATCTCGATGTTGCCTTCTCCGCTTGGCGCGAAGGTCTGCGGATGACGTGGCACCTGCACGGTATAGATCACATCGTCCGCGACGAGTGCGTTGCTGATAGGGGCGGAAGGTGGATTGACGATGTTCGATTTGACCAGCTGCAGCCTGTTTGCAGAAGTGATCAATTTCGTGCTCCGGTAGTGAGTTCGCGCTGAAAGTGCTGGACTTGCCCCCGGACCGGGGGCGCCGCGACACGCTCGGCGTGCGATAGATCAAGCTACGCAGCCGCGACATCCGACGCGCCGTCGCGCATTTGCCGTTGATACTTGCGCATGGACATCGACACGGCGATTCGACGCAGCGGCTCGGGTGGAATCCACGTGGGTGTGGCCCACGCCATGCAGCGTTCCAGCAACGAACTGCTCTGGCCGGCAATCTGTTCGGCCAGCAACCGGCCTAACAGCGACATCTTGATGATGCCCGAGCCATTGCAACCCGAGACACCATACATTCCCGGTGCCACCTGGCCGAAGAAGGGCGCGCCATTGCGCGTCAGGCTCACCGCACCGCCCCAGACGTACTCGAGATCATGCCGCCGCATCTGCGGGTAGCGCATCCGATACGCCTGCTGCAACATTGCCTCGATCTCTGCATTGTCCTGTTCGCGGTCGTACGAAAAACCGGTGCGGATCATATACCGGTTGCCGTCGACCTTGCGCGTCGTCGCGCCCATGCGCTCGGCCGGCACCATGCCCCAGGCGCTCGCGCTGCCCAGGTGGGCCGCTTCATCATCCGGCAACGCGGGGGTCAGCGCGGCATAGGTGTACACCGTAATCTGGCGACTGCGCGCCAGACCGAAGCGACCGAGAAACGCGTTATTGGCAAACACCACCACGTCGGCATCGATACGCGCGCTTGGTGTCTTCAGCCTGTGTGGGCGGCCGTGCCGCACGTCGAGCACCGGCGTATGCTCAGCCAGCATCACTTGCTCGGGCAGCGCATCGGCCAGCCCTCGTACCAGTGCGGCCGGCTGCACCAGGGTACAGCTCGGCATCCAGAGGGCATGGCGATAAAATGACGTGCCTAGCGTTTGCGTTAGCTCCTCTCGCGTCAGCGCCTTGAACGGTACGCCTAGCGAAGTCAGTTGCGTTGCCAGTTGCCGCAGTTCGGCTTCTCCCCGGACCGTCGTTGCCCCCTTGTAGTTGCCACAGGTACGCCAGCTGCAATCGATATGGTGCTGGGCTACTAATGCTTCGAGCCATGCATGCCCGGTCTGCAGCAGTGTCTTCTGCCACTCGGCTTCGGCCGCATTGCGGCTGCCCTGGATCTTCGCGTACGGCAGGTTGATCATGAAACCGGAGTTCCGGCCGGCAGCGCCATCGCCGACCGTACCGCTCTCGAGCAGCACGATCGGTTCGCCGGGAACCGATTCGGCCAATTGCCGCGCGGCGGCGATGCCGGCATAGCCCGCGCCGATTACGGCAAAGCGCACGCGGTGTTCGCCTTCGAGCCCGGCTGCGGGTGTCCGCCGCGGCGGCAGCAACTGGTTCCAGCCACTGGGCCGGGCGTAACGGGGATAAGTGCTTCGCATGACTCGGAGATTCGGCGTCGAAAGAAAGGGGTTCACGTCAACTGGACGTTGCGCGTCTCGCGCAGAAAGAACAGCGGGATCATCGATATCGCGCAGCAGGCGATCACGAGATAGGCCGGCGCGAGCGAGTCGCCTGTCACGCGAATCAACCAGGTCGCCGTGAATTGCGCGAAGCCGCCGAAGATCGCCGCGCCGATGGCCTGCGCAATACCCATGCCGCTGGCCCGTACCTTGGCGGGGAAATTCTCCGTCACCAGCGTGTAGTTACCCACCGCGCACATGGCAGCCAGGATGGCCAGGCCACCGAGCATCAGCACCAACGCCCACATCGGCGGCTGCAGGTTCATCGCATGGAAACACGGTATCGCCACCGCGATCGACAGAATGCGCGAGCCCCACGCCAGAGGCTTTCGGCCGATCCGGTCGCTCAATATGCCGAGCAGCGGACTGGCCACGAAGGTCACGATGCCACTGACGATCACCGCCGCCAAGGCGAGATGCGCCGGCATGTGCAATTGCACGATGGCGTAGGTCGGCAAATAGATAATGAAGATGTACGAAGTAATCTGCGAGCCGGCCTGAATCAACGTGGACATCACCAACATATTCCGGTGGCTGGCCGCCAGCTCAGTGAGTGCGCTTTCCGGATGCCGCTGCGCGTCCGGCACCATCTCGCGAGCATAGGTTTCCTTGAGCCGGCGCCGGATATACATGCCCATCGGCGCAATCAGCATGCCAACGACAAACGGCAAGCGCCATCCCCACGATGCTAGCGCCGCCTTGTCCAGCGTTTGCGTCAACGTGAACGAAATCAGCGCAGCCGCCAGGACCGCTAGGCCCTGGCTCGCCATTTGCCAACTGATGTAGTAGCCGCGCTGATGGTTCGGGGCGGCTTCAGCCAGCATCGAGGTCGCCGCGCCTACTTCACCGCCAGTGGAAAATCCTTGAAGGATTCGGCCCAGAACAATCAGCGCTGGCGCGAACACGCCGATCTGCGCATAGGTTGGCGTGAAAGCGATGATCGCGGTGCCCAGTGCCATCAGTGACAAGGTCAGCAACATCGCTGCTTTGCGTCCACGGCGATCGGCATACGCCCCCAGCACGATACTGCCCAATGGCCGAAACAGGAAACCCACGCCAAACGTCGCCAGCGACGCCAGCATCGAGCCGACGTCGTTACCGACCGGAAAGAATGCGCGGCCGATTTGGGCCGCAAAAAAACTGTAGATCAGGAAATCATAGAATTCGAGTGCATTGCCGATCGTGGTGGCCGCGATGATTCGCCGCCTCGATAGCGGCGACGAATCCGGTACATGAGTGACGCCGCTGACGCCGAATGCGTTATCCAACATGAAGTCTCCTCCTGGTCGATGATGGCGAGATACGCGCCGGCGAAAGCACGCCGTCACGCGCGGGCACGCATGCCCAGTAGCCGCCGGAATGCAGTGACGCTCCCGGGTTTGTTCTGGTTGTTTTGAGTATGGGATTGCGCTGGTCGCATGTCTAATGCATTATTAGTCAATATTCAATGCATTGATTGCATCATGAACCTCAAGCACCTCCAGCACGTGGTGGCCCTTGCCGAGACGCTGAATTTCCACCGGGCGGCCGAACGCGTTCACTTGAGCCAGCCGGCGTTCAGCCGCAGCATCGCCGCGTTCGAGCAGACGTGCGGCTTGCGCATTTTCGATCGCCATGGAGGCTCGGTCGAACTGACCTCGGTCGGCAAACAGGTAGTGCAGCGCGCACGGCGCCTATTGCTGGATGCGCGCAGTCTGTCCCATGACCTCAAGCTCTTGCGGGATGCCGAATTGGGTGAAGTGATCTTCGGTGCCGGGCCGTTTTCCGCTGCCGCGATCGTCGCGCCCGTGCTGCGCGCGTTCCATAACCGCTACCCGAAGATCGCCATCCGCGTGGAGGTCAACAACTGGCTGCAATTGCTGCGGATGTTGAACGAAGAGCAGATCGATTTCTTCATCGCCGATACCCGTGCGCTGCCGCCCGATGAGCATATCGATGTCACGTCGCTCGGCGCTCTGCCAATCGGTTTCTTTTGCTGCCGCCATCACCCGCTGCTGCAGCCGCCCCGTAGCCGGCGCCGCGCGATGGTGTCGACGGACGCGCTGCTGGCCTATCCGCTGGCATCGGTGCGCATCCCCCCAATCGCGAGGCATGAGCTTGCCGCGTCGCTTGGATTGCCGGACGGGGCCGTTCTGCCGGTGCATGTCGAATGCGACGACATCACGCTGCTCAAGCAATTGATCCCCGATACAGATATCGTGTTGACCTGCGCTGATCGGCTGGTGCGCGACGAGGTCGCCAAGGGCACGCTCGTACGCTTGCCGATTCTCAATCTGGCCCAAGTCTACGGCGATTGGGGCATCGTCAAACTGGCAGGACGCACCCTGTCGCCCGCCAGTCAGATCGTGGCCGACGCACTGCAGGCCACGATGGCCGACGAGAAGACCGCCGGCCGCCCCCGCGCTTCGGCCACTCCGTCAGCTCGACGTGGATCCTGACGAGGGCTGGATCGCTCATTGCGCTGAAGCGCTTGAATTTGCTGCTGTCAATGGCCGCGATGAAGGGAGGGCGGTGTCTATCCATCTGGGGAAGGAGCGGCCGGTCGACGACCTGGGGCCTGGACAGCTAGAGCGTCTGTCGCTTGCACTGACTCAAGTACGAAGTGCACCAGATTCGCATCGTCTTGAGCGCTCGACAGGAAAAAAGGCGATCGCGGGAAAAGACGAAACTCGCGAACCGCTCGCTGATGCGTGGGCCCGTCCGCGTGCAGTTGATCGGGAAGCGGCAGTTCGGCGAAATCCCGCTCGCCGAAGGGGGCCATGCCGTCAAGTTAGTGCGGGTTCGGATCATCGGCTGCGCGCTGTTCCGCTGTGTGAGCAGGTAAAACGAGCGTCGCCCATCTGCGGAAATTGGCGGCACGATCGTTTTATCGCCAGACTTGCGATCAACGATGTGCCGAGCCTGCAACGTCCGGGCGTGCCGGGCCGCTGGCGTTGGCGTCGGCATAGCATGACAAACTGGTCGTCGACATGACGGCGAACGGAGGCTACAGTTGTTTCCGTCACGGACGGACCACCGTGGGCGACCCGTGCTTCGCCGTCGTTCGCGCATTCCGCTGTGCCACGTCTCGATAGCATCCTGGGAAATGCAATCAATGGACACGAGAGAATCCTCAGCATTCACCGCGCTCCTACCAATCAGGTTGGCGCACGATATTGGCCATGACCCGAACAGCAGTCGAACCGGACCTTCCGCAGTCGACATCCCAACCCCAACGGTCAGAAGCGGACATACTTTTTCTTTCAGCCAGGACGGCGAAAGCTTCCTGCTCGACGGCGAGCCTTTCCAGATCCGCAGCGGGGAGATGCATCCCGCCCGCATCCCCGCCGAATACTGGCAGCATCGCATCCTGATGGCCAAGGCGATGGGGATGAACTGCATCGCCCTCTACGTCATGTGGAATTACCACGAAACGAGTCCAGGCGTTTTCGATTTCCGCACAGGCAACCACAACGTCGAAGCATTTATTCGACTGTGCCAGCAGGAGGAGATGTGGGTGTTGCTGCGGCCGGGTCCCTATATCTGCGGCGAGTGGGATCTGGGCGGTATTCCGTCGTATCTGCTGAGTCATCCGGACATCCTGCTTAGGACCGACTCCGCTAACGATCCTCGCTACATGTCGGCGGTGGCCCGCTACATCAGGGAGTTGAGCCAGCGCATCGAACCACTACTGGTGAGTAACGGTGGACCGATCCTGATGATTCAGATCGAGAATGAATTCGGCTCGTACGCCAGCAACCCGGCTTACCTCGAAGAGATACGGCAGCTCTGGCTTCAGGAAGGGATACAGGGACCGTTCTATACCGAAGATGGCATCAGGCAGCTTGAACAGAATCGCACGAACGTCGCCGGCGGCGCGATTGCGTTGAGCAATGGCGATGCGGAGCAAATCGCGGCCGTCCGGCGGGAATTTCCGGCCGTTCCGGCGATGGCCGGCGAAGTGTATCCAGGGTGGCTCACCCATTGGGGCGATGAGACGCTCAAAGGTACGGCCGTCGATATCTCCGGCACGCTAGACGCGCTCATGCAACGGAAGCTGTCGTTCAACCTCTATGTCATCCACGGCGGCACCAGCTTCGGCTTCTATGCCGGCGCAAACGTGGATGCCGATTCAGGCGAATATCAACCCGACATTACCAGCTACGATTACGCCGCACCCATCAGCGAGCAAGGCCTGGCGACGTCGAAGTACATGAAGTACCGCGGCGTGATCGCCCGCTATCTCTCGACGCCGCTGCCCGATATACCCGAACCCGTTCCGACTATCAGCCGCAAAGGAGGTCAGGCCTTGATGCCGGAACTTTACGCTTCCATTTGGGACAATCTGCCTGCCGCGCTCCCGGCGGCACAAACTGTCCACCCAGGGCCGTTCGAGGTGTACGGCCAGGCGTTCGGTTTCGCGCTGTATCGCAAGAAGCTGCAGGGTTACCGCGGCGGTGTGCTGGATCTCAAGGATGTTCACGATTACGCGACCGTTTTCGTCGGCGAGCAATACGTAGGCGGCGTGTCGAGAACTGTCATGCCGGAGCACCGCGCGCGGCAGTGGAATGTCACGCAGCACGCGCCGCTTACGGTTCCGTTTGTGTCGTCGTCGCCGGGCAGCGACGTATCATTGGATATCCTCGTCGAAGGCATGGGGCGCGTCAACTATGGCCACGCGATGATCGACCGCAAAGGCATTCTCGAACCGGTCACGCTGCAGGATGCGGGAGGCTCGAGCGCCACGCTCACCGGCTGGGAAGTCTTCCTGTTGCCGATGGATACCGCGTTTATCGCGAACTTGCGCGCCGTCTGTGCGAACCCTCGTAAGGCCGGACTGTTTTTCAAGGCGATTCTGCCGCTGGATACAGTCGGCGATACGTATCTCGACATGCGTAACTGGACCAAAGGTATGGTCTGGGTCAACGGGCACAATCTGGGGCGCTACTGGAATATCGGTCCGCAAGAGCGGCTGTATTGTCCTGCTCCCTCGCTGAGACAGGGTGACAACGAGATCATCATCTTCGATCTGCATCAGATTGAAGCGAGACCGGTTGAATTGGCGCGCACGCTATCGTAAGGGGGTCTCTGGAAGCGCACACCGGGAAATTCGCGACCACCTCCATTACCCTTCGCCGCCGGCCGATACCAGTTCCAAAGTGAGTACTTCGAAAGGCGCGAGCGAGATATCGTGCGGCCGGTCCGCATCCAGCACCGGCGGAATATCCGAGGCATGGCCGCGCCACACACTGCGCGTCAGGAATCGTCCCGCCGCGCCGGCCGGCAACTCCAATTGCCGCCGCAGTTCGAGCAGGAAGCTGTTCGCCCCGCTGTCGGGATTGCGCAGGGTGATGATCGCCTTGACCGGCGACCATGCAGCCCAGCCGTACACCTCGCGCTCATCAGGCGCGCCGCCAATCCAGTGGCTGTCGCGCAGCACCTCGGCATTTGCTCGGGCCCATCGGGCGGACTCGGCGAGAACGTCCCAGTCGCCGTCGCTCAGCAGCGACGGCGTGATGTACAACTCCTGCAGTTGTGCACCGCTGCCGAAGTACGAATGCACTTCGTTTGCGAAGGCCTGGCCTTGAGCGGTATTCAACCGATCGTTGAACTGCGCGTAGATGATGCCGTGGAGCATCAGTGAGTTAAGCGGAAACAGCGGACTTCTGACTACGACGTTGCGGTAGGTCTGTGCGTCGCGGTAGGTAATCCAGCGTTCGCGATTGCTACCTACGCCGGCCAGGTCGTCATCCTTGCCGCCGCGCCAGATCGAATCAGCGTAGCGTAGCCAGAACGGCGATGGATAGGTGCCGACGGTGAGGTTGATGAAGGCTTCGGGGCTGGCCTCGCGGATGTCCTCGATTAGCTGGATCGCCGCGTCCCAGTCGCTGCTGAAGCGGCTGCCGGGGACCACCGTGTCAGCATTGCCGGTGCCGTCAAACTTGAATTGATTGATGCCGTGCCGCGTGAGCAGCTCCATCACGGCCTCATGGAAGCGTCGATAGTATTTCGGTCCGGACAGCACGAAGCGGTCATCGATGATCTCGTAGCCGGCGGCTTGGCCTCGTGTCACGCGTTCCTGCCGCGTCGAGCCGTAGCCACCCCACGGCGACAGCCACACGCCCGGCGCCGCGCCGTACCGGGCGGCGGCGTCGCGCAGCGGCACGAATCCATGCGGAAAATCCTTGCCGAAATGCCAGCTGCCGCTGTAGTCGTCCCAGCCGTCATCGAACAGGAAGGAGTCGAGTCGTACGCCGCGCCTGTCGTGCAACTCGCGGCCGATGTCGCCGATGCGTTCGAGCGCTTGCTGCTGCGTGTACGGCGTGAGGTACCCGATGTCGTACCAGCAGTTGTAGTGTAGGAACGGGCGGTATGGATGGGCTCGTTCGCGTTCGAGATAGGCTGCGAAATCGCGGCGTAGCTGGCCGTCTCGAGCCACACCCGCCACCGCCGAGAAGACCCAGGTCTTGCCCTTTTCCAGCGGCAAGGCCCGCGGCAGGATGAACCTGACGGTGTCGTCGCGAACCTGGCTTTCCGACAACGGAAGCTCGAATCCGAGGTAGACGTCGCCCGCGATCACAGGGGTTCCCTTGAACTCACCGCTGGTTTGCGCACCGGACGTCCGCGTCTCCAGCAGCGAAACGGTGGCAACGTGCTCGTCCTTGCCGATCGCGGTAATTGCCACTTGCAAGCGCAAGTACTGCGAGTCTTCGCGTTGCTCCACGCTCCACTCCACCCGCAGGCGATCCTGTTCGTCACCGAGGATGGCACGCACGCGTCTACCCGCGATTCGTTCGGCCAGTCGAGACGCCTTGGGATTTGCCGTCAGCATTTCTTCGCGCAGTGGCGCAAGCAGCTTCAGGTCGGCCATGCCCAGCGTGCGACCGTCGGCCAGCGATAGCGCGAACGGCGCGGTGACCGGCAGCGTGCGCTCGTGCAGGCGGTCGGTCAGGGCGAATTCGGCCAGATGCTGGTGCCTGACGGTCCAGTTCAAGGCGATCGCCGCGTTACCGAAGGAATGACAGTCGCCGTCCGTCTGGGACGCGGGCATGCCCGGATGCGTGGACACGGTTTCTTTGGCGTGCATGGAAGAAGCCCAGGATGAGGTGGGTGCCTGATCCATAGAATACTTCGGGCGGACTCAGCGGGTGCTCTCGTCCCACCGCACGGCGGCAACCACGCCGAGTCGAAGGGCGGTCACCATGGTGAGGCTGAAGCCGGCACGGGCAATGAGCGACTTGTGGGGATCGATAGCGAGAACGAGCGGGGCGAGGTCCGCAGGCTTGGTGATCGTTGGTGCCGGCGGCGTGCTACAAACAGTTCTGCGTTTTTCCGACGCGAAACCGGTCGACCTGGAAAATTGGGGCGTCGTTAGACTTTCTGCCGAACCCTGGTTGAAAATAGGCGCAGGCACGGGGCTGCTCGCCCGGGTAGCGACGAGAAAATCCTCGTGCCATCGGTTGCCAGCACTCGCAAAGCTTTCGCAGTTTGTTTTCCTGTCGTCTCGCCAGGGGATGAGGTAAATCGGGCACGTAACGAGTTGAGGGGTAACCTCACCAGTGGGAAAAAGATAATGGACACGCTACATATGATGCGGATATTCGTTCGCATCGCAGAGGAGGGCAGCTTCACGGAGGCAGCCCAGCGCCTGAATATCACCAATGCCAATGCTTCACGTTCTATTGCGCAACTCGAGGCACATCTGCGGACGCGCCTGCTCAATCGCAGCACGCGCCGCGTCGCGCTGACTGAGGCCGGTCAACGCTATCTGGAGCGGTGCGAGCGGATTCTCGCCTACGTCGACGAAGCCGAGGCCGAAGCTGCGGACGCTCAGGTCAAGCCGTCTGGAAAATTGCAGGTACACGCGACATCAGCCTTCGGTCAGACGTACGTCTTGCCGGCCGTGTTGCGCTATCGGGAACAGAATCCTTCGGTCGCTGTGGATCTGACGTTGTCGCAGCACGTCCCCGATCTGCTCGATGAGGGGTACGACGTTTCGCTTCAGTTGAGTATGACGCACCTGCCCGATTCAGGCCTCGTCTCGCATCGGCTTGGCGATGTCCACAGCGTGCTATGCGCCGCACCCGCTTATCTGAAGGAACACGGTATGCCGCTTACCGTAGAAGAGCTCAACGGGCATGCTTGCCTGCAAATCGTCTCGTCGGTTTTTCCGCGTGACCGCTGGCATCTGGATGGCCCCAACGGGCTGGAAACGTTCGAACTACCACCGGCGGATTTCAGGGTGAATGTCATCGAAGCACTGAGCGTTGCATTGCGAGACGGCATCGGAATCGGGGCGCTTCCCATCGCGAGCGCGTTGCCGGCGCTGCGCAGCGGCGCGCTGATTCGCGTGCTGCCCGAATATCAGTTGCAGAAGCTAACCGCCTACGTGCTGTACGCGTCGAGGCAGTACCTCGACGCGAAGATTAGAACCTTCGTCGAGTTCCTCCGGGAATTCGTTTCGCGGGCTCTAGAGGCCGACCTGTCGGCACTATCAGCGCGTGTCCAAACGTGAGTCGTGCCTCTTTTGGCTTTTCATATCCGCACGCGTTCACCAACGGCGACAACACCTTCAAGGCCCACAAAAATGTGCCAGCAGTCCTTCGACGCGACATCGTGCCGGCCTGCTGATATAGGGCACACGCATTCCTCTTGATGGCGTAGCAGACGGGGAGCGTCCTCGGCTGCAATGAGTCCATGCGAACCCGTTTCCGTCCGCAAGAAGGTGGGGACGGGGCCGCACGCTTTGGCGGCGCGGAACACTGGTTCCGCCTTCGGTTCGCCGTGTCTGGGCTAGGGTTGCCCGCGAATCCGGTAAACGCAAAAACCGTCGACGTCCGCGGAACGCAAGGGATCCGCAGACAACAAAAAACCCCGTAAGACTTTGATCTTACGGGGTTTCTCGAACTTCTTCGGCTTACGCCGGAACAACCGTTGGTGCCCAGGAGAGGACTCGAACCTCCACGGTGTTGCCACCGCTAGGACCTGAACCTAGTGCGTCTACCAATTCCGCCACCTGGGCACGTCTTCAAGCTAGACCGCTATTTTAGCGTGATGATGTAGCGTGTCAATCCCCACATGCAAACTAACTTCGCTCCAACCAACCGCCCGGATATCGCGTGCAATGAAGGGATGCTTCACCGCTCGACAGCCGTCCTGCCAACTACTCATTGCGCCACGTAATCCACGCTGATAAACAGAATCGGATCACCCGGCTTCACACAAAAAGTAAAGCCGCTCGTAAGCGGCTTTACTTTTGAATCTGGTGCCCAAGAGAGGACTCGAACCTCCACAGTGTTGCCACCGCTAGGACCTGAACCTAGTGCGTCTACCAATTTCGCCACCTGGGCAGGTGATGAACAGCAAAGAACGCCATTATAGCGACAGATTAGAACCTGTCAAGCGTTTCTCAAAACTCGCTTAAACATCGCGTCGACGAGCGTGCGCGTGCGTCACGGGCAACCGCGCAGCGACTCTTGACGGGCCGCTTGGCGCGCAAGACGGGTGTTAGAATGCCTCGCAGTAGTTCGTTGGCACGGTGCACACGCCCGTCGGACTCAGCCTTGAACGAGCCGGACCCGAGCAGTCTTTTCTGTGCATTTGCAGGTGCAATTCAAGCGCAACTGAAGCGTAACTGAAGCGCTAAGCAAACGCTTCCTAAGCCGAGCCACATCGCCGACCGACGTCCATGCAACGAGAAAAAATCATCGACAAGCCCTTGAGCAAATTTCCGTATCCGATTCCAAGCCGCGAAGAAATTCTGGGCGTCCTGCGCACGAGTGAAGCGCCGCTTGCAGCGAACGACATCGCCGAAGCCCTGTCGATCAAACGCCAGGAGCGCGAAGGTTTTTTCAAGCGCCTCGGCGCGATGGAGCGCGACGGCCAGATCCGGCTCGATCAGCGCAATCTCTACCAACTGACTCATCCGTCGAACTTCGTCGCGGGCCGTGTGCAAGGCCATCGTGACGGCTTCGGCTTCCTGATTCGCGACGACGGCCAGGACGATCTGTTCCTGCCCACCGCGGAAATGCAGAAAGTCATGCACAACGACCGCGTGCTCGCGCGCATCGTCGGCTATGACCGGCGCGGCCGTCCGGAAGGGCATATCGTCGAGGTCACGGATCGCGCCAACAAGCGCGTGATCGGTCGCCTGCTCAATGAGAACGGTGCGCTGATCGTTGCACCTGAAGACAAGCGCATCGGCCACGATATTCTGATCCAGCAGAACACCAAGAAGGCCAAGGTCGGCCAGGTGGTGGTGGTCGAGCTGACCGATTTCCCCAGCCGTCATTCGCAGCCGCTCGGCCGCGTGGTGGAAGTGCTCGGCGATATCGACGACCCCGGCATGGAAATCGAAATCGCGGTGCGCAAGTACGGCGTGCCGCACGAATTCAGCCAGGCCGCGCTCGACGAAGCCTCGCGCCTGCCCGACGAAGTGCGCCCGGTCGACGCGCGTCATCGCATCGATCTGCGCGACGTGCCGCTCGTCACGATCGACGGCGAAGACGCCCGCGACTTCGACGACGCCGTGTACTGCGAGCCGGTTCAGGTTGGCCGTGGCGAGGGCTTCCGCCTGATCGTCGCGATCGCGGACGTCTCGCACTATGTGCATCCGAAGAGCGGGCTCGACGCCGACGCGATCGAGCGCAGCACCTCGGTGTATTTCCCGCGCCGCGTGATCCCCATGCTGCCGGAGAAGCTGTCGAACGGTTTGTGCTCGCTGAACCCGCACGTCGACCGATGCGTGCTGGTGTGCGACATGATCGTCACCGCGCGCGGCGAAGTGAAGGCGTATCAGTTCTATCCCGGCGTGATGCACTCGGCCGCGCGTCTGACCTATACGGAAGTCGCCGCGGTCCTGAAGAACACCAAGGGTCCGGAGGCCACGCGCCGCGCCGCCTTGCTGCCGCAACTGCAGAATCTGTACGGCGTGTACAAGTCGCTGTTCGCCGCGCGCCAGAAACGCGGCGCGATCGACTTCGATACGACCGAGACGTATATCGTCTGCAATGCGCAGGGCAAGATCGAACAGATCATTCCGCGCACCCGCAACGACGCGCACAAGCTGATCGAGGAATGCATGCTGGCCGCGAACGTCTGCGCGGCCGACTTCCTCAAGCGCAACAAACATCCGGGGCTGTTCCGCGTGCACGCCGGACCGACCGCCGAAAAGCTCGAGAATCTGCGCACCTTCCTGCGCGGCATGGGCCTCACGCTGGCCGGCGGCGACAAACCGCACGCGAGCGACTACGCCGCCTTGATGGCGCAGATCCGCGACCGGCCCGACGCGCAGATGCTGCAAACCATGCTGTTGCGCTCGATGCAGCAGGCGGTCTACAGCCCGGACAACATCGGCCACTTCGGTCTCGCGTATGAAGCGTATGCGCACTTCACGAGCCCGATTCGCCGTTATCCCGACCTGCTCACGCACCGCGCGATCTACGCGATTTTGCAAGGCCGCAAGTATCAGCCCGAGCCGCCGCAAGGCGTCGAGCTGAATACGGCGCTCTCGCCGCGCGCTCGCGCCATGCAGCAGGCCGACGACGAAAAGCGCGGCCGTCAACGCTCGAACAACGTGGCGATCTGGGAAGAGCTCGGCCTGCATTGCTCGGCCAACGAACGCCGCGCCGACGAAGCCTCGCGCGACGTCGAAGCCTGGCTGAAGTGCTACTTCATGCGCGACAAGCTCGGCGAAGAGTACGGCGGCATGGTCAACGGCGTGACGTCGTTCGGGATTTTCGTGCAGCTCGATTCGCTCTTTATCGAAGGCCTCGTGCACGTCACCGAACTCGGCTCGGACTACTTCCAGTACGACGAGATCAAGAACGAACTGCGCGGCGAGCGCACCGGCATTCGTTATCGTCTGTCGGATCGCGTGCGGGTGCAGGTGAGCCGCGTCGATCTCGATGCGCGCAAGATCGACTTCCGGCTCGTGCGCGACACGCCGATCAAGCCGCCTCTGGTGCGCGGGCCGTCGGCCGACAAGTCGTCCGGTGAAAACGGTGGGGCACGCGTGCGCGTGTTGCCGCCGGTGGAAGGCGGCGCGGCAGCGCCGGGCGCGCGTCGCAAGAAGGCTGCGCCCGCGCAAACCGCGGCGGTCAAGGAAGCACGCGCCGCGCGTGGCGCGGCGAAGAAGCACGGCGCCGCGACCAAATCGGTGTCGAAACCGCAGGCACGCAAGAAGCGCTGAAGCCGCCTGCCTGTTTAAACCGCGCGCATCGGGCACGTACCAACGTGCCGGTTGCGCGCGGTCTGCGTTTCATCGTCATCAAGCATTCGAACACAGCAGCCGCAGTGCTGACATATAAGCACGCAAAGCACGCAGGTTCGTATTCATCACAGCAGCGCGCGTCGAACGCGCGCTCAATCAAAGGTTGTATCAGTCATGGCACGTCTTAAGGTTTTATACGGTTTCCACGCAGTGACCGCGCGTATCCGGCACGATGCGTCGACAGTCGAAGATGTCTACTACGACGCGACGCGCAAAGACCGTCGCATGACCGAATTCCTGCACGCGGCGAAAGAAGCCGGCGTGCGTCTGATCGCCGCCGACGAAACGCGTCTGTGGGGCCTCGCGCACACCGAGCGTCACCAGGGCGTGGTGGCGCGCGCGGGCGACATGCCGCTCGCCCAGAACCTGGCCGAGCTGCTCGACGGCATCAACGGTTCGCCGCTGATTCTCGTGCTCGACGGCGTGACCGATCCGCACAATCTCGGCGCTTGCTTGCGCGTGGCCGATGCCGCCGGCGCGCACGCGGTGATCGCGCCGCGCGACCGCGCGGTGGGTTTGAACGCGACGGCCGCGAAGGTAGCGAGCGGCGCGGCCGACACCGTGCCGTACATCACCGTGACGAATCTGGCGCGCGCGCTGCGTGAGCTGAAGGACGCGGGGGTGTGGGTCGTCGGCACGGCCGGCGAGGCCACCAAGAGCCTCTACGACACGGAGCTGGACGGTCCGGTGGCGCTGGTAATGGGCGCCGAAGGCGAGGGCATGCGCCGTCTCACGCGCGACACCTGCGACGTGGTCATGCAGATTCCGATGGCGGGCACGGTGGAAAGCCTGAACGTTTCGGTGGCGAGCGGCGTGTGTCTGTTCGAAGCGGTGCGTCAACGGGCGGTGAAGAAGTAATCCCGCCCGGCGCCAGCCCGTCACTCCGGTAAACTAGCTTTTTTTACTGCTCGCCTGCCTTTCCCATGACTCAAGACGAACTCAAGCAACTGGTCGGCCAGGCCGCCGCCGACTACGTGAACGCCACCGTGCCCGAAGGCCTGGTGATCGGCGTCGGCACCGGCTCCACCGCGAACTGTTTCATCGACGCGCTCGCCGCCAACAAGGCGCGCTATCGCGGCGCGGTGTCGAGTTCGCTTGCCACCACCGCGCGGCTGCAATCGCACGGCTTCAAGGTGCTCGACCTCAACGAAATCGATTCACTGCCCGTGTACGTGGACGGCGCCGACGAGATCGACCACAGCGGCGCGATGATCAAAGGCGGCGGCGGCGCGCTGACGCGCGAGAAGATCGTCGCGTCGGTGTCGGACGTGTTCGTGTGTATCGCGGACGCCAGCAAGCTGGTCGAGACGCTCGGCAATTTCCCGCTGCCGATCGAAGTGGTGCCGATGGCGCGTACCGCGATCGGCCGCCGCGTCACGGCGCTCGGCGGCGTGCCGGTGGTACGCGTCACGAAAGAAGGCGTGCCGTTCATTACCGACAACGGTAACGAAATCATCGACGTCAAGGGCTTGCGTATCAGTGACCCACGCACGCTGGAAATGCACATCAACGCATGGCCGGGCGTGGTGACGGTGGGCCTGTTCGCCGGCCGTGGCGCGAATCTGTGCCTGCTCGGCACGGACACCGGCGTCGAGACGATCGAATACAGCAAGGGCTGAGCAACGCCGGCCACGCATCGCGCGCGAGTTTGGGTCAACCGGCTCGCGCGGGCATCGAACGCGGAGTTCGCATCGACATGCCGCACCGCCATAATTGGCGCGCGGTTTGCCTGATCTCCTGCGTCATCCGCTGCAAATACCGCTCCACTGATAATTCCGTTTGTGCATCGGCCAGCGCCTGTTTTGTGAGACGCTGCGCCAATAGCGGATCGGCACGCAACGTGCCGATCGCGTCAGCCAATGCCCGTGACATCCCCCGGTTTCACCAGCCAGCCGTTGCGCCCGTGCCGCACGATCCCGATCACATAGTCGGGCGATCGAAAGGCGACGTAATGGGACGCTCGGGTTCGCACTAGGCGAACCGCGACGTTTAATTATTCGCGAGCTGTCGCGCGTCGAATGTGGGCACGCGCACGCACAGCAGACGAAGCGCCACATACACTCGATCCTAAGCCTAAGAGGCGTCAATTAAAAAACGAGGGGATCATGAAAGTGGCGATCGTGCACGACTGGCTGGTCGCGCCGGGCGGAGCGGAGAAGGTGCTCGAGCAGATCTTCGAATGCTTTCCCGACGCCGATCTTTTCAGTCTTGTCGATTTCCTCGAAGACCGTCAGCCGCCAGGCGGCAAGCCCGTGACGACTTCATTCATTCAGCGCCTGCCATTCGCGCGACGCCGCTATCGAGCTTATTTGCCGTTGATGCCGCTTGCCGTCGGGCAATTCGATCTGTCGGGCTACGACCTCATTATTACGAGTTCTCATGCGCTGGCCAAGGGCGTATTGGTCGGACCAGATCAGACGCATGTGAGCTATGTGCATTCGCCGATGCGCTTCGCGTGGGATCTGCAACATCAGTACTTACGCGAAGCGAATCTGACGCGTGGCCCGAAGTCGTGGGCGGCGCGCGCCTTGCTCCACTATCTGCGCGGCAGGGATTCGCACTCGGCGAACGGCGTCGACCGTTTGATCGCGAACTCGCATTTCGTTGCACGTCACGTGATGAAAACCTACCGGCGCGATGCGGCCGTGATTCCGCCGCCCGTCGACGTGCATGAATTCGAACTGTGCACGCGCAAGGAAGATTTTTATTTGACTGCTTCGCGGATGGTGCCGTACAAGCGCATCGATCTGATTGTCGAAACCTTCAATGCCACGCCGCACCGCAAATTGGTCGTGATCGGCGACGGGCCGCAGATGACGGCGCTTCGCGCCAAGGCCCGTCCGAATGTGACGATCCTCGGCGATCAGCCGTTCGAGGTGTTGAAGGACCATCTGCAACGCGCGCGAGCTTTCGTGTCCGCCGCCGAAGAGGACTTCGGCATCGTCGCGCTGCAAGCGCAGGCATGCGGCACGCCGGTGATTGCGTTCGGCAAGGGCGGCGCGCTCGAAACCGTGGTGCCGATCGGCGAGGCGCACCCCACCGGCGTGTATTTCAGCCGCCAGAGCGTGGTGTCGATACTCGACGCGATCGATTGCTTCGAGCGTCAGCGCGATCGGATCACGCCGGCGGCATGCCGCGCGAACGCGGAACGTTTTTCGGCGGCGGTATTCCGGCGCGCGTTCATGGCCGAAGTCACGCGGACGATCGCGGCGGCGGGACGGCGTAATCGGATTGAAACAGTGGGGCGGATCGAACCGGATCTCGCCAAACCGGATTTCCGCTGGCCCGGCGAGCCGGCGCAGAAGAGCAGTTGAGGCCGCTGACGTGCTCGAACGTGATGACGTCAGCCGGCCTGCGTGGGTTGGCGCGACGTCGCAGGAAAGCGGCAAGTCGTCTTATTGTTCGCGTATCGGGGACTTCGCAATACGCGAACAAAATGGTGTCGTCGTACCGCAGTAGGCTGTAAATAGCTGTTCGGACTATGCCGTCCGGCCGGCTACCGGTGTCGATTCGCTCCGTTTAGCCTTGCAGAGGAAGCGCGCGTGTTCAGCGCGCGAACATGCGCGAGGACATCCGATGCGGGTCGTTTCAAAGAAAGCGTTGCTGGACTTTATAAAGAGACATCCGGGGGCGCGCAGTGCGCTATTGGCGTGGTATTCACTGGCGCAGGCATGCCTCGCGTATGGCCATAACGACCTGAAGCAGACGTTCGCCGGCGTGGACTAGGTGCCGCCTCAATCCATCGTTTTCGATGTAGGCGGCAACCGGTTCCGGATCGTTGCGGCGATTCACTACAACAGGCAGTCGTTATTCGTTCGTCATGTACTGACGCATGCGGAATACGACCTTTGGACGAGGAAGAATTTAAACTCATGAATGCCGATCGCCTTCCGGGAGCTTTTCCCGACATCGCTCAAACCTGGGCCGCGCTGCAAACGCAGTTGCCGATCACGCCGATTCGCAACGAGCAGGACTACCAGACCATGGTACGGCTCGCTAGCTCGCTCGCCGATCATCTGAACGGCAACGAGGAAGATCCGCTCTCCGATCTGTTCGCGATCGTGACCGATCTGATCGAAAGCTGGGAAGCGCATAACGTGACGATTCCAAAAGCGGAGCCGCGAGAGGTGTTGCGGCATCTGCTGGAAACGCATGGACTCAGGCAGAAGGACCTGATAGGTATCGCGTCGCCTACCGTGGTGAGCGATATTCTCGCGGGCCGCCGCGCCATCAGTAAGAAGGTGGCCAAGGCGCTAGCCGTGCGTTTTCATACGGACGTCAGCGCGTTTCTATAACAGCCGCGCGGCGCCGGCCTCGGGCCGCGCCGTGCCGTTGTGCTGACCGACAAGTTTTCTCGTCGCTTACCTCGTCCTTTCCATACCGCGCCGACGGCATGTTCCAAGCCGTCGGCGTCGGTGCTTGCCGCTTTGGCGTCGCTCCTGTTTCTGCCGCTCGAATCACGCGTTCGAAGTTCGCGCGTTCTTGCTTTGCGCGTCGACCTGCGGCAGCGCGTCGGCGGAGCAGACCGGTGCGTCGATCGGTCAGCGCATCGCTTCCTGCCATGCCCCGCGCATTGCGCGTAAACCGACTCGCCATTTGCGAAGCGCAAGTGCTACGCCGCCGCGCTCGAATGCCAACGACAAGGCGCGCAGGAACCCAGGGTCCGCGCGATCGCCGATCAGCGTCGAATAGATGACGAACGCCCATCGGCCAGGCGGCGTCAGGTATTCGCACATGATGAGCCGGAGATTGAATGACGCGTTATAGAACGCCGCGTCGTTGAAAGTGAAACGCTGGTCTTCATCGCTGCGCAGGGCGGGGAAGTGCTCCACCAGCAGCGCCGGGTCGTAGATCAGCTTCCAGCCACGCCGTTGCACGTCGAGACTGAAGGCCATCTCGCAGTGAACTTGCTCGCCGGTGCCGCGCAAGCGGCCGTCGAAGCGCAGCGCGCCGATCGCCTCGCGGCGAAACGACATGTTCACGCCCTTGAGCACCTGGACTTCGCGCGCCTTGCCGTGGCCGACATGGTGATTGCCGATGCTTCGCCCATACCAGCGCACGATGCCCACGCGCGGCTTCTGCCCCTGCAGGATGCCGTTGCGTTCATGCACGATGTCGCGTCCGCCGAGGCCGCCGAGCGTCGCATCGCGTTCGAAGGCGCGCGCGATCCGCCCGACCCAGTCGGAATGCGGCGCGGCGTCATCGTCGGTGAAGCACAGCACGTCGCCGCTCGCGCTCTCGATGCCGAGGTTGTATGCGGCGACCACGCCGGGTTTGCGCACCAGCACGACCGCGCGGCGCGGGTCGGGCCGGTTGGCCTCGCGGGTGCGCAGCCAGTCGAGCGTGGCGTAATCGTCGTGACGCGCGATCACGATCACTTCGTCGGCGCGGCGCTCCTGCGAATCGAGTGCCGCGAGGCAGCGCGCCAGATCGGCGGTGCGTCGGTAGGTTGGCACGATCACGGAGACTTTCACGAACGGTTTCCGAATTGGCATGGTCAGAATGCGTTGCGGTTGACAAAGCCCTTGAAGATCGTAATGAACACGATCTTCATGTCGAACCAGAACGACCAGTTATGGATGTAGAAGAGATCGAACTTGACGCGCGCTTCCATCTTTTCCACCTTGGTGGTGGCGCCGCGATAGCCGTTGACTTGCGCCCAGCCGGTGATGCCGGGCTTGATCCGGTAGCGGTGCATGTAGCCGTACACCTGATCCTTGTAGAGATCGTCGTGTTCGACCGCATGCGGACGCGGGCCGACCACCGACATCTGGCCGAGCAGCACGTTGAGAAATTGCGGCAGTTCGTCGAGACTGGTGCGGCGCATGAAGCCGCCGAGCTTCGTGACACGGGCGTCGTTGCGCGAGGCCTGGGTGAGCTGGCCCTGGGCTTCGTGATGCACGGTCATCGAGCGGAACTTGTAGATCGCGAACGGCTGCCCGTCCACGCCCTTGCGCGTCTGGCGAAAGAACACCGGACCCGGCGAGCCGAGCTTGATGCCGATCGCGAGCACCGCGAACACCGGCGCGAGCGCGAGCAGCGCGGCCGCCGCGAACAGGCGGTCGAAGATCAGCTTGGGCCACATCTGCGGCGACGAGAAGGGCGTCGCGCTGAGATTGAGCGTCGGTAAGCCGACGACATCGACCAGCGCTTGATTGAATAGAGAGAGGCTGCGTACATCGGGGATGAAGCGCAGATTTACGAAGTCATGCCGGAACATGCGCGTGAACCGGTAGATCGTATGTTCTTCGGAAAGCGGCAACGCGAGCCACACTTCGTTCACGTGGTCCTCGCGCACCTTGGCGGCGAATGCGTCCAGATCGGTCAGGACCGGCAGGCGGTTCAGACGCGCGCCGTACGTCTCGGCCGCTTCAATGCTCGTATCGAATACGCAGACCGGTTTGAAGCCGGCTTGCGGCGCATGTTCGAGATGGGCGAGCAGCGTGCGCGCGAAACCCGGTGCGCCGACGATCGCGACGGTGCGGTAGTTCATCCCGCGGCTCCGCACGATGCGCAGCGCCACATGCACGAGGCACTTGGTGACGATGATCAGCGCGCCGGAGATCAGCGTCGAGTAACCGAACCACAAGCGCGACACCGCATCCATGCGATGCAGCGTGAACGCCAGCACGAGCGCGGTGAACACCACGACCATCCACGCGGCGGCAACCCTCGCCAGCATGGAGGGCAGCGGTTTGCCGCGCCAGGTTTCATAGACCCCGAAGCCGGGAAACAGCAACAGGAGGAGCACGCAGTTAAACGCGATCAGAAGACGTTCGGTGTCCGACAATGCAATCGGCGTCGAGAACCGCATCGAATGAGCGAGCAGCCCTCCCGCAATCACGAAGAGTACGTCGAGGAATCGCGCAGTATTCCTGAACATATTTGACTCTATTCATTAGTCAGACAAACCAGCGCTTTACTCGACGGTTTCAGCCTGGCGCAGACGCGGCAGAAGGCGGTCGAATTCGCGCTTGACGAGGCCATAGCATTCGCAGGCGCGTGCTTCGAGTCCTTTACGATCGAGCACCTTGATGTGGCCGCGGCTATGATGGATCAGGCCTTCGTCGTGCAACTTGCCGGCCGCTTCCGTAATGCCTTCGCGGCGCACGCCGAGCATGTCGGCGATCAGTTGCTGGGTCACGGTCAGATCGTTCGACGCCACGCGGTCCACTTCGATCAGCAGCCAGCGGCACAGTTGCTTGTTCAGCGCGTGGTGGCGGTTGCAGGCAGCGGTTTGCGCGACTTGCGTGAGCAGGGCGTGCATATACAACAGCATCAGGCGGCGCAGGAAGTCGGAGCGGGCAAACTGTTGCTTGAGTGCCTGTGCGCTCATGCGGTAAGCGAAGCCGGCGCATTGCACTTGCACGCGGTTCGGCATGGTTTCGCCGCCCGTGAGCACTGGCACGCCGGTCATGCCTTCGCGGCCGACCGCGGCGATTTCGACCGAGCTGCCGTCTTCCATCGTCGAGAGCATCGAGATGATCGCGGTGGTCGGGAAGTAGACGTGATGAATGCGCTGACCGGAGTCGCACAGCAATTGCTCGGTGCGCAGATGAACCAGTTCGAGATAGGGAGCCAGCGCCTGCCATTCATGGGACGGCAATGCGCCGAGCAAATGGTTTCCGTGCAGATCGGATTGAAGTGTCAACATGATCGGTCCTCGCGTGAAAGTCGCGCTCTGCGTGACTTTCTGTTTTTGATCCGATGCCTGCATCCCTTTTAACGACGTGCTGCCTGGTGAGCAGCGAAGGATGAACAGGACCGGCCCCGTATTGGCCTGATGCGCCGCCGCCGTTGTTGTCGATGTCTCTGCGGTGACGCGGTGTTGCGCTCTTCTATTAGCGAGGAGCGTGCCAGCGGCAGGGAAAGCGAGCGCTGGTGCGGGGTAACGCACCAAGGCTTAGCGCCGCGCGAAGACAAACGTGACTTTTTGTTTCAAATCTGCACAACGTCCTGACGACCGGCGCTCGCCCGCCAGGCGCATCCTGTTCGGCTCAAATCCTTGATGGAATTGGGTTGGCGGGTGCTGGGAGGGGCTTGACCGTACTTGTCTCAACGTTGAATCAGCCCTTCCATGCACGTTGTCACGCCGCGTCCGGGATGTGCCGGAAATGATTCAGATGTGTTCAACACGCTTGGTTCGGTGCCGTACGGATGATGTTTTTGGCGAGCCAAAAGTCTGAGAAAAACCAACAGTGATTCCGCAGACCAGACAGGTGGATACGCGCGGCGCGAGGTTTTACGCGCCTTGCGAAAGGGTGATTAGATCAAGGAGACCTTCAGCCGTAGAAGATGGCGGATATCGCATTGACCGCGCGAACTTCACCCGCGGGCGCCGCGTATGTTGCATCAGCTTTAAACACGGCATTCGATGCGTGAGCAACGAATCTTTCCTGCGGCGTGAGCGGGATGAGCGGCACGACGCAAGGCCGGTTCGGCGGCAGATGAAACCAGTCGCGCGCGGCCCTGTAGTGTGTGTCAACGATATGAACGAAGCGCACAAAACGCTTCGCTTCGATCACGAGCTGCCAGCCGGCGCCGTTGCGCTCGGCCGTGACCGTCAAGCCCAGGTCGTGGCGCTCGCTCACGCGCCGCTCCGGCAGATGAAACGCTTCCGCAACGACCTGGCCGCTCGCCTGGTCGCGCAGTGTGGCGATCGTCACGTCGTGCGCGCGCGGGCCGAAGCGGTACGCGTGGGTGAAATCGAAGAACTGGCCAAGGCACGCGGCCGCACTGAGACGTTGCGCGCTGTGCGGCGCCAGTTCCACCTCGCGGCTTGCGGAGGCGATCTTGACGCTACCGTCACGCAGGCAGACCAGTTCCAGTTGCGCGCGCAACGGCTGCGCACGTTCGTTCAGCAGATGAATATCGAGGCCGTTGAGGCCCTCGTCGGTCATGACCACCTGAATGGGTTGCAGTGCTTGCGCGAGGCCGTGCAGGGCGCTTTTAGGCCGGCCTGTGGCATCGATCAGGCCCCAGCCGGCGCCGGGGCGCAAATCCTGAAGCTGCCAGACCAGCGCGCCGCCGCAGGTGGAACCGGCGCGGCGCCATTCGGCGAACACGTCGCCCATCAGTTCGGCGACCACCGCGCGCGACAGGTCCAGATAACGCTCGGGGTCTTCATAGCGCAAGCGCGCGGGATCGACACCATATAACGTCTGGAGATAGTGGTCGCGCACGTCGTCGAAATCCCAGCCCGCGCCGGGGTCGCGCGGCACGGCCGCTTTCCAGCGCGGATCGTGCAGATGAATCGTGCCGAGCGCGTCGTGCAGGGTGGCGTCGTCGGGCACGTTGGCGAAGGCGAGGCATTCGGCGGCGAAGCGCACCTGCGATCGGCGCACGTCGTCGAGCGGACGCTGATAGGCGCCTACGCCGTAGTAGTGAGTGATGCCCTCATTAGTTGAAAACGGCCACGCGCCTCCCGAGGGCGAGTTGCTGACATACGGCACGTCGGACCGTTCACGCGCGACGATGGCGGGCAACTGTTCCGTAAAGAGTGGTTGCGCGCGCATCGAAGGCGGCAGGCCGAACATGGCCGCCTGCTGGTCGACCTCGCTGCCGCCGCACAGCACCGCGAGCGAAGCGAAGCGTCGTGTGCGCGTCAGAAACTGCGTGGCTTCGCGCTCGATCGAAGCGCTGAATGCGGCATCGTTCGGATAGTCGAAATTCGCCAATGCGAAGTCTTGCCAGATCAGCAGGCCGTATTCGTCGGCGAGTGCATAAAACGCGTCGGACTCGTACAGCATCGTGCCGCCCACGCGCAGCATGTTCATGCCCGCATCGCGGGCCAGCGTGAAAGCGTGACGCAACTGCGCCTCGCTGCCCGCAAGCGTGACGAGGTCCGCGCTGGTCCAGCACGCGCCGCGACAGAACACCGGCAGGCCATTGACGCGCAACGCGAAGCCCATGCCGTCCGCGCCGTGGTCCACTTCAATACTGCGGAAACCGACCGAACCCAATGAATGCGACGTCGCGTGCCCGTCATCAAGCTGCAACGTCAATGGATATAAAGTGGGCTCGCCGTGGGTGTGTGGCCACCAGCGCTCGGCACCCGGCACGCGTACGCGGCCGGTCAGTGTATATGCATCGCTCCATTGCAAAGACGAAACAGCATCCCCGCATTTAAGCGAGGCGCGGCAGGTCGCGTGATCGTGCGGATGAACGAAACGTAGCGTGAGCGATACAAGGCCGTCGTCGTGATCGAGTCGGCTCGACACGTCGACGGTGTCGAATGCATGGGGCGCGTCGCTCAGAAGTTCAACCGGACGCCACGGACCGACCGCTTGCACAGAAGGACACCAGCCGGGCATATGACCGAGCAGGGTGGTGCGCACGTTGCGCAAGGTGGGTGGCGACACGAGCCGTGGACGCCAGCGCGCGCGCGAACGTTTCGCCGTCAACGCCGGAGCGAGAGAGCGGAAGCACAGCGCGAGCGTCGCGCTGCCGCTCAGTTCGATATCGAGATCGTGCGCGACGAACATCGAATCGGAGTCGAGTTGCTTGACGCCGTCGAGCCAGACTTCGACGATGGTGGCGAGACCATGCAGACGCAAGCGGCGTTGGCCGGTGCCTTCGAGTTCGAGGCGATACCAGTGGTCGTCGAAGGCAAGCGGTGGTGGATGCGCAATGTTTAGGAGACCTGCGGCACGGCGCGCGCTCGCGACCGTGCCGGGCACTTGCGCGGCCAGCCAGCCGTGCGCGGGTAAATCGGCGGGCGTCGCGCACGCGCCCGCGGGCGTGCTCACACACTGCCAGCCGATGTCGAGGCGACGCGGCCAGAGCGTCTGCGATGCTTGCGCCGAAGTCGCATCGACATCGACATGCGCGGCTTCGTCAGGAGCGGGCGCGAGCACGCCGCCCGCGCCGCCTTCATCGGGCAGCAGCCCTATCGTCAGTGCATCCACGGCAAATCCCCGAGAAGTCCGCGAAGCCGCGCACGGCGCGTCACAGCACCAGAGCGGCGAGCGGTGGCAGCGTCTTTTCGTAAGCGCTTTCGAGCACGTCGAAGCAGTCTTCGCACAGATCGCGCCGGCCGCGGGCAATCGCCCGCACGAGCCGGAACTGCATCACCATCGACTCCGACGCGATGCTCTGCGCCGCTGCCGGAATCGCTGCCGGCACCTCGAAGCCTTGCGCGGAAAGCCACAACAGATACTTCGAAAGAAACTCGAAGTTCGCGCCGAGCTGCCGCATCAGGTTGAACGAGTACGGGTGGAAGAACTTTTCGCCACGTTCGAAGAGCGTCTCGAGATGCGCGGGAAACGCGGCACGCCATTGCGAAATGGGATTCGTCAGCGGCCGGCGCCCAAGGTGCGCGCACAGCAGTTCCGCCGACGCTTCGGCCAGCGCGGTGCCTTCGAGCGCGGGCCGCGCCTGCTTGGCGAACTCCACATACGGAAACAGCAGATCGGGCTGCTGCTGGAACTGCGGCAGCTTGCGAAACACGCCGTCGTAGTCTTCACCGTCGAGCAGGTGATAGCCGGTGTTGTGGAAATAGCCGAGACGGCGCGCGTCCGGATCGATGAAGTCGATGCCCACCGTGGTTTTCGGATGCTCACGCCGGTACGACGTGGCGCGCGTGTTCGGCAGGTAATAGCCGTCCACTTCCACCAGCACGGTATGGCCGCGCAAGGTCTGCGCGAGCACGCGCGTTTCGAGCGAATCGTAGATGGCCAGTTCCTGCACCTGGGTGCCGTAGAGCCGGTCGAGGTCTTCGAGCGGAAACTTGAAGAACGTGAACTGGTCGCCTTCGAAATCCTGCGTGACGGTAAAGCCGAGCGCGGCGCGCGGATCGAGCCCGAAGCCGTGCAGCAGTTCGATCCACAGATCGACGTAGCAGTTGGTCTCCTGCCATACGCGCTCGCCCTGATGCAGCGCATGCGGCGCATGCTCGCGCAAACGCGCGGCGGGCGCCGGTGCGGCAACGCCGCCCGCCGCGGGCAGATCGACGCGCCGGGTCAGCAGGAAAGCGCCGTTCGCGCCGTTCGGTACAGGTGTCAGCGACGGATTCATACGCACTCTCCGGTGCCTTGCGCCGTTTCGGCGGACGACGCTTGCATGGTTGCGAGCCCATGCGCCACGCGCGCTTCGGCATCGCCCCACAGCAGCGCGCGCACATCGTCCGGCCACGCGTTCACGTCGAGCCCATGATGACGGAATAGCGCGAGTGTGATGCGTTCCATGCCGAAACCGACACAACCCGTATGCGCGACCGCGCCGTCTTCGCACGCGATCTTCCAGATCGCGCCGAAGTGTTCCATGTGATAGTTGAACGACAGGCAAGCCGTCTTGCCGCGCGGATCGGCCACCGGAATCAGCAGTTCGAACTTGAGCGCCTGGGCACGCTGGCTATCGGCGACGATCTTGCCGCCGCGGCCGAAGAACGGATCGTTGGCGAGATCCACTTCGACCGGCAATTGCAGCAGATTGACCAGCAGCGAGCCGCGTTCGATCCACATCTGCCGGAATGCCATCACCTGTTCGGCGCTGCCGAGACGCACGTATTCGCGCTGGCGGAACATCTGCATGCGGCCGGGATCGAGCGACGGTTCGTGACGGAAGCAATACGACAGCACGTCGATCGTGCGGCCGTCGGCGGGCAACGGACCGCGCCGCGCCATCACCGGATAGATCGGATAGCAGGCAGCCGGCGTGAGCACCACGCGGGTCGGCTTCTGCTGCGCCATCCACTCGTCGCTGCGATCGTCGTCGCTTTCCGTCATGGCGTCGTCGAGCGCGTGCAACAGGCGCCGGTGGCCCATGTCGTTGCCGCAGAACGAGTGGATCGTACCCGCCAGATTCGGGAAGCTCTTCAGATACTCGCTGTCTTCGAAGTCGGTGCGGCGCATGGCGGGCGGAAAGCGCAGCACTTCCGGCTGCTGGTCCGCGCCCAGATGCGTGATCGCTACGTTCAGGCGGTCCACCACGTCTTCGAAAACCTGGCTGCGGCCATACAGGCCGTTTTCGCCGGTGTCGATCAACAGGCCCGCGGCCAGCAGTTCGTCACGAAAGCTCGGCGCTTCGGCTGCTTGCGCGGCTGCGGCAAGAGCGACGGTATCGGTCATCGTATTCATATCAGGCTCTCCCCGGGGCGGCAGGACGTTGCGCGAGCAAGAGGCTCGCGGTGTTCTGCGCAATACGGTCGTTATTGATCATCAGCGGCGCGGAGTGCAGGTCGCGCAAATGGCGCCCGACGCTGTACGGTGTGCCGTTCTTGTAGCCCGCCATGCCGCAGATCATCAGCACTTCGTGCACGACCTGCAGCGCGGTGGTGGAGATGCTCGTCTTCAGCGTGTTCATGTCGGACGCGAATCCGAGCATGGCCGCGAGCGGCGCATCGGCTTGCGAGCCCCCGTGGCGCGCCTGGTGAGCGGCGCGTGCCGCCTCCAGCGCGACCGCGAGGCGCGCCTGCATCATCTGCAGCAGACCGACCGCTTCAGCGAGGCGCAAACCGGCCGGTGGCACCACACCTGGCTTCGCACGCGCCTGTGCACGGAAGAACGCTTTCGCGCGATTCACGGCGTCGGTGGCCACGCCGGTCCAAACCGAGGCCCACAGCGTGTGCGAGACCGGCAGCATGGTTTGATCGGCGATCTCGGCGAATGGCGTCGGCAGAATCTGTTCGGCCAGACCCGTGGCGACGAGCCGGAAGCCCTCGCTGCAGGTTCCGCGCATGCCCATCGAATCCCAGCCGCCGCGCTTTTCCAGTTGCGTGTCGGCACGCAACGCGACGATCAGCACCTGGTCGGCGGCTGCCGACTCGGCGGTGCGGCGCGCGGTGACGAGAATGCCGTCGGCGTGCGCGCCGTACGAAATCGTCGGTGCGAGCTTTTCGATGCGAAAGCGCGCAGCGTCGAGTTCGACCGAGCAGGCGCTGGTGCGCATATTGCCGCCGATGGTTTCCTCGGAAGTGGCCGATGCCAGCAGCCACTGCTGCTTGACCAGTTGCACGAGCAACTGTCGATGCCATGCCGCGTCGCTGCCATGGGCCTCGATACATGCCACCTGGATCTGGTGCATCGCATACACCATCGCGGTGGAGGCGCAGCCTTGCGCGAGCGTTTCGCAGATCGCGCCGACGTCCGCGAGCGACAGGCCCGCGCCGCCGAACGCGGCCGGCACCATCGCCGAGAGCAGGCATTCGCGCTTGAGCGCGTCGAACGCTTCGCTCGGGAAGCGCGCCTCGCGATCCACCGAGTCGGCGAACTGCGCGGCTACCGCCGCACAGCGTTGCGCGGCCGCGCGCCAGCCGGGTTCGGTTTCGACGGCGGTCAGCACGACCGACGCGTCGGCGCTTTCGGCCGCATTGTGCGCCTGCGTAGCGGCGGCGGCCGCCGCCGCGTCCAGCAGCGGGGCGTTCATGCTGCCGCCTTCGCCTGTTGCAGCTCGGTGATTGCGGCGGCCATCGAATCGATGCTGGAGAACAGGCGCCGTGTCAACAGACGGTCCGGAATTTCAATCCCGAATTCATCTTCGATTGCCAGCATCAGATGCACGGTCGCGAGCGAGGAGAGGCCCGCGGCGTACAGGTCGGCGTCATCGGCCAGAGTGTCCGCCGGGACATCCAGGCGAGCCGATTCGGAAAGGATGCGTCGCAATGCGTTTTTCATGGTGTGGTCCCCTGTTGTTGAACAGTCTTGAATTTGCGGACATCGATCCAGCGCACGTGATCGCTATTTCTGTTCGTTGCCACGGCGCATGCCGGCGGAGTCCCTATGCCGGCATGCGCCGCGTTCACATTGACTGCGTGCGCTTTCGGGCGGTTTTCTGCAAGCCGCGCCCCGATGTCTGCGTATTTAAGAATTGTCAACGCCCAGCGTCAGTGCGATGGCGCACGGAAACACGAGTTTCGTGGACGTACCGTGTAGTCATCAGAACGGGCCGGCCTATACAGCCAGGTCGTAGAAGCCGGCGCGCGATGCCGGCCTCATTGAACTTACTGACCGCTGGGGTACGTGATGAACTGGAAAACGCTGGAATTCGATCAGCTTTCGGCTCGCGAGTTGTATCTGATCTTGCGCGCGCGCAGCGCGGTGTTCGTGGTCGAACAATCGCATGTTTGTCTTGACGCGGATGGCCGCGACGAACACGCGTTGCATGTGTTCGCCGTGGAGGACATGGCGCGGTCGATGCCGATCCTCGCCTACGCGCGCCTGCAACCCGGCGACGCGGAAGATCCGGAGATCACCATCGACAGGGTGCTGACGAGCCCGCAGCGACGCGGCGACGGCACCGCCGAACTATTGATCGAACGCGTGCTGCAGGCGATCGTCGGCCGTTGGCCGGGCCATGCCGCGCGTGTCAGCGCGCCGCTCGGTTTGCGCGGCTTCTACGAACAATTCGGCTTTCGCAAGACGGAAGGGCCCTATCTCGAACACGGCGTGCCCTTCATTGGCCTTACGCGCCAGGTGCGCGGCAGCCAGCCGCTTTTCGGCGGGCGGCGCCGTGAGCGCGACAGCGCGGTGCTCGTGAACACGTTCGAGTTGTTGTGATGGGGCGGGTGCTCGTCACGCCTTCCAGTGCACAAGTTGCACTTGCGAAGCTGACGCCACGCGAGAGCGATGTGGCCTCGGCCGCGCGCGCTTCTCCTATCAGGTGCTGCTCGCCACGCGCTCGACGTTCGTGCTGCGCGCGTCGCATGGCGACGGACTACGCTGTCTGTTTCTAATGACGCGTACGACATGCATTCGCCCTTGAATCGGACTCCAAGACAATGTGGCTGGACGTACATATCAATCATGCAACGTTTGTTGTAATGGATTGAGAGCGGGGACCTGGTGAGGAGCGTGGCGTGAGGCCAGTGGTGTTCGATGGCCGGTTCGGCTGGTGGCATCCGGCGAGCCAAAGGCCACGCGATGGCTTTTAAAGCGTGCGCGCGGGTTCCGTCTATTCGGGGAAGCGTTATGCATGCGCACGGATTGTCCAGCGCACAGACGCTTACGGGGAGCGCGTAGTGAACAGTCAATCCGAGTTGGACCGCATCAACCGAGTTGCATGGAATTCGTCGGACGCCGAGCGCGTTTTCATGCTCGACAAGACCTATTCCGATCCCGGCGAACGGGCTGCCTTTGCCTGGCTCGCACAGCGTTGCGCGGGTGAGCCCTTGCTCGACATCGGAATCGGCACCGGCCGCACGATTCCGTTGATGACGGCGATCTCCGACGACTACACCGGCGTCGACTACACACAAAAGCTGCTCGATCTCGCGAAGGCACGCTTTCCTGATCGCGACCTTCGGCACATGGACGCGCGTGACATGTCCGCGCTGCCTTCGGATCATTACGGGCTCACGCAATTCAGCTGGAACGGCATCGACTGCGTCGACTACGACGATCGCGTGAAGATTCTCGAAGAGATGTATCGCGTGGTGCGGCCCGGCGGCTATGTGCTGTTTTCGTCGCACAATCGCGGTGGCCCCGGCTACGGCGAAAACATCTGGCAACTGCTGCCGAAATTCACGTTCAATCCGCTCAAACTCGGCTGGCGCACGCTGCGCTCGGCGCGGCGTTTCCAGCTCGGCACGCTGAACTATGTGCGCAACGCCAAGTTGAATCACGACTACGGCGGCTATGCGGTCAACACCGCGGCGGCCCACAACTTCGGCATTGTGATCGTCTACACGACGCTGCGCGAGCAGCGCCGGCAACTGGCGCAGGTCGGCTTGCAATGCGACGCGGTGTTCGACAGTTCCGTGGGCAATCTCATTACCGACGATGTGGAACCGAGCGACGCCTGGTGGTTTCACTTCATCGCGCACAAACCGCTCGCTGCTTGCCGCTTCGACTGACGGCGGCCACTGAACGAAGGCATGGCTTGACACGTAGCACGCAGGACAAATAGAACAATGCGCCGGACCAGTTTGACCGGATAGGGGACTTGCACATGAATCGCATCGTAGAACCAGGCAATCCGCTTGCCTCGGCCGGGGGCGTCGGCGAAACAGCCACGCGTCTATGCGTGCAGCCGGTGATTCTCGCCGGCGGCTCGGGCACGCGATTGCGGCCGTTGTCGCGCGAGCGCAGTCCTAAGCAGTCGATCGGCCTGGTGGGCGACGAGTCGCTGCTCGAAACCATGCTGAGCCGCCTCGACGCGTCTTTCGCCGCAGCGCAACGCACTACGCCGGCATCCGGCACGCATTCCATTGCAGCACCGCTGGTGGTCCGGTGCGAAGATCGGCACCCACAAACGCTCGAGCGTCTGGAGCGGCTCGAACGATCGGCCCGGCCGGTGCGCATGGTGCTCGAACCGATGTCGCGCAATACCGCGCCCACGTTGACCGTCGCCGCGCTCGCCGCGCGCGCGTCGGTTGTGCAAGGCGACGATCCGCTCGTCGTGGCGTTGCCGGCGGACCACCTGATTGCCGATCACATTGCGTTCGGCTCGGCGCTCGCCGAGGCGCTCGAACACGCGGCACGCGGCGCCATTGTCACGCTCGGCGTGCCGCCGAAGCGCGCGGATACCGGCTACGGCTATATCCGCACGGGTGGGGCGCTCGGCACGCGGGGCGCGCGCGCCATCGAACGGTTCGTCGAGAAGCCCGATCCGGAACTGGCCGAGCGCTATCTCGCTTGCGGCAATTACTGGTGGAACAGCGGCATGTTCGTGGTGCGCGCGTCCGTGTGGCTCACGGCGATCAAGCTCTGCCAGCCGGCGATTGCCGAGGCCTGCGCGGCTGCGTTCGAGCGTGCCACGGTCGACGGCGGCGGCGCGCTGCATCTCGCGCGCGATGCCTTCGCCCTGTGTCCGTCCGATTCGATCGACTACGCGGTGATGGAGCGCGTCGGCACCGACGCGCGGCTGGTCGGCGTCGCGGTGCCGTTCTCCGCGGGCTGGTCGGAGGTGGGCGCCTGGGATTCGGCGGCACGTGGCACGGCCCACGTCACGCGCGGCGAGGAATGCTTCCTGCTCACGGAGAACCAGTCGACGGGCATTCCGCTCGGCGTCGCGAACCGGTTCGAGAATCCCGGCAGGACGCCGCTTGAAAGGATCGAGGTGCAATCAGGCCGCTATCTCGGCGAAGACGACATCGTGCGCTTTGACGACCAGTACGGTCGCGAACAGGAGGCCAGCCATGCAGGCAAGGGTACTTCACGCTGAGGCGCCGCGCGCCTCGCAGGCGGCTTTCGACGAGCGGCGCTTTCGCCACGCGTTGGGACGCTTCGCGACCGGCGTCGTGGTGATCTCGACCGGCAGCGGCGACAATTTGCACGCGATGACCGCCAACGCCTTCATGTCGGGTTCGCTCAAGCCGCCGCTGATCGTCGTCTCGGTCGGGCACCGGGCGCGCATGCACGAGCGTCTGATGGACAGCGCGCTGTTCGGCGTGAGCGTGTTGTCCGAGGCGCAGGAGCCGCATAGCCGCCACTTCGCCGGCGAACCGCAGAGCTTGCTCGCGCCGCGTTTCGCGGCGGTCGAAGGGCTGCCCGACGTGGAGCTGCTCGAACACGCGGCGGCGCGTTTCGCGGCGCGCGTGGTGGACCGGCATCCGTGCGGCGACCATACGCTCTTCGTCGGCGAGGTGCTGGTGTTCTCGCTCGATGAACACGCGCCCCTGATTTTTTTCGGCGGGCGCTATGGGTCGGTGACGGCGGGGTCGGTGACGGCGCCGGGTTGCACTCAGAGTTCCATTCAGCGTTCGACGGCGGCTTCGACGCAGGACTCGCCAGCGATTGCCGTGAGCACCCGCTGATGCGCACGTCATTCGTCGTTTCCCGCCAGCCTATCCGCCGAGGCATCGTGGATCAGACAAATCGTCTCGCAACGTGCGTCTTCGCACTATGCAAATTCTGCAATGCAGGCACGCTTGAGATGCAAGCTTATGGCCCGTCAAAATATGCGGCGTTACAAGGAAGAAACAATTCTTCAGAGGGATAACCCTGTCAGGAAGTTTCCCAACTGGCGCAACCGTTTTGAAGCTAGCAACGTATCGTAGAAGAACTAAGTGACATCAATAGAACGACGTATAAGGGCCGCTTGATCAACAGGCTACGCGGGGGCAAACACCGCTTCGGGGAGAGTGTCATGGAACAGGCAAACAAAGATCGATCGCTCGTGAGCAAAGTCATGGATGGACTGGTCACGGGGATCGTCGAAGAGAAATACGGCGCCATACTGCCACCGCAGGATGTGCTGTCGAAGGAGTTCGACGTCAGCCGCACCGTCATGCGCGAGGCGCTGTCGATGCTGCTCGCGCGCGACATGCTGGACGTGCGGCCGAAAATCGGCACGCGCATCCGGTCGATGAGCGATTGGCGCATGATCGACGAAGACGTCGTGAACTGGCGTTTTCGCGCGAAACCCGATCCGCTGTTTCTGCGCGACGTGATCGAGTTTCGCATCCTGATCGAGCCGCGCGCTTCGGCGCAGGCGGCCGCGCGCGGCAGCGCGGCGGATATTGCCGCGATTCGCGAGGCGTTCGAGGCGTTCCGCACGATCCGGCCGGGCGAGCCGGGCTATCAGGAAGCGGACGAACTGTTCCACACCCGCATCGTGGTGGCGAGCGGCAATCAGTTCTTCAAGCAGATGGCGGCGATCATTCGCGGCGCGCTATCGACGGTCAATCCCATCGTCACCGACAGGGACGGACTGTGGGAAACCGCAGTGAATTCCCATCAACGCGTGGTCGAAGCGATTGAACGGCGCGATCCGAAGGAAGCGGAGATCGCTTCGCTCGCCATGATCGACTACACCGCGGAAGAAGTCAGCGGCCACTTTTCAGCGGAACCGCCAGCACTCGGCTGAGCGTCGCCGCCGCGGCGGCACGCTGGGTCTTTGGTATTTTCCTTGTGAGACTGTGTGGCAGAGGGCGCGAGTTCACGTCCACGCGAGAGCGTGCGGCATGCGCGACAATAGCGCCTGTTCTGAACTGCATGGACTCGAAGGAACGATGACAATCGCAACGCAGGAAATCCCCTCGGGCGGCACGATCCGTTGGGGAATCGTCGGGACGGGCCGCATTGCCCGTCGCTTCGCACAAGGTCTCGCTCATGTGCCGCACGCGCAACTGACCGCGCTGTGGTCACGCCGCGCGGAACCGGTCACGGCTTTCGCCGGTGAATTCGGCGGCGAAGTCCGCGCGAGTTTCGACGCGCTGCTCGCCAGCGGGATCGACGCGCTCTATATCGCCACCGTCCAGGACAGTCACGCCGACTACGCAATCGCCGCGCTGCAAGCCGGTCTGCACGTACTGTGCGAAAAACCCGCCACCATCAATCAGCCGCAGCTCGAGCGCGTGCTCGATGCCGCGCGCGCCGCGCAACGGCTGTTCATGGAGGCCATGAAGCCGCCCTTTTATCCGCTCTACAGAAAGTTGCGCGCGCATCTAGACGCCGATCCGATCGGCGCGGTCGGTCTGGTGCGAGCCGGCTGCTCGGTGCCGGGCGTGCCGGACGATCACCCGTCGCTGTCGTTCGAGCATGCGGGCGGCGCGCTGCTCGACATCGGCATCTACGAGATGTTTCTCGCCGTCGACTGGCTGGGCGCGCCTCGTGAGGTGCAAACGCTCGGGCGGCTCGGGGCGACCGGCGTCGATACGTTCGCGAGCCTGAACAGCCAGCACGAGGGCGGCATCGCCCAGTTGTTTTGCGGGCTCGATCTGCACGGCAAGGGTGATGCGCTGCTGATGGCCAAAGGGGGTCACGTCACGATTCACGAGCCGTGGTGGAATCCGTCGCGCGCGACCATCCGTTATGCCGATGGACGCGTGGTCGAACTCGACGAGCCGTTCGAAGGCGGCGGGCTGAACTACGAGACCGCGCACTTCTGCGAACTGATCAGGATGGGGCAACTGGAAAGCCCGGTGATGCCGCACAGCAAGTCGCTGCAGATGATCGCGATGGCCGACGCGGCGCGCGCGGCGCTCGGGTTGAAGTTCGCGGGCGAATGAGGGCGCATTGAGCGTGCGTCGAGGCGCGCGAGCCCGTGCCGCCGCCATGCCATCTTGCGATCCCGCTATCGCGCTCCGCCGCCACTGTTGCCGCGTTGCACCCAGCAGCGGTGGTAGGATTTGCGCGGGCATGCGGAAAGAAAAACACTCCACGTGCCCGCTGCTTTCGAATTCCTTCCAATGGAGCCGCCTGCCATGCGCATGCTCGGAAAACTGTGGCGCGACAACAAGAGCCTCGTCGCGTTTCTCTTCTTGATGGTGCTGTTTCGCAGCGCCGTGGCCGACTGGAACGTCGTGCCGAGCGGCTCGATGCTGCCGACCATCCGCGAGGGCGACCGCATCTTCGTGGACAAGATGGCCTACGATCTGCGCGTGCCGCTCACGCACATCGCGATCGCGCATTTGCACGATCCGCAGCGCGGCGATATCGTGACGATCGATTCGTCGGCGGCGCATGAGTTGATGGTCAAGCGTCTGATCGGCCTGCCCGGCGACAGCGTGGCGATGCGCGAGAACGTGCTGTACGTAAACGGCGTGCGCGCCGATTACCAGCCGCTGAAGTTCAAACCGCTGCCCGGCGACGCCGCGTCGCCCGGCGATTATCTGACCGAACGCTTCGACGGCGTCGCGCATACCGTGCGGCTCGCGCCGCAAGCGCCGAGCCCGCGCGACTCGTTTGGGCCGGTGATCGTGCCGCCCGGCGAGTATCTGATGCTCGGCGACAATCGCGACGACAGCGCCGATTCGCGTTACTTCGGCTTCTTTCCGCGCAAGGAATTGATGGGCCGCACGCGTCACGTCGCGTTTTCGCTCGACCCGGATCATTACTACACGCCGCGCTTCGAGCGCTTCGGCGCGCCGCTGGATGCGGCGTCGTCTGTCGCCAGCCGTTAAGTCAGATGCCCCAGGGTCTCAGTGGCGCGACGGCAGCGCAAGGCGCCGTTCGTACCAGCGTTGCACGCTTTCGAGCACCTGGCACAGCACCCAGTAGATCGCGGCCGCGGCGAGATACAGCGGCAGCGGCTGATAGGTCGAGGCGATGATTTCCTGCGCGCTGCGCAGCAGTTCGGTCACGGTGATCACCGACACCAGCGAGGTGTCCTTGATCAGGCTGATCAGGCTGTTCGACAGACTCGGCACGGCAATGCGCAAGGCTTGCGGCGCGATCACGTAGCGCAGCGTCTGGCGGCGCGAGAGTCCGAGACTATAGGCGGCGAGCCACTGGCCCTTGTGGATGCCCAGGATCGCGCCGCGCATGCTCTCCGACAGGTAGGCCGCCACATTCGCCGACAAGGCGATCACGCCGGCCGGCGTCGGATCGAGTGAAATGCCGAAACTCGGCAAGCCGTAATAGATCACGAAAATCTGCACCAGCAGCGGCGTGCCGCGCATCACGCTCACGTAAATGCGCGCGATCCAGTTCAGCACGCGGTTGTGGCTGACGCCCATCAACGCGAGCACGGCGCCGGCAAGCAGGCCGAAGATCATCGACAGAACCGCGAACTTGACCGTCAGGACGGCGCCCTGCGCGAGCACAGGAAGCGATTGGACGAGCAGGGAAGTGGTGGACATGAGCGGTGGTCGGTTGGCGCGCAAAAGCGCACATCATAAACTTTGCTGCAAAAGCGCGAAGGGCGGCATCGCTGACGATGCCGCCCTTCGTTTCAGTCAGCGCGTCTTTACTTGATCGGCTTGCTGACGTCGATGCCGAACCACTTGTCCGAGATCTTCGAGAACGTGCCGTCCGCTTCGAGCTGGGTCATCGCGTCGTCGATCGCCTTGGCGAACTTCGGATTGCCCTTTCTGAACGGAATGCCAGACGGCGTGCCCGCGCCGACGTTGGCGCCGGTGCGCAGCGGCAACTGCGAGTTCTTCATCAGGTACGCGAGCATCAGGCGGTCGTTGAGCGCCGCGTCCAGACGGCCGGCGGCCAGATCGCGCAGATACTCAGGCGCGCCCGGATACGTCTTCACGTCGATGCCCGGCACCGACTTGGCCATGTCCATGTAGTTCGTGCCCAGACCGACGCCGAGCTTCTTGCCCTTCAGGTCGTCGAGCGACTTGAACTGGCGCGTGTCGTCCTTACGCTGGATCAGTTGCGCGGCCGAATACGTGTAGGCCGGCGAGAAGTCCAGCGCCTGCTTGCGCGCGTCGGTGATGCCGACCTGGTTGACGATTACGTCGAACTTGTTCGCCTGCAAACCGGCGATGATGCCGCTCCATTCGGTCGTGACGAATTCCGGCTTCACGCCGAGCTTGGCGGCCACGGCCTTGGCGATGTCGACGTCGTAGCCGACCAGTTCGCCCGACGGCGCTTTCGAATTGAACGGCGGGAAGGTGCCTTCGAGGCCGATGCGCAGCGTGCCGCGCTGTTTGACCTGATCGAGCAGGTCGTCGGCGTGGGCGGCGACGGCGGTGAACGAAGCGCCGATCAGACCGGCGACGAGAATCTTTTTCAGCAAGCCAAATTTCATCGAGTTCCTTTTTGTTCGTCTGGCGTTTTAACAGACGAAAGCATAACAAAACAGACTATCGAAACCAAAATACCGTTTGTTTATGTCTATATACCGGCGCGGCTCAGCGTGCCGCGTTTACTGAGCCCGCGCTTAGCGAAGCGCTTGAGCGCATTCGGCGATCAGCGCCGGTCCGCGGTAGATGAAGCCGGTATAGAGCTGCACCAGCGACGCGCCGGCCGCGATCTTGGCGCGCGCGTCGTCGCCGGAAAAAATCCCGCCGACGCCGATGATCGGCACCGCTTCGCCGACTTCCGCGCGCAGCTTGCGGATCACTTCATTCGACGCGTCGAACACCGGCTTGCCCGACAGGCCGCCAGCTTCGTCGCCGTATTGCATGCCGGCGACGGCCGTGCGCGAGAGCGTGGTGTTGGTGGCGATCACGCCTTCGAACTGATGGCGCAACAGCGTGTCGGCGATCGACTTGATCTGTTCGTCGTCGAGGTCCGGCGCGATCTTCAGCGCGAGCGGCACGAGCTTGCCGTGCATGTCGGCCAAGCGCTGCTGCTTCTCTTTGAGCGCCGCGAGCAGCGCGTCGAGTTCGCCGGCGCCTTGCAACTGGCGCAAATTCTTCGTATTCGGCGACGAGATATTGACCGTCACGTAGCTGGCGAACGGGTACACGCGCTCGAGACAGTACAGATAGTCTTCGGCGGCGCGTTCGATCGGCGTGTCGGCGTTCTTGCCGATATTCAGGCCGAGAATGCCGCGATAGCGCGCGGCCTGCACGTTCTTCACGAACTGGTCGACGCCCGCGTTGTTAAAGCCCATCCGGTTGATCACGGCGTTCGCCTGCGGCAGGCGGAACATGCGCGGCCGCGGATTGCCCGGTTGCGCGCGCGGTGTGACCGTGCCCACTTCGATGAAACCGAAGCCGAGCGCGGCGAGGCCGTCGATGCAGGCGCCGTCCTTGTCCAGGCCCGCGGCGAGTCCCACCGGGTTGCGGAACGTCAGCCCCATCACGGTGCGCGGCGCATCCGGCACGCGCGGCGCGAGCGCGCCGGCGAGGCCGGTGCGGCCGGCGGCGCCGAGCATGCGCAAGGTGAGGTGGTGAGCGTCTTCCGCGTCCATGCGAAAGAGTTGGGCGCGTACAAGCGGGTAGAGGGAACTGAACACGGGACGAAGCCGGGCGGCCGGAAAATGGGAACCCGCCATTTTACCGGCTTTGAGGCTTCAATGAGACCGACTGGCGGGATCGAGTCGCGGCCCGAGCGGGCCGCTGCTGCTACTGCCTTGCTATGTATGGCTTTGCTACGGCTTGAACGGCGCGCGCTTGCCCTGCATCGCCGGGTCGACCGGCGGCAGGTCCACGCCCGTGGGATCGAGCACGCGCCAAGCGCCGTCGATCAAACCCTCGAGCGGCCGGAAATTCGCCTTGTACGCCATCTTCGGACTCTCGCGAATCCAGTAGCCGAGATACACGTAGGGCAGCTTGAGGCTGCGTGCCTGCTCGATCTGCCAATAGATGTTGTAGGTGCCGAAGCTCGTGTTCGGCAGCCCCGGCTCGAAAAACGTGTACACCGAGGAGAGCCCGTCGCCGAGGATGTCGATCATGCTGATCATGCGCAGAATGCCCGGCGCATCGGGCCGGTCCCGCAGCGGCTCGCGGAATTCGACCAGCCGCGAGTTGATCCGGCTCTGCAACAGGAACTGTTCATATTGGTCGCGGCTGTCGCGATCCATGCCGCCGCCCGCATGCCGCGCCGATTGATAGCGCATGTAGAGCGCGTAGTGCTCTTCGTCGTAGTGGAGCGGCGCGACGGTCGCGATCAGTTCGCCGTGTTTCTTCCAGACGCGGCGCTGCGTGCGGTTCGGCTCGAACTGGTCGACCGGCACGCGCACCGGCACACAGGCGCGGCAGCCGTCGCAATATGGCCGGTACGTGAACACGCCCGAGCGCCGGAAGCCGGCCTTGACGAGGTCGGTGTAGACGTCGGAGTTGATCAGGTGACTCGGGGTGGCGACTTGCGAGCGCGCGATGCGCCCGTCCAGGTAACTGCAGGGATAGGGCGCTGTTGCATAAAATTGCAGCGCCGAAAGCGGGGAAAGAGGCAGCTCGTTGGGATGAGTCACGTTGGCAGCTCTCGAAGCATCTCTGGTAATGCAAACCCGGCGCCTTGCGGTGGACGACCCGCGGCTCGTGACCCGCGGCTCGGTAGGCGGCGGATCCGGATTCGGCCTGATTCTTCCTACGCCGCTGGCGCAACGACCTCGAGCAACGCGGTCTTGTCGAAGCGCCAGGGAATCGGCGGCGCCTCGACCGACGCGCGAACATGCGCGATGAACGCCTTGCGCGCTATCTCGCGACCGCCTAGCGACGCCAGATGCGACGTGTTCTGCTGGCAGTCTATCATTTCTATTTCGTGACGGCGTAAGTGTCCGACAAGCGCAGCCAGCGCCATTTTCGACGCATCCGTGACGTCCGCGAACATGGATTCGCCGAAGAACATTTTGCCGAACGACACGCCGTACAAACCGCCCACGCGCTTGCCTTCGAACCAGGTTTCGATGCTGTGCGCGTCGCCCACACGATGCAGCGACGAGTACGCTTCGACGACATCCGCGGTGATCCATGTGCCGCGCTGTCCACGTCGCGGCGCCTGCGCGCAGGCGCGCATCACCGCGGCGAAATCATGGTCGACGCGGATTTCCCACGCGTCTTCGCGCAGCACGCGCCTGAGCGTTTTGCGTAGCGACGGCGCCACTTTGAAGTCGGCGGGGCGCAGGACCATGCGCGGGTCGGGGCTCCACCACAACACCGGCTGGCCGTCCGAATACCACGGAAAGATGCCGTGCCGGTAGGCGTCGATCAGCCGCGACGGCAGCAGGTCGCCGCTGGCCGCGAGCAGGCCCGGCGCGCCGCTGGTCGCGCCGAGGGCGCGCTCGACGGGCGGGAACGGATCGTCAGGTCCGAGCCAGGGAACCATGCGCGCCGCTCAACCTTCGCGCAGCGAGCGGAAGATGTCGCCCGTGTGCAGGCCGAAGCTGCCGGCGGCACGGTCGGCGAAAAAGAAACGCAGGGTCTGGCCGACGGTGGGAAAGGCAATCTCGTCCCAGGGGATTTCGTGTTCTTCGAAGAGCTTCACTTCGAGGCTTTCTTCGCCGGCTGCAATGTCGAGGTCGAGCAGGCGCGCCATATAGAACAGATGCACCTGATGCACGTGCGGCACGTTCAGCAGCGAGAAGAGGTTTTGCACTTCGACGCGCGCGCCGGCTTCTTCCAGCGTTTCGCGCGATGCCGCTTCGGCGGTCGTCTCGCCCATTTCCATGAAGCCGGCGGGCAGCGTCCAGTAGCCGTAGCGCGGTTCGATTGCGCGACGGCACAGCAGCACTTTCTCGTCCCACACCGGGACGGTGCCGACCACGTTGCGCGGATTCTGATAGTGCACCGTGCCGCAACTGCCGCATACGAAGCGCTCGCGGTTGTCGCCAGGCGGAATGCTCAGGCTGACGCCCTGGCCGCAGACAGAACAGAATTTCATAGGAAGGGGACGAGAAAGGGTGATAGGAGTTTATCACTGGCACGAGGTTTTTCTCAGGCCGCAAAATAGCGTCGCGCGGGATTCCGCGGCCAGTGAAGTCGGTGCCGAGGGGGGCGTCCAAACTGCTCGCAAATGGCGCAATCATTTTGTTCGGAATCCGGAGTATCTTGCGCGCGAGGCTTGATCCGAGGGCGTGGATGACGTCGTGGGCGGGGCGATTTGCCGTCAGAACCGCTGCCGGAATCAGACTGGGGAAACGAGAAAAGCCGGGAATGCGCAACGCGCTATGAAATATTTGGAAAGAAAACAAAAAAGGCCTGCCGGTTGGGCAAGCCTTCAATGTTGTTTTCGACGTAGTCAACCAGCTTGGTGCACTTGGTTGCGGGGGTAGGATTTGAACCTACGACCTTCGGGTTATGAGCCCGACGAGCTGCCAGACTGCTCCACCCCGCGTCCGTCGAAGAAAAGATTATAGAACAAAGCCGATAGCTGTGCAATAGCTATTTAAGAACCGGCTTCAATCCGCGGGCCATGAATCTGCGCGCGGGCTCTGAAGGTCGCCGCACGCATCGCTCACGTCGCATGCCGGAAGGCCTGCGTAAGGCGCTGCGCTAGAATTCAGATTCCTCTCGCGACGCCGCCATGCACGCACGGCGGCGCACGCTCCACCCCTTACCTTGCTCTGAACTCCATGGATATCGCTCACGATCTGCAGGTGATTGCCGCTCAGGAACACGCGCTGGTGTTCCCACAATTCGATGCCGACCGCGCGTGGCAAGTCGGCGCCTATCTGCACGAGGTCGCCAAGGCGCGCGGTATCCCCGTTGCGATCGACCTGCGCACCTTCGGTCAGCCGCTCTTCTTCAGTCTGCTCGACGGCGCGACGCCGGACAACGTCGATTGGGTGCGCCGCAAGAGCAACACGGTTGCGCATTTCCGCCGCAGCTCGTACGCGATCGGCCTGAAGATGCAGCAGGCCGGCGGCACGCTCGCCGAGAAGCACGGCTTGCCTGCTACGGAGTACGCGTCGCATGGCGGCGCGTTTCCGCTGACGGTGGCGGGCGCGGGCGTGATCGGGTCGATCACGGTGTCGGGTCTGCCGCAGCGCGGCGATCATGAACTGGTGGTGGAAGCGCTGTGCGCGCATCTGGGCCACGACTACAGCAAGCTCGCGCTTGCAAAGGCCTGAGGCGATGCGGCTGCCTCCTTATGCCTTGCTCGGCATCGCGATCGTGGCCGAAGTGATCGCGACGTCCGCGATGCGCGCGTCGGAGGGCTTCTCGCGGTTCCTGCCTTCAGCGGTTGTCGTGCTCGGCTACGGCGTGGCGTTCTATTGCCTGTCGCTCACGCTCAAGAGCATTCCGGTCGGCATCGTCTACGCGGTGTGGTCCGGCGCCGGCATCGTGCTGATCACGCTGGTCGCGGTGCTGCTGTACCGGCAGGTGCCCGACGTGCCGGCCGTCATCGGACTCGGGCTGATCATTGCCGGGGTTGCCGTGCTGAACATGTTTTCGAAGATGCAGGCGCACTAAGCCGCCGCGCGAACCCAGGCGCCGCGGGCGCTTATTTGCAGCGCACGATCATCGAGCGGTTTTTCACGTTGGCCGAGACGACGTTCGTGACGCTGCCGCCCGCCGTGCCGCCTTCGTCATTGTCTTTCGACACGATGTCGTAGCCCGTCGCGCCGCATGCCTTGCCGGCCTGCACGTAGCAGGAGGCCCAGCTGGAAGCGGCGTCGGCGCCGCTGCAATTCACGGCGAAGCCAGTCTGGCCGTTCGGCAGATTGATCAGCGACGTGGTATTCGACGATGCGCAGCCGGCGAGGCCCGCCGCGCCGAGCAGCACGGCGGCGGGAAGGGCGGCTGACAGCGACGTCCGGCGAACCAGCGCAAACACTGCATTGGTTCGGAAGCGGTCGAGGCGGCCGGCGCGGCGCAGTTGCGTCATGAAATGCATCGTGTTGTTTCCTTTCAGATTGATATTCGGGCTTGCCACGCAGACCGGGAGCGCCTGTCGAGTCTCGCAAGACGTTCAGGGCGTTTCGATCGTAATGCCCGCCGCGCTGACCATCCGGCGGCTTTCCTCGCCCTCCTTGGTGGCCGCGTCTTCCCAGATGCTGATGGCTTTTGGAATGTCGATGCCGTGGCTTTCGGCGTAAGCAAACCATGTGTTCGCCGCATCCGGCTCGGGCAATTCGTGGTTTTGCAGAAAATATTTTCCCATATTGCGCTCGCTGAACTCGAAAAGGCGTCGTCGCGGCAGCACGGACCGTGCCGATGATCCCGTTCGACCGGCGCGAGCCGAACAAGTGCGATCGGGTCCGTCGCCGCGTGAGTCGGACAGAACTAATCGGCTCGCGAGGCGCCTTACATACTGGTTGGCCGCGCGCCGACGCGCGTGCTGCACCGGCCGCGCGGACGCAACCGGCGACATGAAGGTCAACGCACAGGCAGACGTATCGAACGCAGGTCCACACGGCGTCCGCCCATGAATTGCAACGAGGAGAACGAATATGGCTGAACGGGTCAGCGGCCCTTACCGTGGTTATTACATCAGCGCCGCCGCGCGCCTCGTGCCGGGGGGGGGGGGGGGGCCGCGCGCCCCCCGCCCCCGGCGGGGGGGGGGGGGGGGTGGGGGGGGGGGGGGGGGGGGGGGGGGGCCG